>CAYQTH010000129.1:217-3846 GCA_964420415.1 uncultured Macromonas sp. | reverse complement strand
CTGGAGGACTACCACGTCGGCCCCTTCCACCCAGGCCTTGGTCAGTTCGTGACCTGCGACGACCTAAGCTGGGAATTTGGCCGAGAGTATTCCGTGCAAACGGTAGGTGTGGCTGGCAAACTGGGCAATCCAGGTAGCCCGGTGTATGAGCGCTGGCACCGCGAGCTGCTCAGATACCGTGAAGGCCAGATGCCATCTCACGGGGCCATCTGGCTCACCTATTACCCGCACATCATGGTCGAGTGGTATCCGCACGTGCTGACAGTATCAACACTGCACCCGATCAGCGTCGACAAGACACTGAACATGGTGGAGTTTTACTACCCAGAGGAAATCGTCGCCTTCGAGCGCGAATTCGTCGAAGCGCAGCGTGCCGCCTACATGGAAACCTGCATCGAGGACGACGAGATCGCCGAGCGCATGGACGCCGGCCGCAAGGCATTGCTGACACGCGGCACCAGCGAGGTCGGCCCCTACCAGAGCCCGATGGAAGACGGCATGCAGCACTTCCACGAGTGGTACCGCGCCAAGATGGGCGAGCACTTCAAAGGCTGAGCATCAGCGCAAAGCCTGTTGCCACCAAACACCCCCATGCCCTCCAGGCGCTCTGGATGGTGCTGGGGGCATTTTTTTTCGCCTCCATGGCGGTGTGCATCAAGTTTGCATCGGCGCACTACAACACGTTCGAGATCGTGACCTACCGGGGCGTGATTGGCTTGTTGTTCGTCTGGGGACTGGCGCGCGCGCAGAAAGTTTCACTGCATACCACTGTACCCATGATGCATGCCTGGCGCGGCGTGGTGGGCGTGGCATCACAAGTCACCTGGTTTTATGCCATGTCGGTGCTGCCGCTGCCCACGTCCATGACGTTGAACTACATGAGCAGCATCTGGATCGCCACTTTTCTGCTGGGCGGCGCGCTACTGCTGCAAAAGGCCGCCACTCCCTTGCGGCAGCAAGGCCCTTTGTTTGTGACTGTGCTGACAGGGTTTGTGGGCGTGGCGCTGGTGTTGCGGCCCACGTTCAACGAACAACAGGTACTGGGCGGCCTGTCGGGGCTGATGTCCAGCTTGTTTGCAGCCATGGCCTACCTGCAACTGGCAGCCTTGTCGCGTGCGGGTGAACCGGAAACACGCACCGTGTTCTATTTTTCGATCTGCGCCATGTTGGCAGGCCTGGCGGGGGCCTCCATCGCCGGTTTTTCCCCCTGGCTGTGGCCACACGCCTTGTGGCTGCTGCCCATCGGCATCCTGGCGGCACTGGGGCAGTTGTGTCTGACCCGCGCTTACGCCAGTGGAGCCACCTTGCTGGTGGCCAACCTGCAGTATTCGGGCATTGTGTTCGCCAGCCTGCTGGGTTTGCTGTTTTTTGGCGACAGACTACCCTGGTTCGGCTGGCTGGGTATCGCGCTCATCATGGCAAGCGGCATCACCGCCACCATGCTGCGTACCCGCGCCATTCCACAAGCCCCAGCAGAAGAACACTCCTGATCAGTGGGCCGCGTGCAGCAAGCCGCCCACCTGCATCACCATGAAAATGCCCGCGAGCAACCAACCCACCTGGGCCAAGGTTTCGCGCAAGGTCAGTTTTTTCTGCAATTGCGGAATCAAATCTGCCAATGCAACGTAGATGAAACTGCTCGCAGCCACGGTAAGGAAATACGGCTGGTATTCAGCCAGATGGGACACCAAGGCATAGCCCACCAACCCGCCCAGAGCGGTCACCGTGCCCGCCAGAGACACTTTCAGCAGAGCTGCCCGACGGGTGCCCGAGGTTTCACGCAGCACCACCAGGTCACCCATGTGGTGGGGCACTTCGTGCGCCAGCACCGCCAGTGAAGCCGCCACCCCCAGGTGCCAATCTGCCAAAAAAGCCGCAGCAATCATCACCCCGTCGCCAAATGCATGCACGCTGTCGCCCGCGAGCACCGCCCACCCGCCGCTGCGCAGGCTGTGGGCATGGCCGTGATGATGGTGTTCGTGGCCTGCGTGGCCGTGGCTTTGGGCATGGTGGTGTTCGTGGCCGTGGTGCCACAACTCGGCCTTGTCGAGCAGGAAAAAAAACACCACGCCCGCCAGCAACAAGGGAAACAGCACGTGCGGCTCCACCCCGGCTTCAAAGGCTTCAGGCAGCAAATGCATGAACGCTGTGGACAACAATGCTCCAGCCGCCAGGCTGAGCATGTGCTGGGTGTAGCGCGCCAGCAGGCCCAGGCCGAGCGCTGCCGCCAGCCAGACACTGCCCACACCGGCCAATACGGTTCCCAAAAGAATGGCAAAAAGAGTCATAAAGCACCCAAAATCAATTCAAGAAAAATACCTGTATCCACCTTACCCGAGCTGTCAAGCCCCCTGCGGAACGCAGGTTCGCTAACATTCACACTATGCACTTTCGCTCAAACCCCACCCACTGGTCGCGCTGGATCGGCCTGGCCCTGACGCTGTGCCTGGCCGCTTGTGGCACCTCTCCCGCCACAGCGCCCATTACAGCAACCACCGCCAGCCAGCCCTCCAGCCCCCTGCGTTACGTGGGCGGCAGCATCGAAGTCAGCAGCCGAAACGGCGATTGCCGCATCACGCTGCATGGCGACATTGTGGCCAACGCCGTCCGGCAACTGAATCCAGTGTTCGATCAACTGGAACAAATGCGGTGCCAAAGCAAACGCCTGGTGCTGGATGCCGGCAGCGGCTGGCCGGGCGATGCCATCACGCTGGGAGCCATGCTGCGCAACAGGGGCTATGACACCCAGGTGATGCCAGGCAGCATCTGCCACACCCCCTGCCTGCTGGTGTTTGCCGCTGGGCAAACCCGCATGCTGCCTGAAGGCCCGCCTGCGGCGCGTATTGGCTTCAGCCAGTTGCCCCCCGACCAAGACTTTGGCCAGCAACAATGCCACAGCGACCTGAGTGGCGGCCAGTTCACCACCCTTAAGCGCTACCTGAACGCCATGCTGCCCGCCCCCACTGCCACGGCGGTACTGCAGAAACTGATGAGCGCCACCTGCGAGCGCACCGATGTTTACGACCCGGCCCAGGCGCTGGCCCTGGGGCTGGCCACCGCCACACGCTGAACCCCGCACCCCCGTGGGAAGCATCTGGCGGGCGGCCGCCAGATCAGTGCGCCTGTTCCCAGTTAGGCCCCACACCCACTTCGGCCAGCAGCGGCACCTTGAGCTGGGTCACACTCGCCATCAAGCGCGGCACCTCGGTGCGCACCCAGTCCACCTCGGCCTCAGGCACCTCGAACACCAGTTCGTCGTGTACCTGCATCACCATCTTGGTGCCGCGCTGCTGTTCGTCCAGCGCCCTTTGCACCGCCACCATGCTCATCTTGATGAGGTCGGCCGCCGTGCCCTGCATGGGCGCGTTGATGGCGGCACGTTCGGCCCCGGCACGACGTGGGCCGTTGGGTGAATTGATTTCGGGCAGGTACAAGCGGCGGCCGAACACCGTTTCCACGTAACCGCGCGCCTTGGCCTGCGCCTTGGTCTCGTCCATGTAGTGGCGCACGCCGGCAAAGCGTTGGAAATAACGGTCGATGTAGTTCTTGGCCGCCGTGTTGTCTATGCCCAGCGCCTTGGCCAGGCCAAAGCCGCTCATGCCGTAGATCAGGCCGAAGTTGATGACCTT
>CAYQTH010000129.1:0-207 GCA_964420415.1 uncultured Macromonas sp. | reverse complement strand
ATCCGGCGCGATGCCAAACACCTCGGCCGCCGTGGCGCGGTGCACGTCCAGGCCTTCGGCAAAGGCCTTCAGCAGGGCCTCGTCACCGCTGATGTGCGCCATGATGCGCAGCTCGATCTGCGAGTAGTCGGCGCTGGCAATCACGTGGCCGGGCGGCGCCACGAAGGCCTCGCGCACGCGCCGCCCTTCAGCTGTGCGGATGGGGAT
>CAYQTH010000128.1:0-4988 GCA_964420415.1 uncultured Macromonas sp. | reverse complement strand
GGCGGCGCGCAGCATGTCACCCGTGGAAATCTGGGGGATGCCGTACTTCTGGCAGATGAAGGTGGCCTGGGTGCCTTTGCCGGCGCCGGGCGCGCCCAACAGAATCAGTCTCATGACGGTCCTTTTCGTTCAATGGTTCAAATGTGGTCGGCCAGATACAGCAGTCCCCTTGGCCGCCTGCCCTTGCTGCAGGTGATCCGGCGAGGATAGCATGCACAAGCTTGGCCCCAACTTACAGGTTGGGGTATCAGCTTGCGGCGGCGATCAGTGCGCGCACGCGTTCCAAATCTTCGGGGGTGTCCACGCCAGGGCCGGGGGCGTCGTCGGTCACGTGGACCGCGATGCGCTCGCCGTGCCACAGCACCCGCAGTTGTTCCAGCGACTCTGATTGTTCGGTGGGTGCGGATTCGAGCAGCGGAAAGCGTTTGAGGAAACCCACGCGGTACGCGTAGATGCCAATGTGCCGCAAGGGTTGCACCTCAGCGGGCAGTGACTGCAGTCCGGTGTGCCAGGCTTGAGCCATGCCGTCGCGCCACCAGGGAATGGGGGCGCGGCTGAAATACTGCGCGGTCCCGCGCCGGTCCAGCACCACTTTCACCACGTTGGGGTTAAGGAAGTCCTGCGCGGTGCCGATGGCATGGGCCGCCGTGCTCATGGCGCAGTCGGGGCGCTGGTGCAGTTCCAGGGCCACCGCGTCGATCAGGCGCGGGTACATCAGGGGTTCATCGCCCTGCACATTGACAACGATGTCGTCGTCGTCAAGGCCGAGCAAAGTGCTGGCCTCGGCCAGCCGGTCGCTGCCCGAGGGGTGGTCGGCCCGTGTCAGCACAGCCGGGACCTGCGCCTGCTGGCAGGCGCTGAGGATCTGTTGGTCGTCGGTGGCGACCACGCAACTGAGCGCGCTGCTGAACATGGCCCGCTGCGCCACGCGCACGATCATGGGCTGGCCGCCAATGTCGGCCAGGGGCTTGTTGGGCAGGCGGCTGGAGGCCAGCCGGGCGGGAATCAGAACGTGGAAAGCGGGGGGCGTGTCGGTCATGCGCTCACGCCGCGTCGCTGGTCGGGGTGTTGGGGCGGGCCGCTTCGGCATCGGTCAGCGGGCGGGCTTCGTTTTCCAGCATGATGGGAATGCCATCCCGGATCGGGTAGGCGAGCCGCGCGCTGCGCGAAATCAGTTCCTGGGTCTCGCGCTGGTACACGAGGGGGCCTTTGGTCACGGGGCAGACCAGTAATTCAAGGAGTTTGGCGTCCATGTGCCGATGATAGCCCGTTCAAGGCCTGGTCGACTGCGGTGTAGAACGCAGGTTCCGGGGTTTGTTCCAGTGCCACCGACCACACGGTGGGTGAAGTCTGCCCTTGCAACAAAGGGAATAGCTTGACGGCGTCTTTTTCCGTGCAAAGCCAGGTGTGCTCCGGTGTGAGGGCGGCGAGCAAGGTGGCCGCATCGGCATGGTCGGGCAGGGCGGCGGTGCGGGTCAGCGGCAGGCCACAGGCACGGAGCATGTCAAAAAACACGTCGGGCTGGGCAATACCAGCCAAGGCGGCCAGTGGGCGCTGGCTGGGTAAATGGCTCAGTTGCTCCAGGCCGCAGCACTGGCCGTTGGGCGCGACGGCCCTCTGGCTCAAGCGGCGGGTGGCCACGAAGCCAGGTACGGCGGTTGACGCCAGCGGCAGTTCTGCCCGGCGGGTGGTGCGCAGGGCCAGCAACTGCCCCTTGCCCCAGGGCTGGGCAGGCCAGGGTTCGCGCAGCAGGCCTGCTGGCAGCAGCCAGCCATTGCCACAGCCGCGGTCGTCGAACACCACCACGGTCAGGTCGCGGGCCAGGGCCCAGTGCTGCATGCCATCGTCGCTGACGATGATGTCCACTTCCGGGTGCAGGCGCAGCAGCGTCTGTGCCGCTTCCACGCGGCGGCGGCCCACAACCATGGGGGCGCGCGTGGCGCGGGCAATCAGGGCGGGCTCATCGCCCACCAAGGTGCCGGGACTGTCTGGGGTGACTTCCAGGCAGGCATTGCCGTCCTCGCGGCCGTGGCCGCGTGACACGACGCCGGGGGTCCAGCCACGGTCGCGCAAGTGCTGCACCAGGCCAACCACAGTGGGTGTTTTGCCTGCGCCTCCCACGACCACATTGCCCACCACAATCACAGGCACGGGCAACTGGCCCGTCTTTTTCAAACCGAGGCGATACAAGGTGCGCCGTACCCGCAACACGGCGCTGTACAGCAGTGAAAAAGGCCAGAGCGCGCAGGCCAGCCAGCCACGCCGTTGCCAGGCTTGCAGCAGCAGGGTTTGCCAGCCGGAACGGCTGGATCCGGTGGGTTTACCGCCCACTGCCTTGCTGGGTGGCAAAGGTGATCTGGTTCAGGCCGCTGCGCCGTGCGGCATCCATCACATTCACCACCGCCTGGTGCGAGGCGGCCGCATCGGCGCTGATGACCACGACATGCTCGCTGCCGGCCTGGGTGGCATCGGTCAGGGCGCGCACCAGGGTATCCACGGCATGCCCTTCCAGCACTTGCTTGTTGACCGCATAACGGCCGTCCTGGCCTACGGACACAATGATTTCACGCGGGCGTTCGTGCGTGGTTTCGGCGTCTGCCACGGGCAAATTGACCTGGAGTTCGGTGAACCTGCTGTAGGTGGTGGTCAGCATCAGGAAAATGAGCACCACCAGCAAAACGTCGATGAACGGGATCAGGTTGATTTCCGGTTCATCGTGGGAGCTGCTGCGGAAGTTCATGGGCCAGGCTTTCGGGGTGGACGGGGATCAGCGGCGCAGCGTGAGCAAATGGTGCGCAAAGCGCTCCACCGACACTTCCATCTGCAGCAGGTAAGCGTCCACCTTGGACCGCAGGTAGCGCCAGAAAATCAGGGCGGGAATGGCCACCATCAACCCAAACGCTGTGTTGTAGAGCGCGATGGAGATGCCGTGCGCCAGTTGTGCCGGGTTGCCGCCGCCGGGGGCCATGCCGCCCGCCGCGCTTTGGGAGCCGAAAATTTCGATCATGCCGATGACCGTGCCCAGCAAGCCCAGCAGCGGTGCGGCCGAGGCAATGGTGGCCAGGGCCCCCAGGTACTTTTGCAACTGGGCCGCCGCGATCCGTCCTGCCGATTCGAGATGGGAACGCAGTTCGTCTTCGCTCGTTTTGGGGTGCTGGTGCAGGTACCGGAAGCCGGAAGCCAGCAACTCGCCCAGCACAGAGTTTTCCGCCAATTGATCCACGACCTGGGGTTTGGGCACACCGTTGCGGGACGCGGCAATGGCTTCGTTCAGCAGATTGGCGGGTGCAATCTTGTCGGTTTTCAGGCTGATGAAACGTTCGATCACCAAGGCCACGCCCAGCACTGAACACAGAATCAACGGCCAAATCGGCCAACCGGCGGCTTGTATGATGGACAGCAAAGCAAAACTCCTCGCAGCAGACCCAGGTAGCGCTGCTGTTGGCGATTATGGCGCAGCAGGAGGAGGTTTTTCAGCGGCAGGTATGGTGGGCCATGGTGCAATTGAATGGGTTTGAAGAATCGTCCGGCGTGAATGGGCGCCCCCTATGGGGCGTAGGCGCCTTACTGCGCGCGCTGGCGGATGCGCTTGACGCCCGTTTCAATCCGGTCACGGTCAAAGGAGAGTTGTCTGGCGTGTCCCGAGCCGCCAGCGGCCACTGTTATTTTTCGTTGAAGGACGAGCAGGGCCAGTTGCGCTGTGCCATGTTCCGCCGGGCCGCGCAGTTGCTGGACTTCGAGTTGCGGGACGGGCAGCAGGTTGAAGTGCGTGGGCGGCTCGACATCTATGGCCCGCGCGGTGATTTGCAACTGATTGTCGACAGTGTGCGGCTGGCCGGGCAGGGCAGTCTGTTCGAGCAGTTCTTGCGACTGAAGGCCGAGCTGGAAGCACAGGGTTTGTTTGACCCGGCCCGAAAGCGCCGTTTGCCTGCCTTGCCGCAGAGTTTGGGCGTGGTGACTTCGCCCGATGCAGCGGCTTTGCGCGATGTCGCCACCACATTGCGCCGCCGTGTGCCTCATCTGCCGGTCACCTTGTTCCCGTCGCCCGTGCAAGGGGAGCAGGCGCCGCAGGCCTTGTGCCAGGCGCTGGAGCAGGCGTACCAATACCACCGCCACACCGAAGCGCTGGATGTGCTGCTGCTGGTGCGGGGCGGCGGCTCGCTGGAAGACCTGTGGGCGTTCAACAGCCCGTTGCTGGTGCGCAAGCTGGCGGAAGCGCCCATGCCGGTGATCTGCGGTGTGGGGCACGAGACCGACTTCACCCTGGCTGATTTCGTGGCCGATGTGCGCGCCCCCACGCCCACGGCCGCCGCCGAACTGTGCTCGCCCAGCCGGGAGGCCATGTTGCAAACCCTGCAGGCCTTCGGTGACAGGCTGGAGCGTGCCACGGGGCGTGTGCTGGATGGCCAGGCCCAGCGGCTGGACCGTGTCCAGCAGCGGTTGGGGCAGCCTTCGCAACGGTTGGGGCAAGGGCGTTTGCAATTGCAAGGGCTGGGGCATCAGCTGCAACGAGCTGCTGCGCTGCGCCTGGAGCGCGAACGGCAGGGCTGGGCGCAATGGTCCCAGCGCCTGCCCGTGTCCGTGGAACGCGAAAAGCAGCGCCAGCGGCAGCATGTCGCACACATGGAGGCTCGCTTGGCCCTGCTGGACCCCACCCTGGTGCTGCAGCGGGGGTATGCCTGGCTCGCCGACCCGTCTGGCCACACGGTCACGAGTGTCGAGCAGGTGCAGGTGGGGCAGATCCTGCAGGCCGTGTTGGCCGACGGCACCTTGGGATTGACCGTGAATTCTGCAAGGAACTGACTTGTTTCCTACAATCGCCCGATCATTGACCTAACCCACGAGAGGAAAACGCCATGGAACACACCTTGCCCGCCCTGCCGTACGCCATTGACGCACTGGCTCCCCACTACAGCAAAGAAACGCTGGAGTTCCACCACGGCAAGCACCACAACGCCTACGTGGTCAACCTGAACAACCTGCAAAAG
>CAYQTH010000127.1:0-5035 GCA_964420415.1 uncultured Macromonas sp. | reverse complement strand
CGCCACCGGACCGGGGTCGGCCAGGCCGGTGGTTTCGATGATGACGCGCTCAAAATCCAGCAGGCCCTTGCGCTTCTTGGCGGCCAGCAGTTGCAACGTTGCGCGCAAGTCTTCGCGGATGGTGCAACAGACGCAACCGTTGCTCATCTGGATGATCTGTTCTTCGGTGTCGGCCACCAGGATGTCGTTGTCGATGTTCTCTTCGCCAAACTCGTTTTCGATGACAGCGATTTTTTGCCCGTGCGTTTCGGACAACACGCGTTTGAGCAAGGTGGTTTTACCGGAACCGAGGAAGCCGGTGAGGATGGTGACGGGGATCAGGGCCATGGTGGGCAATGCAGGTAGCTAAGGAACCGCCCCCAGCGCGGTCACGCCGCCGCCAGAGGACAAACGACCAGTGTAGAACAAGCGTCAAGCCCACATGCAGGCGCGGCCAAGAGCCGCTGCGGTCACCCGCGCCGCATCAGCACCAGTCCCTTGAGGTATTCACCTTCGGGGAAGGCCAGGCCGGTTGGGTGGTCCGCCGCGCCGCCCTGGCGTTGCAGAATAGCGGCGTCCACACCCGCATCCAGCGCGGCGCTGGCCACGATTTTCTGGAACAGCTCGACCCCGATACCGCCTGAGCAGGAATAGGTGAACAGCACGCCACCAGGGTTGAGCAGCTTGAAGCCCAGGCGGTTCAAGTCCTTGTAGGCACGGGCCGCGCGTTCGGCATGGGCCACGGTGGGCGCCAGCTTGGGCGGGTCGAGCACGATGGCGTCGAAGGTGCGGCCTTCGGCCAGGAAGCGGCGCAGGCTGGCGTTGACGTCGGCATCCAGGAAAGTGGTGCGCGCCAGGTCGAAACCATTGAGCGTGACGTTGTGCTGCGCCCGCTCCAGCGCCGGTCCGGAGGAGTCGATGGAGGTGACGTGCTCGGCCCCGCCTGCCAGCGCGGCCACACTGAAGCCACCGGTGTAGCTGAAGCAGTTGAGCACCTGTTTGAAACCGAAGCGGCGCGCGTAATCGGCCATGTCGCGCCGGCTGTCGCGCTGGTCCAGGTAATAGCCGGTCTTGTGGCCTTGCGCCACGTCCAGGCTCAGGCGCCAGTCGTGTTCGCGGATGACGAGGCCAGTCTCGCCCTCGCCACGCAACCAGCCGGTGACCTCCGGCAGGCCTTCCAGCCCCCGGGCACTGGCGTCGGAGCGTTCGTAGAGCTTGGTCAGCCCGGTCAGTTCCAGCAGGGCATCGGCCAGCACGTCTTTCCAGCGCTCCGCCCCGCAACTGGTGAACTGGGCCACCAGGGTGTCGCCATAGCGGTCCACGACCAGGCCGGGCAGGCCGTCGGATTCGCCATGCACCAGGCGCACGCCGTCGCTGGCAATACCCAGCGGCGCACGCAAGGCGATGGCCCGCTGCAACAGGGTCTTGAAGAAGGGCGCGGCAACGCGCTGTTGCTCGTCAAAACTCCAGACACGCACGCGGATTTTGGACTGTGGCGAACAGGCGCCCCAAGCCAGGAAGGCACCTTCGGCGCTTTCCACGCGCACGGTTTCGCCCATGTCGGCCCCGCCTTTGGCGATGGCCCCGTCGAACACCCAAGGGTGGCGCCGCAGCAGGGATTTGTCCTTGCCGGGTTTGAGTCGGATCACTTTCATATGGGCGCTATTGTCGGGCAGCCAGGGCGCCCGCCGTCTTTTCCAGGGCGCGAATGGTCAACGCCATGCTGTCAGGCGCCGCTCTTGTCTCCACCTGTTCGCTTGGCACGCGGGTGGGCCGCTTCATAGGCCTTGGTCAGATGTTGGAAGTCGAGCCGGGTGTAGACCTGGGTGGTGCCGATGTTGGCGTGGCCCAGCAGTTCCTGCACGCCGCGCAAGTCGCTGCTGGACTGCAGCACATGGCTGGCGAAACTGTGGCGCAGCATGTGCGGGTGCACAGCCGCGTTCAGGCCCGCCTGCTGGGCGCGCTGGCGCAGGTGCTGGCGCAAAGCCTGCGGCGTGAGCCGCGCGCCGCGTGGACCAACGAACAATGCGGATTCTGCGACTTTGGCCCATTGCGGGCGCACCGTCAGCCACTGCTGGACGGCAGCCAAGGCAGGCGCACCCACCGGCACCGACCGCCATTTGCCTCCTTTGCCGAGCACATGGGCTTCGCCCGCATCGGCATCTATCCAGCCACGCGCCGCAGCGCTGGCCGTCACATCCAGGCCCAGCAACTCGCTCAAGCGCAGCCCGCAACCGTACAGCAGTTCGACCACACAGCGGTCCCGCGCTTCCTGCACCGGGTCGGCTTGGGTGTTGTGGTGCTCGGACAGCCGCAAGGCGTCCTCCACACCCAGCGCCTTGGGCAAGGGGCGTGCGGCTTTGGGGGCGCGCACGCCCTGCACCGGGTTCTGGCTCAAGCCACCCTGGTGTCCCAGCCAGGTATAAAAACCGCGCCAACACGACAGCACCAGCGCAATGCCGCGCGGGTGGCGCCCGGCCGCATGCAGTTGCGCCACCCAGCGCCGCACATGCGCATCGCGCACCTGCTGCAGACTCAAACCATCGCGCTCACAACGTTCGGCCAAGCCCCTCAAGTGCTCGGCATACACATCCACGGTGCGTGCCGCCAGGCGCTTTTCCACCCGCACGTGCTGCAGGTAGCGTTCCAGACAGGCCTGGCTGGGTTCGGTCACACTGCCACCGGGCGCAGACGCGACAGCGCGGCCGAGGCCAGCTCGGCAATGCGCTCCAGAAAGTCGGTGCCCATGGAGGCGTGGAAACGCTGTGGATCGTTCGACGCCAGCACCAGCAAACCAAAGGCCGGCTCAGCTGCCACACCGCGCAGAGGCAACAAGGCAATCGACGCCGCAGTAGTCGGGTCTTGCAGCCACTGCACCGGCTCCAGGCCGGGGTTGTTGCCACAGTAGGGCTGCGTGAGCGAAGTGGCAAAGGCGCGCGCATCGGCGGCAGCCCCCTGGGCGAAAGCATATTCGGCCCATTCGGGCGCCACGTCCCACACCTTGATGGCGGCTTGCGGCACCTGGAACTGGTCGCGCAGTTCGCGCACGATGGCGGCTGGCACGTCCGGTGCTTCGCGCGTCAGCAGCAGCTTGAGCGTCCACTGCTGCAGGCGGTCGGCGATGTGCACGTTTTCCTGGCCGTGGCGGATCATTTCGGCCGCTTTCAGTTCCAGGTGGCGGATCTTTTCACGCAACAACTCGGCTTGGCGCTCCTGCAGGCTGACAGCGCGGTGGCTGTGCGGGCTGGTCAGCTGCACCGCGGCCAGCAGTTCGGCGTGGCGGTCGAAAAAGTCGGGCGTGTTGACCAAGAACTGGGCAATGTCGTCTTCGGTGATCGGGGGCAAGGCGTTTGCGGTGTCCAAATCGGCACTCCAATAATACGGTTCAGTCAGGTCAGGTCCGGCACATCGATCGCGCCTTCAAACACGGTGACGGCGGGGCCCGTCATCAGCACCGGGGCGTCCAGGCGCTGGGCGCCAGCCCAGGTAATGGTAAGTTGGCCGCCACGCGCCTGCACGTCGACACGCTCGTCCAGCAGGCCCAGGCGGATGCCGGCCACCACGGCGGCACAGGCACCGGTGCCGCAAGCCAGGGTTTCGCCGGACCCGCGCTCGAACACGCGCAACTTCACGGCACTGCGGTTGAGCACCTGCAAAAAGCCGACGTTGACGCGGCGCGGGAAAGCGGCGTGGCGTTCAATCAAAGACCCCCAGCTTTCCACCGGAGCGGTGTCCACGTCGTCCACCAGCAGCACGGCGTGCGGGTTGCCCATGGACAGCACGGCCACAGGCGCAGTCACAGCTCCGGCAGAGGTGTCCAGCGTCAGCGGCCAGACCTGCCAGCCGCCTTGCGGCCGCGCGCTCCTGCCCGTGGGGTCAAACGGCACGCGCGGCAGGTCGAAAATGGGCGCGCCCATGTCCACGGTGACGCGGCCATCGGCGGTCAGGCGCAGCTCAATCGGTCCGCCCTGGGTCTGCACCCGCACCACCTCCTGGGTGGTCAGGCCGCGTTCGTGCACGAAACGCACGAAGCAGCGCGCGCCATTGCCGCAGTTCTCCACCTCGCCACCGTCGGCGTTGTGGATCACGTACTCAAAGTCCACGCCCGGCATGGGAGCCGGGCGCACGGTCAGGATCTGGTCGGCGCCGACGCCAAAATGGCGGTCGGCCAGGAAGCGGTACTGGGCCGCGCTCAGCCCGAAACGGCCCCGCGTTTCGTCGAGCACGATAAAGTCGTTGCCCGCACCCTGCATTTTGGTGAATGGAATGCGCATGCGGGCATTATCGTTGCAGGCAGCCCGGGAGCCCTGCCCGCCCACAACCCATCAGTTCGCCGGCTCAGCCATGAAAATTTCCACCCTGCGGTTGCGCGCCCGGCCTTCGGCACTGCCATTATCGGCCACCGGCTCACGCGAACCCCGACCGTCAATGCCAATCACGCCCTTGGTCACACCGCGGGCTTCCAAGTAATCGCGCACGCTGGCGGCACGGTTGACCGACAGCGGGTTGTTGATGGCATCGCTACCCGTGCTGTCGGTGTGGCCAACGATGGTCACGCGCGCAGCAGGGTTCTTAACCAGTCCCTGGGCAAAGGTGTCCAGGATCGGGCGGAAATTGGGCTTGATGTCGGCACGGTTGGTGTCGAAGGACACATCGCTTGGGATGTTGAGCTTGAGCTGGTTGTCGGCGGTCTGCGTCACTTCCACGCCGGTGCCGCGCGTGCTGGCTTCCATTTGGCGTTTCTGCTCTTCCATGCGGGTGGACCAGATGTGCCCACCCACCGCCCCCACGCCAGCGCCAATGACGGCGCCACGCACCGCGCCCTTGCTGCCATCGGTGGCGGCCCCCAGCAGCGCCCCCGCCACCGCGCCTATGCCCGCGCCCTTGGCGGTGCCGCTCTTTTGTTCTTCCGACATATTGGCGCAGCCGCCCACGGCCAGGGCAGCCGCTACGCTCAGGGTCAGCAGTTTCGTGTTCATGTGGTGCTCCTTCACAATAAATCTAGCAATGCGATGATTCTGGCACCAGGGCGGTGGATTGCAAGTCCCCGACCCTG
>CAYQTH010000126.1:0-5061 GCA_964420415.1 uncultured Macromonas sp. | reverse complement strand
GTGGCCGATTACCTCAGCAAAAACGGCATCAGCGCCATGGCGCTGCATGGCAACAAGAGCCAGACCGCACGCACCCAGGCCCTGGCCGGCTTCAAGAGCGGTGAAATCCGTGCCTTGGTGGCCACCGACATCGCCGCACGCGGCATCGACATCGACGACCTGCCGCACGTGGTGAACTACGAAATCCCGAACGTGTGCGAGGACTACGTGCACCGCATCGGCCGCACCGGCCGCGCCGGTGCCGAGGGCGCGGCCGTGAGCCTGGTGAGCCTGGACGAAGAAGGCTTCATGATGGCCATCGAGAAGTTCACCAAGCAGCAGATTCCGGTGGAAATCTTCCAGGACTTCATGCCGGAACCGGGCGAGAAGGCTGAACCGATCGCCATGGGCCGCCAGACCATCTGGGGCGGGGCTGGCAAGCCACCCAGCCGCGATGTGATGGCCGCCGCTGCCAAGGCGGCGCGCAGTGAAATGATGGAGCGCATCCGCGAGAAAAAGGGCAACGAAAAGCCGCGCAAGCAGCCGCAAGGCCAGCAGCAGCGTGCCCAGGCCACCCCCCGGGACGAAGACGACGACAACCAACCGCCGCGTTTTGACCAGCCACGCCAACCCAACCAGGGCCAGCCACGACACGGCCAGGGGCAGAACCGCCGCAGCGGCGGCAATGGTGGGGGCAATTTCAACCGTCAGGGTCAAGGCCAGGGCCAGCAAGGCCAAGGGCGCACCAACAGCGAAGGGCGCCGTGCCGGACAAGGCGGTGGTGGCCAAGGTGGCCAGCAACGCCAGCCCGATCCGCTGCGCACCGGCATTGATGCGCTGGGCCAACGCGGCAACCGCAACCGCAACAACCGCGGTGGTGGTGGCGGTGGCAACCGTCAAGGCGGTGGCGGCGGTGGCATCGACCCACTGCGCACCAGCTACGGTCGCATCAAGTAAGGCAAAAGGGGCTCATCAGCCCCAGTGGCGCACACGCCCAGTGTCCAGATGCACAAACTGCTCGGCCGGGTAATAACCCACGCCACCGGCCTGCAGTGACAGGGCGGCGTCGCGCAACTCTGCCAAGGGTACACCGGGCAGCCGCACGTCTATGGCCCGGCCTTCCATGTGCATGCTGCGCTTGGCCACCCCTCCGCCACGGGTATTGCGCAAGCGGTCGTTCGTTTCGGGGCAACGGTAACCCGAAATCACTTCGAACGGCATGCGCGCGCCCAGCAAGGTGCGCACATGGTGCAATTGATCGAACAGGAGCGGGTCCATCTGGCCCACTGTGCCGCTGTAGTGGTCGCGCAGGAAATGGTTGAGTTGCCCCAGCGAATCACTCAGGTACTGCGGTCCCAAGGCGTACACCAGGCTGAGGCGTTCCCTGGTGTGGGTATGGTTGAACGCCAACTCCTTGGCCAACCCCATGGCACCAGGCGCCGAGGCCAGTGCCAGTTTGGGTGCGGCCCCGACGGCGGCCAGACCCAGGCTGTGACGGAGGAAACGGCGGCGGCTGGGGGCGTGGCGGTCGGTCATGGCTGCTTCAGATCGAGGGATACGGCGGGCGGACGGGTGCGCTTGCGCAAGGCAGCGTCCAGCACCCGGTCCAGCCCGTAGATATCGTCGTAAAAGTATGTAAGATCATTTTTGACCAAAGTGGTTCCGTAGGCAATGATGACCGGCAGAGGCTGGCTCAACCGCAAGGTGTTTGATTCGCCCTTGTCCATGGCCGCACGGATCCGGGACTCGTCCCAGCCTGGTGTGTCCTGCAACACGAACTGAGCCAGTTCCAGCGGCTTTTCGACCCGGATACAGCCATGGCTGAAGTCGCGCCGGTCACGCTCAAACAAGGCGGTGGCCGGGGTGTGGTGCAGGTAGATGTTGTCACGGTTGGGGAACACAAACTTGATGTCCCCCAGGGCGTTCTTGGGGCCAGGCCGCTGGCGGATGCGCAGTTGCCCGGCCAGGACGGCGTCCAGCCGGTCACCACTCAGGCTGGTGAGGACCTGCCCATTCGAACCCACAAACTCAAAACCCTGGTCATAAAAGTAGCCTGGGTTGCGACGCAATTTGGGCACCAGCTCCTTGCGCGCGATGGAAGGCGGCACGTTCCAATAAGGACTGAATTCGATGAAGCGCATGTCCTCATCAAACAAAGGAGTGCGCGTATCCATGGCCTTGCCCACCACCACCTTCATTTCCTGATGCAGTTGAACACGGCCGCTGTCTTGCACCTCGTAGGCGCGCAACACAAATTCCGGCAGGTTGACCACGACCATGCGTCTGGACTGCAGCAGCGGGGTCCAGCGCAGGCGCTCCAGCGCCAGCTCAATCTGGCGCACGCGCGCTGCTGGCGGCACTGTCAGATGTGCCAGCGTGGCCTTGCCCACGACCCCATCGGCCGTCAGACCATGGCGCGTCTGGAAACGCCGCACAGCGGCTTCCACGGTGGCATCGTAATTGGCGGGCTCGGGCGATACCGTGGCCAGATCGCCCAGCACCTGCAGGCGCTGCACCAGCAGCGGCAAACCGGCATACGCCTGCCCTGGATCCAGCTTGCCCACGTTTTGCCCTGTGGCACGCGGCAAGGGCGGCAGGTCTGTGGCCCAGGCCGGGTGACCAGCCAGACCTCGGTACTGGGCCAATACCCGGCGCAGGTGTTCGTAAAGTGGAAAGCGCGGCACGGCGGTGGCCACCGCCAGCCTCAAGTCACCTTGCTGCCGAGCCTGCTGAAGCAAGGCAGAGGCATCAAATGGACTGGCGTGCTGGCGCCGAAAGTTGTGGTGCAGCACCTGTGGGTCGACCCGGCCCAGGTGCAGATCGTTCAGGTAACGCAGCAGGGCCACATCCAAGGCACGGTTCAGCGCCTGTGCGCCTGGATCCGCCACACCTTGGGCCTGAACCTGCCGTACCTGCTGCGCCAATGATTCGGCACTGTAATCCTCTGGATCCAGGCCATGGCTGGCCGCGTCCAGCAAGAGGCCGATCGCCTGCTGCGCCAGGGAACTGGGCCGTCCCTGTGTCACCCACACCTCATCAGGCGCCGACACGGGCACTTGAGCCAGCACAGCACCGGCCCACAGCAACGCCATGAGCACAGCGGCCTGGCAAACCCGCAACACCGGCGCTTTCAAGGCGTTTGCTCCTCCGGATGATTGGCGTTGGTTTCCTCGTTGTCCTGGTAGCGTCGGGCAATGTCCACGATCTCGTCCAAGTGTGCTTCCAGGGCCGCCACGCAACGGGGATCGAGTTTGCCGCCGGCCGTCAGCCGTTTCATCTCTGCCAGAGCATCTGGAACTTGCCAACCCCGCTTGTAGGGCCGGTAACTGGTCAGGGCGTCAAAAATATCGGCCACCGCCACAATGCGCGCTTCGACCGGGATCTGATCACCTTTGAGACCGTGCGGATAACCTGTGCCGTCCAGGTGCTCGTGGTGGTAAGCCACGATGTTGCGCATGATGGCGGCATCGGGCAAGTCACCGAGGCAAAGGTCACCGATGATTTTTTCGATCAACTCACACCCTTTGGCCACATGGCTCTGCATGACCAGGCGTTCATCCGGGTCCAGCGGCCCGTGTTTGAGCAGGATGTGGTCGGGGATACCGATTTTTCCTACATCGTGCAGGATGGCGAACAGGCCAATGTGTTCGACGTATTCGTCGCTCAAGCCAAAGTCGGCCGCCACATCACGGGCAATGATGCGTGAATACCGCCCCATGCGCTCCAGGTGGGCGCCGGTCTCGAAATCCCGCATGTTGGCAAAGTCACGTGCCAACTGGATGGACGACACAATGGTGCGCACCGAGGATTGCTCACTGGCGATCTCCATGTTGATGTGGGTACAGAACAACACCAGGTCGCGCTGCACCTGGGGCGTGAAGCTGGCCAGCTGCAGAGAATCAAAAAAAATGAAACCCAGCAAGGCGCCACCCGCGTACATGGGCACGGTGAAGGATGAGCGGTAGCCCTGCTCCAGCAGCCAGCGCGAATGGGGGGTATCGCCATGGATGGCCTGCGGAATGTCGTCCAGCACACGTATCTGCCCATTGACTGCAAGTGCGCGCAGCGACTGGCTCTCGGCCAGTTTGAATGCATACCCACCCAGCGCGTTGCCCTGCCGGGTGCTGTTGATGAAGGTGCGCAAGCAGTCGGTGTCGGCGTCGTACAAGGCACAGGCGATGCGGTCCACCGCTGGCACGGCGTGCAACAAATGGGCGTGCATCTGGCGCAGGCGCGCGCTCAGCGGTAAAGAACGGTTGATGTGGAGCGGAGAAGTTGGTGACATGCAAATACCCAGATGCCCCTAAGTTAGCACAGACACCTTGCACTGGGCACAATAAGGGACATGAGAATCCTGCACACCATGCTGCGCGTCGGCAACCTACAGCGCTCCATCGACTTCTACACCCAGGTGCTGGGCATGACGCTGCTGCGCACCGCGGACAACCCGGAATACAAGTACTCGCTGGCTTTCCTGGGTTACGAAGGTGGCAACCCCGGCCAGGCAGAGATTGAGCTGACCTACAACTGGGGCGTGGAACAGTACGAACTGGGCACGGCCTACGGCCACATCGCCCTCGGGGTGCCCGACGCCTACGCGGCCTGCGAGAAGATCCGCGCTGCCGGTGGCAACATCACACGAGAACCAGGCCCGGTCAAAGGCGGCGCCACCGTCATTGCCTTCGTGACCGACCCGGATGGCTACAAGATCGAGCTCATCCAGCGTTCGGACGACCAGGCAGGCCAGGGCCTGCGCTGACCGAAGTCCACCGGGAGCCCTGCGTCACCAGTTGCGCACGGGCCCGGTGTCGATGTGAACAAACTGCTCGCGCGGGTAATAGCCGACACCGCCGGCGCGCAGCGACAGGGCCACCTCGCGAAGATCGGCCAGCGGGATGCCGGGCAGGCGCACGTCGATGGCTCGTCCGTCCATGTGCAGGCTGCGTCTGGCCACCCCGCCTCCGCGCGTGGTGCGCAGCATCTCGTTGGTGGCCGGTGAGCGGTAGCCGGAGATGATTTCGAAAGGACGGGAGCTGCCCAGGACACTGCGGATCTGGTGCATCAGGTCATACAGGCGCGGGT
>CAYQTH010000125.1:0-5169 GCA_964420415.1 uncultured Macromonas sp. | reverse complement strand
ACCGGGGCTGGCAGAGCAACTGTCTGAAGGGGGAAGGGCGTTATCCTGCATGAAATGGTCGATTGGAATGCGGCATTGTAGGCACGCCCCTGGCGGCAGGAGTACGATGCTCAATGTTACAAGTGCATACAAGACAATCCCGAACAGAAAGCCCCGGATGGCACCTCCCAGCATTCAGCCCTTGGTTTTTGTCCGTTTGCTGGCCGACCGTCAGCGGCAGCTGGATGCTGTGTTGTGGCACGCCGACCCTGCTGACGCGGAAAGGCTCGACACCACGCTGACCCAGCCTGAGTGGAGCGAACTGAGCCCGCAACTGCCCTGTCTGTGGGCGGACAGCGAGGTGGCGCGCTGGTCACCAGACTGCCAGGCAGCGCTGGCCAGCAGCGGCGGCACCCCCATCCACCAGGCCCAAGTCTGCCAGTGCGACACCGACTTTCTGCCCGATGCAACGGCCCAGTGGATCAGTGGGCAATGGTACTTGCAGCCACCCACACACGCCGACAAAGCACAGTCAACCTCGCGCACGCTCACGCTGCAGCTGATGCAACTGGTCAACACCGATGCCGACACCCGCGAACTGGAAGACGTGTTCCGGCGCGATGCCTCTTTGTCTTACCAATTGCTCAAGCTCGTGAACTCGGCCGCCATGCGGCGCTCCCGTGAAATCACCAGCTTCACGCAGGCCATTCTGCTGCTGGGCCGCCAGCAGCTCAAGCGCTGGCTCAACCTGCTGATGTTTGCCGCGCGCGATGGCGACGACCGCGGCAACCTGCTGCTGGCCCACGTGAGCCTGCGCGGGCGTGGCATGGAACTGCTGGCCCAGGCCAGCGGGCTGGACCGCGCCATGCAGGAGCAAGCATTCATGACGGGTATGTTTTCCCTGCTGGGCGTGCTGTTCGGCAGCCCGCTGCCCGAATTGCTGGCGCCCCTGCAGCTCGGCGAGGACATGAATGCGGCTCTGCTGCGCCACGAAGGCGAGCTGGGCACCCTGCTGCGCGACTGGCTGGCCATTGAACAAGCCGACGCCCCAGCGGTACGGGCCGCACTGGCCGAGCGCGGCGTGGCGCCCCAGGAACACAACCAGGCATTGTTACAGGCATGTCAATGGATGCTGGGCCTGACGCGTGTGGGCGCCATGGCATGAGCCAGAACCCCAGCACCCCAACCATGGATGCGGCATTGCCGCGCCTCACCCTGGATGCGGCAGGCTACATCACCGGCTGGAACCCGGCTGCGGAAGACTTTTTTGGCTTCACCGAACAGGAAGCGCTGGGCCAGCACCTGCTGTTCCTGGGCCAGGACGGCGACAGCCCCCTGGTCGAACTGGAACAGCTCTCCAGCTTGGACCGCTCCGGCCAGCCATTGCAACTGCAGGTAGAAAGACGCACCCGGCAAGGCCTGCTCACGCAAGCCCAGCTCACCCTGCACACACGGCGCGATGAGGCGGGCCACGTCCAGGCACTGGAGGCCGTGTACCGACCTGTGTCACGGGCTGTACCTTCAGAACCGGACCGGCTGAACCTGTTCGCCAGCGTGATCGAGCACAGCACACAGGCCGTGATGGTGACCGACGCCGAGGAGCGCATCGTCATCGTCAACGAAGCCTTCACCCGCATCACCGGCTACAACGCCCAGGAGGCCATCGGCCAGACCGCCGACCTGCTGTGCCGCGGCAAAAGGCGTGACGTCGACTTCCGACTGCTGATCCGCCACACCATGCAGGGCGCGGGGCTGTGGCTGGGCGAGGTCATGGGCCGACGCAAGAGCGGCGAGGTCTACCCGCAGTCGGTCTGCATCAGCGCCACCCGCAGTGGCGACGGCGAGGCCACCCACGCTTTCACGATTTTTTCCGACATCACTGGCCACAAGGACGCCGAAGCACGGCTGCAACGCCTGGCCAATTTCGACAGTGTGACAGGGTTACCCAACCGGCTGCTGCTGGGTGAATTGCTTGGACACAACCTGCGCCAGGCCAAACGCAGCAAAGACACCGGCGGCGTGCTGGTTGTTCAACTGCAGCGGTTGGGCTGGATTTACGACACTTTGGGGCACGAGGCAGGCGATGCGTTCATGGCACAAACAGCGCAGCGCCTGAAGGACGCCTTGCGTGAACAGGACGTGCTGGCCCGGCTCGGCCACGACAAGCTGGCTATCGTGCTGCCCAAAATCCCGAAGCGTGAACACGCGGCCCTGGTGGCACAAAAACTCCTGGCCGTGCTGCAGCAGCCCTTCACGATCGACGGCCACACCATACACTGCCCCGCCAGCGTCGGCATCGCCGTCTACCCAGACAACGGCATGGAATCCGCCGGCCTGCTGCGCAACGCCGAAGTGGCCAACAGCCGTGGCCTGGAACAGGGCGACAGCGGACCCACTTTCTTCAGCGACGACATGAACCTGCGCGCCAATGAGCGATTCCGCATCGAAAGCGAATTGCGGCACGCGCTGAGCCATGGCGAGTTGCTGCTTTACCACCAGCCCAAGGTCAGCCTGCGCAACGGACGCATTGTGGGCGCCGAGGCTCTGCTGCGCTGGCAACACCCGCGTCACGGTCTCATGGCCCCCGGCAATTTCGTGCCTGTGGCCGAGGAAACCAGCCTCATCCTGGATCTGGGCAACTGGGTGCTGCAGGAAGCCTGCCGCCAGCTCAGTGACTGGCGCCAGCGTGGTTTGCGCATGCCCCCGCTGGCGGTCAACCTGTCGGCGCGCCAGTTCGACAAAGGTCTGCCGCAACGTATCGACGAACTGCTGCAGACCTGGCAGATACCTGCCCGCATGCTCAAACTGGAAATCACCGAAAGCCTGATGGTGCGCGGCGCGGACGAGGTGGTCCCCATCATGAATGAGCTGGTGGCCATGGGTCTGGGCATTGCGCTAGACGATTTTGGCACTGGCTACTCCAGTCTGGCTTATCTGAAAAAGTTTCCGCTCACGACCCTCAAAATCGACCGTGCCTTCGTCGTCGGCATCCCGGACCAGCCCAACGACTGTGCCATCGCTCAGGCCATCGTCACCATGGGGCAGCAACTGCGGCAGGAAATCGTGGCCGAAGGGGTGGAATCGTTGGCGCAAATGGAGTTCCTGCGCAGCTTGGGGTGTGACCAGCTGCAAGGCTACTTGTTCAGCCCGCCGGTGCCTGCTCAGGCGTACGAGCGCATGGTCCAAGACGATGTGCGCCTGCCCGCGGGTTCTTGAGTTTGCACCAAATCAGTGCCGACACCCCCCAAAACAAGGAAAACCCTCACCGGGAAACTACTTATGCCCTGCAAGGGTGCATCCTCCTACAATGGAGCAACTCGCGGGCCCGGCGACTTGTCATCGGGCCGCATTGCGAGAGGACCGAGGAGACAAACTCGAACACCAACATTGCTCAGCGTCCCCAAGAGATGCGATCTTCCTACCGGCCGAAAGGCCGGTATTTTTTTGTCCACACGCCAGCCCTCAGGCCTGGGTGTCGAGCAGGCGGCCAATCAGGGTATCGGCCGTCCTGATCACCTTGAGGTTGGCTTGGAAGGCGTAGGACGCCATCTTCTGTTCCACCAGGTCGGCAGCCAGATCGCTGCCCGGTTCGGGCAGTGTTTCCGCACGCGCCGCAACAGCCCCTTGGGCCTGGGGGCGTGCGACTTGGCGCCGGAAGCCTTCGGTCTGGGCATTGGCCACGTTGTGGGCACTGCTTTGCAACTGGGTCTGCGCGGCCTGCAAACCCGACAAAGCGGTGGTCAGAAGCGAAGACACAGCGGCTGCCTTACCGGGCCCGGACCACGCCATTGGCGTCGGCCTGTAGCGACACCAGATCACCGGCAAGAGGCGCCAAGCGGCCCACAGTTTGGGCGGCGCGGGTCACAGCAGAAAAACGCGGGGGCATGCGAAGGACCATCTGAATCTTCCTGATGCGGTCGGCCAAGCGCAAAGTGTGTCACATCCATCCGGGCTTGCCAACCGCCCCCGTGTATCAAGCTGTTTCTTGCGCTCGTCAAGCTGCGGGCAACATGCGGCCCTCGCGCTCGTAGCGGCTGTGCCAGCTCAACGCCTCGTCCAGCAGGTGCGGTGTGTGCAGGCCACCGTGGCCGGCGCGTGCATTGCTTTCGGCGCGTGCCACGTAGTCGCGCAGTGCCGGGCGGTAGTCCGGGTGGGCGCATTTTTCAATCACCACCTGGGCGCGCTGGCGCGGTGACAAGCCGCGCAGGTCGGCCAGGCCCTGTTCGGTCACCACTATCTGCACGTCGTGCTCGGTGTGGTCGACGTGGCTGACCATGGGCACGATGCAGGAAATGGCGCCGTCTTTGGCGGTGGACGGCGTCATGAACATCGACAGATAGGCGTTGCGCGCGAAGTCGCCCGAACCGCCAATGCCGTTCATGATGCGCGTGCCCATGATGTGGGTGGAATTGACGTTGCCGTAGAGGTCGGCCTCGATCATGCCGTTCATCGAGATGATGCCGAGGCGGCGGATCACCTCCGGGTGGTTGGAGATTTCCTGCGGCCGCAGCACGATGCGTTCGCGGTAGTAATCCAGGTTGCCCAGGAACTCCTCCATGCCCGCCTGACTGAGCGACAGCGCCGTCGCCGAAGCCATGCGCAGTTTGCCGGATTTCAGCATCTCCAGCATGCCATCCTGCAGCACCTCGGTGTAGCCGGTCAGGTTATTGAACGGCCCCAGGTTTAGACCCGACAACACGGCGTTGGCAATGTTGCCCACACCCGACTGCAGCGGCAGCAGCTCCGCCGGCAGCCGGCCTTGCTTCACCTCATTGCCCAGGAAGTCCAGAATGTGATCGGCAATGCGTTGCGAGGTTTCGTCCAGCGGAGAGAAAGCGGTGTTGCGGTCCGGCAGATGGGTTTCCACGATCGCCACGATCTTGTCCGGGTCCACGCGGAGGTAGGGCTCGCCAATGCGGTCGCCCGGCTGTTCCAGCGGAATCGGCTTGCGGTGCGGCGGGCGCTGCGTGCCGTAATAGATGTCGTGCATGCCCTCCAGCCCGGCCGGCTGCCAGCTGTTGACTTCCAGGATCACCTTGTCGGCCTGGTCCAACCAGGTCTTGTTGTTGCCGACCGAAGACGCCGGAATCAGGCTGCCGTCCTCGCGCACACCAGCCACTTCCACCACCGCCACATTGAGCTTGCCCAGGAAGCCGAACCAGACGAACTGCGCCACGTGCGAGAGGTGGA
>CAYQTH010000124.1:0-5178 GCA_964420415.1 uncultured Macromonas sp. | reverse complement strand
GATGCCGCCCAGGTTGCGCAGGCGCAGCTGCCGCGCAATCGCCTGCGAGGCTTCCAGGTTGGTCTTGAAAATCGTGTCGTCGAAATTGCGCGCACCGACAAAACCGCCGGTGTTGACGTCCACCGTGGTCAGCGCCTCGGTCTGGTCAATGACCAAGTAACCACCGGACTTCAAATCGACCCGCCGTCCCAGCGCGCGGGTGATGTCTTCGTCGATGTTGTACAGATCGAAGATGGGGCGGTCGCCCTGGTACCACTCCAACCGCGCCTGCAGGCTGGGCATGTACTCGCTGGCGAACTGCTGCAAGAGGCCGAACTGCTCCCGCGAATCGACCTTGATGACTTGCGTCTGCTTGTCCACCAGGTCGCGCAGCACGCGCTGCAGCAGGGTCAGATCCTGGTACAGCAGGCTGGCGGGCGACTGGCGGGTGGAAGCTGCTTTGATGTGGGCCCAGGTTTTGCGCAGGTAGGCAATGTCCTCGGCCAGTTCCTCGTCGCTGGCATCCTCGGCGTTGGTACGCAGAATGAACCCGCCACCGCCTTCGGCTGTGAGCGTGCCCAGCCGCTGGCGCAAGGCTTCGCGCTGTGCAAACGGGATTTTTTGCGATACGCCAATGTGGTTGTCCTGTGGCAGGAAGACCAGCAGGCGACCCGCAATGCTGACTTGAGCCGTCAGGCGCGCGCCTTTGGTGCCTATGGGGTCCTTGAGCACCTGGACCATCAGGGCCTGGCCCTCGAAAATCTGGCGCTCAATGGGCAACGCAGCCTCAACCGCCGGGGCCGCCGCAATGGCCGCCGAACCTTCGGCGGCAGCAGGTGCGCCGTTACCAGCCAAACGCTCCTTGCTGCTGGCATGGCGCGCGGTGATGTTGGGCAGCAGGTCTGCCACGTGCAGGAAAGCGGCACGGTCCAACCCAATGTCAATAAAGGCGGACTGCATGCCGGGCAGCACGCGCTGGACCTTTCCCAGGTAGATGTTGCCCACCAAGCCACGTTCCAGCGTGCGCTCGATGTGCACCTCCTGTACCGCGCCCTGCTCCACCACCGCCACGCGGGTTTCCTGCGGCGACCAATTGATGAGGATGTCCTGTGCCATGGGCTGCGATTAAATCAGATGGATGCCCGCCGCCGCCAGCACCTGCGCCGTTTCGTGTGCGGGCAGACCCATGATGCCGGTGTAGCTGCCGCTGATCTTGTCTATCCACAGCCCGGCCTTGCCCTGGATGCCGTAGGCACCGGCTTTGCCCATGGGCTCCCCACTGTCCACGTAGCGCTTGATCTGCGCCGTGGTGAGTTCGGCGAAATGCACCGTGGAGCGGCTCAATGCCTGCCAGACCTGGCCCTTGTGCGCCACCGCTACCGAAGTCAGCACCTGGTGCCGCTGGCCGGACAAAGCCTGCAGCATGCGCGTGGCTTCGGCTTTGCTGGCAGGTTTCCCCAAAATGCCGCGCCCCAGCGCCACGGTGGTGTCTGCGCACAACACGGGGCCGGGCTCCAGGCCGCGCCGCTGCTGGCGCAGCACGGCGGCGTCCAGTTTGTGGCGCGTCACGCGTTGCACATAGCGCGCCGGGGCCTCGTTGGGCAGGACCACTTCCAGGGCTTCGGCATCTTCCTCGGCACCGGGCAGCAACAGCTCGCAGTGCACCCCCCATTGCTGCAGCAGTTGCAGGCGGCGCGGGCTTTGCGAAGCCAGGTAGACCCAGGTGCGGTGTTCGGCAGACATAAGGCTCACTCGCGGTGATAAGGGTGGTTGGCGTTGACCGACCAGGCGCGGTAAAGCTGCTCGATCAGGATCACGCGCGCCAGCGCGTGCGGCAGGGTCATGTCGGACAGGCGCATGCGCAACTGGGCGCTTGCTTTGAATGCGGGGTCCAGCCCATCGGGGCCGCCAATGACCAGCGCCACGTCGTCACCGCCCATTTGCCACTGGCGCAGTTGCTGCGCCAGGGCCACGGTGGTCAGCTGGCTGCCCCGCTCGTCCAACACCACCACGCGCGCGCCTTTGGGTATGGCGGCCTCGATGCGGCCCCGCTCGGCAGACAGCAGTGTTTCCAGCGTCTTGGAGCCGCGCGGTTCGGTCTTGACGGTTTTGATTTCGACCCGGCAATCGGGCGGGAAGCGCTTGGCGTAGTCGTCATAAGCAGTCTGCGCCCAGTCGGGCATGCGCTGCCCGACTGCGACGATCACCAGCTTCATGCCTTGGCTTTGGGCTTGGCGGTTTTGCCCGCCGGTTTGCTGGCGGACTTGGCGGCTGCTTTGGCCGGGGCCTTTTTAGCCACCGGTTTGGCGGCGGGCTTGGCAGCCGCCTTTTTGGCCGGAACGCCGACCTTCACCGTGGCGACCTTGGCAGAGGTCTTTTTGGCCGGTGCTTTGGCAGCCACTTGGGCGGTGCCTGTGGTCTTTCTCGCAGCGGGTTTCTTGGCCGCGACCGCCTTCTTGGCTGCTGGCGCCGCAGCAGGTTTGCTGCTGGCCTTGGACTTCACCGGCTTGGGCTTGGCTGCGGCCTCGCTGCGGCTGGCGTCGGCCTTGGCCGTGGTCTGTTTGAGTTTGGCCACAGGCTTGCGGGCTGCCGCCACACGGTCGTTTTCTGCGCTGGCGCGCGCGGCCTTGGCCTTCTCGGCACCGCTTTTCATGCGCACCGGGCTTTCGCCCCAGATTTCTTCCAGCCGGTAGTACTGGCGGATGGTGGGCTGCATCACATGCACCACGGCCTGGCCGCAGTCCACGATGATCCATTCACCGTTGTCCTCGCCTTCCATGCGCGGTTTGTCGAAGCCAGCTTCGCGCACGGCATCGGCCACGCTCATGGCCAACGCCTTGGTCTGGCGGTTGGAGGTGCCGCTGGCCACGATCACACGCTCAAAAAGGGGCGACAACTTTTCGGTGTTGAACACCTGGATGTCCTGCCCCTTGACGTCTTCCAAGCCATCGACGATGGCGCGCTGGAGTTTTTGGATGTTCTTTTTGACGGCGGTTTCGCTGGTCATGTGGGGGTTTCGTAGAGATGGTGTTCGGAAATATAACGCGCAACGCCCTCGGGCACCAGCACGTCCAGGTCAGAAGCTGCAGCACCGTGGCCATGCAGGTGAGCACGTACCGCCGTGGCGCTGATGTTGCTCAAGGGCATGTGCAGCCGCACAAAGGGCACATCGCTGTGCGCGGGTTCGGGCGCGGCTGGCAGAACAACGTCCGGCGCCATGGCCCGGTCGGCCACGGCCAGCATGGCCCGATCAAGCACTTCTTGCCAGCGCGCCCAGGTCTTGAAGGCCTGCCATTGGTCGGCCCCCATGACCAGAAACAGTTGCGCTCGCGGGTGGTCAGCCGCCAACTCAGCCAGGGTGTCGGCCGTGTAAGACGGGCCGTTGCGCCGGATTTCCCGGTCGTCCAGCCGGACCTTGGACAACCCGGCAAAGGCCCGTTCGCACATGGCCAGCCGGTCCTCGGCGCGGGACAGCTGGCGCGTCTTGTGCCAGGCCTGGCCGGTGGGGAGGATGTACAGCACATCCAGGTCCAGTTGCTCCAGTGCGGTGGCCGCCAATTCGCGGTGTGCCCAATGGGGCGGATCGAAAGCGCCACCGAACATGCCCACGCGCAGCGGGCGTTCGGTGGTAATGGCGGGTGCGGTCACAGCCAATCCCGGCGCACCAGAAATTCATGGTACAGACGGTATTCGTGCGTACCGGGCTGCGGCTGCTGGTTGTAGGACCAGCTGGCCAGCGGCGGCATCGACAGCAGGATGGACTCCGTGCGGCCGCCGGACTGCAAGCCAAAATGCGTGCCCCGGTCCCACACCAGGTTGAATTCCACATAACGGCCACGGCGGTACAGCTGGAACTGGCGCTCGCGCTCGGCGTAGGTGATGCCCATGCGGCGTTGCACGATAGGCAGGTAGGCGTGCAGGAACGCGTCACCCACGGCCTGGGTCATGGCGAAGCCGCCTTCGAACCCCAGTTCCGAGAAGTCGTCGTAGAACACGCCGCCAATGCCGCGCTGTTCGTTGCGGTGCTTCAGGAAGAAGTACTCGTCGCACCACTGTTTGAAACGCGGGTACTTGTCGGCCCCGAAAGGCGCAAGCGCGTTGGCGCAGGTGCGGTGGAAGTGCGCCGCATCTTCTTCAAACGGGTAGTACGGAGTCAGGTCCATGCCACCGCCGAACCAGCTCACCGGCTCACCGCCATTGAGCGGGGTGGCGGTGATCATGCGCACATTCATGTGCACGGTGGGCACGTAGGGGTTGCGCGGGTGGAACACCAGCGACACGCCCATGGCTTCGAACGGGGCACCGGCCAGTTCCGGGCGGTGCTGGGTCGCCGAAGGCGGGAGCGTCTTGCCGCTGACGTGGGAAAACCCACAGCCCGCACGCTCAAACACAGCGCCGTCTTCCAGGATTTGCGTCACGCCATTGCCCTGCAACGGCTCACCGGGCGCTTTTTCCCAGCCGTCAGACAGGAAGGATTTGCCGTCGATCTCGGAAATGGCGGAGATGATGCGCTGCTGCAAACCGAGCAGGTACTCGCGCATGGCCAACGTGTGTGGATGGCTCATTTGGCGATGGCCCGGTAGCCGATGTCTTTGCGGTATTGCATGCCTGCGAAGGCCGTACCGTCCACCAAGGCATAGGCGCGGCGCTGCGCGTCGGCCACGGTGGCGCCCAGGGCGGTGGCACACAGCACGCGGCCGCCAGAGGTGAGCACCTGCCCGTCCTGCATGGTGGTACCGGCGTGGAACACCACGGCGTCGGCCTGGTCCACCGGCAGTTTCGTGATGGCATCGCCCTTGCGCGGGTTCATGGGGTAACCCTCGGCGGCCAGCACCACGCCCAGGGCGCTGCGTTCGTCCCACTGCAAGGTAATGTCGCTCAACCGCTGCTCGGTGGCGGCCAGCATCACTTCGGCGAAGTCGCTTTGCAGGCGCATCATGATGGGCTGGGTTTCCGGGTCGCCCATGCGACAGTTGAACTCCAGCGTTTTCACGTTGCCACTGGGTTCGATCATCAAGCCTGCGTACAGGAAACCGGTGTAGGGAATGCCGTCTTTTTCCATGCCCTGCACGGTCGGCAGGATGATGTCTTCCATGGCACGGCGGTGCACTTCGGGCGTGACCACCGGGGCGGGCGAGTAGGCGCCCATGCCACCGGTGTTGGGGCCCTGGTCGGCGTCCAGCAGGCGCTTGTGGTCCT
>CAYQTH010000123.1:2989-5242 GCA_964420415.1 uncultured Macromonas sp. | reverse complement strand
GGTCACCTGGCCCTGATCCGCCAGGCCAAGCCGCTGGGCGACGTGACCGTGGCCAGCATCTTCGTCAACCGCCTGCAGTTCCTGCCGCACGAAGACTTCGACACCTACCCGCGCACCCTGGCCGCCGACTGCGAAAAGCTCGCCGCCAATGGCTGTGACGTGGTGTTCGCCCCTTCTGAAAAAGAGCTGTACCCGCAACCGCAGACCTTCAAGGTGCACACCCCGGCTGCGCTGGGCGACATCCTGGAAGGGCACTTCCGCCCCGGTTTTTTCACCGGCGTCTGCACCGTGGTCATGAAGCTGTTCCAGTGCGTGTTCGGCCAGTCCCGTGGCCAAGGCCATGCCGTGTTTGGCAAGAAGGACTACCAGCAACTCATGGTAATCCGCCAGATGGTGCAGCAATTCGCCATGCCCATCACCATCCATGGCGGCGACATTGCCCGCGCACCGAACGGCCTGGCCCTGAGTTCGCGCAACGGTTACCTGTCGGACAGCGAACGCGCCGAGGCCATGCAACTGTCCCTGGCGTTGAAAGCGCTGGCAGCGGGCGTGCTGGGCGGCGAGCACAACCTGGCGGCGCTGGAACAGCACGCCATGCAAACACTGGCACAGCGCGGCTGGCAGCCAGACTACCTCACGGTGCGCCGCCGTGTGGACCTGCACACCCCTGAAGCGCAGGACTTCCAGCCCGGCCAACTGGTGGCACTGGGGGCAGCCAAGCTGGGCAGCACACGCCTGATCGACAACCTGGAGTTCTGAACACCGCCGGGCGCTGCCTGGACGGCACCCCGGCAACAGCCCGGTCAGTGGATTTCAGCCACCGGATCGCGCCCCATCAGCAGGCCCACGGCCTGCGCGGGCCGTAACCGGCCGTCCAGCAAAGCCACCACACCCTGGGTGATGGGCATCTCCACCCCCAGGTGCTGCGCGCGCTGCGCCACCGTGCGCGCGCTGTAAACCCCTTCGGCTACGTGGCCGAGCGAGGCCACCGCCTGCTCCAGCGACTGCCCCTGCGCCAGCAGCAGCCCCACTTGGCGGTTGCGACTCAGATCGCCAGTGGCAGTCAGCACCAAGTCGCCCAACCCGCTCAGGCCCATGAAGGTTTCCGGTTTGGCGCCCAGCGCCAGCCCCAGGCGCGACATTTCGGCCAGCCCACGGGTAATCAGCGCCGCGCGGGCATTCAAACCCAAATCCAGTCCATCACACAAACCGGTGGCAATGGCCATCACGTTTTTCACCGCACCGCCCACTTCCACACCGACCACGTCGTCGTTGGCGTAGACACGCAGGCTCTGGCTGTGGAAAGCCTGCACCAGGCGCTCACACACCACGGGGTGCTGGCTGGCCGCCACCAGAGCGGTGGGGCGGCCACGCGCCACTTCCTGGGCAAAGCTGGGCCCGCTTAACACGCCTGCTTGCAAACGCGGCGCCACCTGGGCACAAATCTCGTGCCCCAGCAGCCCCACCGCACCGGCGGCGCCTTCGGCGGCACGCTCAAAACCTTTGCACAGCCAAACCACGGGCACCGCACAGTCGCGCAACGTGACCAGCATGGCCCGCAAGGCCGACATGGGGGTGGCCACGATCACCAGGTCCTGCCCGGCCACCTGTTCCGGCAGTTCCGGGGCCGCGGCGCTGAACACGCTCAGGCGTTCCGGGAACCGCAGCCCAGGCAGGTAACGGGTGTTTTCACGCGTGGCCTGCATCTGCGCCACCTGGGCCGCGTCACGCGCCCACAGGCGCACGTCGTGCGGCTCACCGGCGTCCGATGCCGCCGCCATGGCCAGCGCGGTGCCCCAGGCGCCCGCACCCAACACAGTGATCTTCATGTGCGGCAAAACCGCCTTATTGGGTCACGGCCGCTTGTGCCTGCTGCGCCATTTGCTGTTCGTACATGGCCTGGAAGTTGATTTCCGCCAGGTGCACGGGCGGGAAACCGGCGCGCTGGATCAGGTCGGACACATTGCCGCGCAAGTAGGGGTAGACGATCTGCGGGCAAGCCATGCCCAGGATCGGGCCCATTTGTTCTTCGGGCAGGTTGCGGGCTTCAAAAATACCGGCTTGCTTGGCTTCGACCAGGAACACGGTCTTGTCCTTGATCTTGGTGTGCACCGTGGCAGTCACGCAGATTTCGTACATGCCTTCGCTGATCTGGTTGGGCTGCACACCTATCTGGATGTCCACGGTCGGCTGCTCCTGCTCCAGCAGGATGGCGGGGGAATTCGGCTGTTCCAGCGACGCTTCCTTCAGGTA
>CAYQTH010000123.1:0-2889 GCA_964420415.1 uncultured Macromonas sp. | reverse complement strand
CTGTTGATCAGGCCATGCGCGGCAATCGGCATGATGGCCGTGACCCCGCCATCCACGGGCAGACAAGTCCCCGTGATGAAGCGCGACTCTTCGCTGGCAAAGAACAAGGCGGCTTGCGCAATGTCCCAGGCATCGCCCTCCACGCCCATAGGGGCCACCTTGCGCCGCGCTGCTTTGGCCTTGTCGTCAAAAAACTTCAGCACCATGGGGGTGAACATGTGCCCTGGTGCAATGGCATTGGACCGCACCCCCTGGCGGCCGTACAACACGGCCAGTTCGTTGCTCAGGGCAATCATCCCGGCCTTGGAGGAGCTGTAGGCGAATGCGCCGCCCGACGAACGCAGCGCGGCAATCGAGGTGATGTTGACAATGCTGCCGCCACCCGCCGCAATGATGTGGGGCATGGCGTGCTTGGCCATGAGGGCCGCGCTCTTGAGGTTGACGTTCTGGATCACATCCCAGCGCTGCTCGTCAAAACTCTCAATGCGCTCACCGCCGCCGGCAATGCCCACGTTGTTCACCAGAATGTCCAGGCGGCCATAACGTGCCAGGGTCTCGGCCACAGCGCGCTCGGCGGTTTCACCCCGGCTGGCATCACCCGCACACACAAAAGCCTCCCCGCCATCGGCGGTAATCAGGCGGCGCGCCTCCTCGGCACGATCCGCTTCCAGGTCGACCAGACAGACTCGGGCACCCTCACGGGCCAGCACATAGGCAATCGCCGTGCCGATGCCAGGACCATCGGTTTGCGAACCAGCGCCAGTCACGATAGCCACTTTGCCATTCAGGCGGTCATAAAAACGGGTAGGTTGGGGCATGGGTGTCTTTCCTGTATCAAACTGGGGGGAATACTATCCAAATTTTGCGGAAACAGTGCCCACGCGATAAGATATAGTTGCCTTATCAATGGTTTTTCTGCCCCCTGGCGAGCCTGGGGCCTGCACCGCTTTGAGGAGACTCACCATGACCAATCTAGCCCCTGGGCTGTACATGCCCGACGCCGTGGATTGCAACGTCCGCGACATCACACCCAAGCACGAACTGCAATCCTGCAATCACCTGCTGAACGACCACGCCGCCTTGCAGCGTTTTTACGAGGACAACGGCTACCTCCTGCTGCGTCAGGTGTTGAGCCAAGCATCCGTCGAACGCGCACGCGATGCCATGCTGGCCGTCATGGTTCGCCACGGTCAGGTCGCCCCTGGCGACAAGACCGGCAAATGGACCGGTAAGCCCTTCCCTGGCGGCATGGAAGAGAACCCCGAGTTCGACGGCATTTCCAAAGAGCTCGTCAACGACCCGGCCAACCAAAAAGTGCTGGAACAGATCCTGGGGGAAAAGGCCTGCATGGTGCCCAACGTCCAGTACCGCACCTACCCGCCCAACGGCCCCATCACCCTGGTGCACCAGGACGGCTTCTACAGCCCCGGCATCCAGGACTACAAGCCCGTCTGGATCACCCTGCTGCCCTGCCCTAAAGAAGCGGGCGGCCTGATGATTGCGGTGGGCGAGCACAAGCGCGGCTACTTCCACAACCTGTCCAAACCCACCCCGTTCCCGGTTCCGGCTGGCGTGATCAGCGACGACAGCTGGGCCACCACCGACTACATGCCTGGCGACGTCCTCATCGTGCACCCCTACTCCCCGCACGCCAGCCGCGCCAACACCACCGACCGCCTGCGCCTGTCATTTGACACCCGCGTGCAATCGGCCGCCCGGCCAAGCGCGGTGGGCGCCAAGGTGGTGTCCGTCACGCCGGACAGCATCACCATCGACACCGAACTGATTGGCCGCAAAACCCTGAAGGTCGATGCAGAGACCTTCCTGCGCCCCATCAACCCTGGCATCCGTGAACCGTTCGAGAAATTCGTGGAAGTCACCAAGCCTGGCATGCGACTGCAAGTGGTCATGGAGGGCGACCGCGCCACCATGCTGCGCCGCCTGGCCGTCGAATAACCGACCATTCAACGCCAGCAACAAAAACGGGCCTGCATAAGGCCCGTTTTTGTTGTGGGAGCTAAAAGTTCAAGCCAGCATAGGCACAAGCTGCCCACGGGCATCCAGGGCATGCAAGTCGTCGCACCCGCCCACGTGCTGGCCATTGATGAAAATTTGCGGCACGCTGGTGCGGCCCACCAGACCGGCCATGGCCGCACGCACATCGGGCTTGCCATCCACCACAATTTCTTCCCACTCTGTCACGCCACGGGCGCGCAGCAATGCCTTGGCCCGCTGGCAGTAAGGGCAATAGTCACTGCTGTAGATCTTCACCTGCGCCATGGTCCGGCTCCTCAGGCTGCGCCTTTGGCCACGGGCAGGTTGGCTTCGCGCCAGGCCTTGAGCCCGCCCGTCAGGGAAACCGCCTGCCCGTAGCCCAGCTTGCGCGCCACCGCCACCGCACGCTGCGAACGCATGCCCGAGGCGCAGACCAGAATCAGCGGGGCCTGCTTGTTCTTTGCCACACCCGTCAGCTTGGCTTCCAGCTCTGCCAGCGCCACATGCTTGGCACCAGCCACGTGTGCACTGGCGTATTCGTCGGCCGAGCACACATCCACCAGCACCGCCTTGTCGCGGTTGATGAGCTGCACCGCCTCGTTCGGCGTCACGCTGGCCGAACCCCCACCCTGGCGCAGCATGGGCCAAAAAAGCATGCCGCCAGACACCAGCGCCACAGCAATCAACATCCAGTTTTCGATCAGGAACGTCACGGTTACACCTTTGTAGAACAAGCCGGTATTCTAAAATCAGTGCTTTGTCCCTGCCCCGGCAGACCTTTTTCAAGACCTGAGCGCCTTATGTACAAGATCGTCCTGATTCGCCACGGCGAATCCACCTGGAACCTGGAAAACCGCTTCACCGGCTGGACCGACGTGGACCTGACCCCCACCG
>CAYQTH010000122.1:5002-5370 GCA_964420415.1 uncultured Macromonas sp. | reverse complement strand
AGCATGGACGGCCCGCGTCGCGCCATGCTCAATGCCCTGCGCAATGCCGGCGTGAATGCCGACCAGATCCACTACCTGAACGCGCACGGCACGTCCACCCCGCTGGGTGACACGAACGAAACCAACGCCATCAAGGCGGCGTTGGGCGAGCACGCCAAGAAGATCGTGGTCAACTCCACCAAGTCCATGACCGGCCACTTGCTGGGCGGCGCCGGGGGCATTGAAAGCGTGTTCACCGTGCTGGCGTTGCACCACCAGAAGAGTCCGCCCACCATCAACATCTTCAACCAGGATCCGGAGTGCGACCTGGACTACTGCGCCAACACGGCGCGGGATATGAAAATCGACGTGGCGGTGAAGAATAACTT
>CAYQTH010000122.1:0-4992 GCA_964420415.1 uncultured Macromonas sp. | reverse complement strand
TGGTGTTCAAGCGCGTCTGAGCCTGGCCCTGGTTGCATGAACCACGCCCCAGCGGTGCAATACCCGGTGGGGCGTTCTGTTTGGGCGCTTCGCCTTCACGGGGTGGTCATGACTGCCTGGCTGCTGGCGCAAATGGCCTGGGGGCTGTACGGTGCTTGGTCCGCCTCACCGGGGGCATGGTGGTTTAGCACTTTCGCGGGTGTTTTGTATGGCGGGTGGGTGTGGGCTTGCCTGCAGCGGATGCCGTCGGGGTTGTTGCTGTGGCAACCCGATCCAACCATCGGCGGCGTCTGGCGTTGGCAGAGCCAGACTTACCGGCATGGAGTTGCGCTGGACAAAGTGCAGCATGTATTGGACGGGCACACTTTTGTGCTGCTGAAAACCCAGACTGCCGCAGGTTTGCATCTCTGGTTGTGGCTGGAACAAGAAGCCAGCCCGGCTGATTGGCTGGCGATCCGGCGTGCCTTGCATGCGCACTCTGTGTAGAAAACACCTTATGTTGCATAAAACCGCGTGCCATGCGCCAGAACCGGGGGGAGCGTTCGGGTATATTTAACCGGAGAAACGCCCATGACCGACGCCCCGCGCCCAGCATCTTCCCAGGACAGCGACCTGCAACTGGTGCAAAGCACACTGGCTGGTAACGCGCGCGCCTTCGAGTTGCTGGTGCTCAAGTACCAGCGTCGGGTAGAGCGCCTGATTGGTCGCATGGTGCGCGACACCGACCTCGTGCCGGACATCGCCCAGGAGACCTTCATCCGGGCCTACCGGGCCCTGGGTCAGTTCCGGGGCGAAGCCCAGTTTTACACTTGGCTCTACCGCATCGCCGTCAACACGGCCAAAAAACAGCTCATGGAGCTCAAACGTGACCCGGTCGTCACTCTGAGCAGTCTGCGGTCCGCCGAGGACGATGAAACTTCCGGCGCAGATCCGGAACCAATGCAGCAGGCGGTGGACGCGGAAACTCCCGAAGCAGTGCTGGCCAGCAAGGAAATTGCAGAAGCGGTCAATGCCGCCATGGAAGCTTTGCCCAAGGAACTCTGCCAGGCCATCACGCTGCGGGAAATAGAAGGTTTGAGTTATGAAGACATTGCCCAGGTGCTGGACTGCCCGATTGGCACTGTGCGCTCACGCATCTTTCGGGCGCGCGAAGCGATTTCGGCACGAATCAAACCGATGCTGGAACGGCAAACGGGCAAACGCTGGTAGGGCCGGGAAACAACAGGGCTGAAACATCATGCAGACGACATCGGACATCACTGGCACAAACGACGCAGATTGGTCAGTAAACGCCGCGGAGTTGGAGCGCCTGTCCGCGCTGGTGGACGGCGAAACCGATCCTGTTGAGGTGGATGGGGTGCTGCATGCCTGCGCTCGTCACCCAGGGGTGCGGCAGGAATGGGTGCTGTACCAGCAGATCAGTGAGGTTTTGCGTGTCGGTGAACAGGCAACGGCACAGGGCAGCCAGCTTTTTGCGGCGAGGGTGATGACCCGTTTGCAGGCGGAACGTGTCCCTGTCTTGGAGTCAAACCGTGCGATGCCGGTGGCGTTGGACCGTCCGGTGGCCGCCAACGATGGCGTGTTCCGCTGGAAATGGGCGGCCGGGGCTGCTTCGCTGGCGGCGGTGGTCACGGTGGTGTGGCAAGTGGTCGGTACGCCAGCGGTCGAGCCTGCCGCCCAGTGGGCGCAAAACAGTGCGCCGCAAGGGGCGGCGCAACAGACCGAATGGACTCCCCAGGGTGTGCTGGTCCGCGATCCGCAACTGGAGGCTATGCTGGCCGCCCACCGGCAGTATGGTGGGCAGTCGGCGTTGCAGATGCCTGCGGGTTTTCTCCGCAGCGCCACCTATGAAGTTCCCCAACGTTGAGACACGCATGGACTTGTGGCATTTTTCCCGCTGGGCAATGGGGACAGGTGTGTGGCTCGTTTGCGGGTGCGCGTTGGCGCCTGCCTTGGCGCAGGAGCCAGCGCGCACCCTGGTTGCGACCAATCAGGAATGGACCTTGCAGCAGTGGATAGACCGCTTGCATGAAGCGTCGCGCCGCCGTGCCTACACCGGCACCTTTGTCGTGTCCGATGGTGTACAGATTGCCACTTCTCGCATTTGGCATGTGTGTGATGGCACCCAGCAGGTAGAGCGAATAGAGACGCTGACAGGGAACCCGCGCATCACCTTGCGCCGCAACGACGAGGTCATCACCATTGCGCCCGACTTGCGTTGGGTGCGCAAAGAGAAGCGCGAAGCCTTGCGGTTGTTTCCTGACTTGGCGCGTGCTCCTGGACAGCAGATAGAGACCTGGTACGGGGTGCGGACCCAGGGTCGGGACCGTGTGGCGGGTGTGGACGCGGTGGTGGTCGACTTCGTGCCCAAAGACACCTTGCGCTATGCCTACCGGATCTGGTCCGAGAAGCAAACCGGGTTGGTCGTCAAGCTGCAGACCCGCGATATGGCGGGACAGGTGGTGGAGCAGGTGGCGTTCACGGAGTTGCAGCTGGATGCTCCGGTGCGCGCTGAAACGCTGCTGCGATCGTTGGAGCACAGCAAGGAGTTCCCTGTTTCGCGGCCCACGTTGCGCAAAACCACCCCCGAGGCCGAAGGCTGGCGGCTGAAGTCGCCGGTGCCGGGTTTCCAGTCTATGAGCTGCCAGACCCGCACGGAAACTGAAACCCGGCTGCCGCCCGTGGTGCAATGGGTGTTTTCCGATGGTTTGGCTTCGGTGTCGCTGTTTTTGGAAACCTTTGACCCACAACGGCACACCAAGGAAGGCAGCGGTGCGGCTGGCGCAACGCACACTTTGTCGCGGCGCCTAGGCGACCATTGGGTCACCGCGCTGGGGGAGGTGCCGGTCGAGACCCTGCATCGGTTCGTGCAAGCGCTGGAGCGCACACGGTGAAATCTGAAACATCAAGTATGGAGTGTGAAGACAGATGAACCCACCCATGGATCGTCTTTTGAAGCGTTATGCATTGGCCGGTGTGGCGGCTGTTTCTTTGGTGGCCGTGTTGTGGTCATCGCACCAGAATTCAGTGGAGGCTGCCACAGCGGCTGCACCGGTTGCTGCCACGGCCGCTTCGCCTGAGGCACCGCCCCTGGTGACCGGGTTGCCCGATTTCACGGTGCTGGTCGATCAACTCGGCCCTTCGGTGGTGAACATCCGCACGCTGGAGACGGTCAGCCAAGATGACGAGCCCGATCCGAACGACCAGATGCTGGAGTTTTTCCGCCGTTTTGGCATCCCGGTGCCACCAGGGGCCATGCCACGCGGCCCCCAGCGCCAGGAGCGTGGGCCGCAGATCCAGCGCCCCAGCGGAGTCGGGTCGGGCTTTATCCTGGGCAGCGACGGCTACATCATGACCAACGCCCACGTGGTGGATGGCGCCGACGAAATGGTGGTGACCCTGGCCGACAAGCGTGAGTTCAAGGCCAAGGTGGTGGGGTCTGACAAGCGCAGCGATGTGGCGGTGGTCAAGATCGACGCCACGGGCCTGAAGCCGGTGCGCATTGGCGATGTCAGCAAACTGCGCGTGGGCGAGTGGGTCATGGCCATCGGTTCGCCGTTCGGGCTGGACAGCACGGTCACCGCAGGCATTGTCAGTGCCAAGCAGCGCGACACGGGAGACTACCTGCCTTTCATCCAGACCGATGTGGCGATCAACCCCGGTAATTCCGGTGGGCCGCTCATCAACCTGCGTGGCGAAGTCGTGGGCATCAACAGCCAGATTTATTCCCGCTCCGGGGGGTTCCAGGGCATTTCCTTCGCTATTCCCATTGATGAGGCCATGCGCGTGGCCGACCAGTTGCGCAGCAAGGGCAAGGTCACGCGCGGCCGCATCGGCGTCAGCATCGACGGCGTGAGTCCTGAGCTGGCCGAGTCTCTGGGCTTGGCCAAGGCCGAAGGCGCTTTGATCCGGGGGGTGGAGGCTGGTTCACCTGCTGCCAAAGCCGGTATCGAGCCGGGTGACATCATCGTCAAGTTCGCGGGCAAGGCGGTGGAAAAAGCCAGCGACCTGCCCCGCATGGTGGGCAACACACCGCCCGGCACCCAAGCCAAAGTGACGGTGTGGCGGCGTGGCAGCTTGAAAGATGTGACTTTGACTGTGGCACAGATCGACGGTGACCAGGTGGCCAAGGCTGAACCGCAAGGCAGCAAGCCGGCCCAGGGGGCTGCGCAGAGTTTGGGGCTGACGGTACGTGAGCTCACTGCCGATGAAAAGCAGGAGCTGAACGTGACGGGCGGTGTGGCCGTGCTGGGAGCCCAAGGTCCGGCGGGTCGGGCGGGCCTGCGCGAAGACGATGTGATTCTGGCCATCGGTAACCAGCAGATCATGACCACCAAGGACTTTGAAAAAACCACCGCCGCGCTGGCCAGGGACAAGCCGGTAAATCTGCTGGTGCGTCGGGGGGAATGGGCACAATACGTGTTGATCCGGCCCGTCAGCCGTTAAGGCTGACCGCCAAAACCGGTTTTTGCCTACAATCTAGGTCCAACTGTTGCAGTTGCCAGATGGTTGGTTCTCAGGCGCGTCAACCGCTGACGCGCCTTTTTTTGTCGTGCGCCGCCCATTTTCCGGCGTACACCTGCATGGCACATGCCTTCCCGCACTGTGTTTGACCGTTAGTGATGAATCACATTCGAAATTTCTCCATCATTGCCCACATTGACCACGGCAAGTCCACCCTGGCCGACCGCCTGATCTCGCGTTGCGGGGGCTTGAGCGACCGTGAAATGAGCGAGCAGGTGCTCGATTCCATGGACCTGGAGAAGGAGCGCGGCATCACCATCAAGGCCCAGACCGCCGCGTTGCACTACAAGGCCAAGGACGGCCAGGTGTACAACCTGAACCTGATCGATACCCCTGGCCACGTGGACTTTTCCTACGAAGTGAGCCGTTCTTTGAGCGCCTGCGAGGGCGCGCTGCTGGTGGTAGACGCCTCGCAGGGCGTGGAAGCGCAGACCGTGGCCAACTGCTACACCGCGCTCGACCTGGGCG
>CAYQTH010000121.1:4476-5387 GCA_964420415.1 uncultured Macromonas sp. | reverse complement strand
AAATCCAGAAAGCGCTGGACAACCTGGTGCGCGGTCGCACCACCATCGCCATTGCCCACCGCCTGTCCACCCTGCGCAAGGCCGACCGCCTGGTGGTGATGGACAAGGGGCACAAGGTGGAAGAGGGCACGCACGACGAATTGATGTTGCGGGAAGGCGCCTACTGGCGCCTGTACCAGGCCCAGCTGCGCCAGGCCGAGGCCGACCGTGACCGCTTGCCGCAAGAGGGGGAATGACCATGAAATTGCAACGCAACCCCCTGGGCCGACTGACGCTGTGGACTGACGACGGCCAGCAGCACGACGACGTGGTGCCGGTGCGCGCCTTCCCGGTCCAACTGTCCGATGGCTGCATTTCCCTGCTGGGCAGTGACGGCCATGAAAAGCTGTGGATCGAGCGGCTGGATCAGGTGTCGGCGGACGTGCGTGCGCTGGTCGAAGAGGAACTGCGTCACCGCGAATTCATGCCGGTGATCCAGCGCCTGGTGGAGGTGAGTAACTTTGCCACCCCCAGCACCTGGACGGTGGACACCGACCGCGGCCGTACCAGCTTCTTGTTGAAGGGCGAGGAAGACATCCGCCGCCTCAGCCGCGATGTGCTGCTGGTGCTCGACAGCCACGGCGTGCAGTTCCTGATCCGCCAGCCGCAAACGCTGGACCGGCACAGCCGCAAGCTCCTCGACCGCTTCCTGTGATTATTTGAGGTTGCCCGACAGGAACTGGGCCAGCCGTTCGCTGCGCGGCTTGGTCAGCACCTCGCGCGGGTGGCCTTCTTCCTCGATGCGTCCCTGGTGCAGAAAGATCAGGTGGTTCGACACCTCACGCGCAAAGCCCATTTCGTGCGTCACCACCACCATGGTCCGGTGTTCCTCGGCCAGTTGCTGCATCACGCGCAGCACTTCCGTCACCAGT
>CAYQTH010000121.1:0-4466 GCA_964420415.1 uncultured Macromonas sp. | reverse complement strand
GTCGAACAGCATCACTTCAGGCTCTACCGCCAGTGCGCGGGCTATGGCCACGCGCTGTTGCTGGCCGCCGCTCATGTGCGCCGGGTAACGGTCTTCCAGGTTGTGCAGGCCCACGCGCTCCAGGTATTTGCGTGCCGTGGCCACCGCTTCGTCCTTGGGCACTTTGAGCACCTGCACCGGGGCCTCGATGATGTTTTCCAGCACCGTCATGTGTGCCCACAGGTTGAAGTTCTGGAACACCATGGCCAGCTTGGTGCGCAGGAGCTGCAACTGTTGCGGATTGGCGGCGTCCAGCTCGCCGCTGCGGCTGCGCTTGAACTGCAACTCTTCCCCAGCCACCACGATGCGCCCCTCATGCGGCTTTTCCAGCAGGTTGATGCAGCGCAGGAAAGTGCTTTTGCCCGAGCCCGAACTGCCGATGATGCTGATCACATCGCCCGCGCGCGCCTGCAGCGACACGCCTTTGAGCACTTCGTTCTGGCCGTAGCGCTTGTGCAGGTTGTCCACCTGCAGCTTGAGTTGGGGGGAGGTAGTGGTCATGGGGTCAGTCTTTGCGCGGGGCCAGGAAAGCCAGGTAGTGCCGTTCGGCCAGCTTGAAGATGCCCACCAGCACGAAGGTGAAGCACAGGTAGATGGCGGCGGCAAACAGGTAGGCCTCGAACGGCAGGTAGTAGTCGGAATAGATGCGGCTGGCGGCGGCAGTGATGTCGAACATGGCTGGTACGGCGCTGGCCAGGCTGGTGCTGTGCAGCATCATCACCACCTCGTTGCTGTAGGCGGGCAGGGTGCGGCGCATGGCGCTGGGCAAGACGATGCGGCGCATGATCTGCCAGCGGCTCATGCCCATGGCCTGTGCGGCTTCGATTTCGCCAGCACTGGTTTCACGGATGGACCCGGCCAGCATTTCCGCTGTGTAGCCGGCGTTGTTCATGGCAAAGGCCAGCAGGGCACAGAAGAACGGTTCCTTGAAGTGTGTCCAGGGCCAGACGTCGTCCCAGCGCGCCTGTATCCATTCCAGTTGCGCCAGGCCGTAGTAGATCAGGTAGATCTGGATCAGCAGCGGGGTGCCACGGATGCAGTAGGTGTACGCGCTGGCCAGCCAGCGCAGCGGCGCCACGTTGCCGGTCAATGCCAGGGCCAGCAGCAGCGCCATCACCGCACCAGCCGACAACGACGAAGTCAGCAGCCACAGCGTGGTCAACACCCCTTCTCCATACAGCGCCAGGGTGGCGGGTTCGGAAAAAATGGCCCAGTTCATAGCGTGATCTTGCGCGTGCCCAGGCTGTAACGTCCGCTGACCTTGCGCAGCACCAGCAAGGTGACCGTGGTGTAGGCCAGGAACAGGGCGGCGGCAAACAGCAGGAAGACGAAGGGTTCGCGCGTGGCGGCACTGGCCTGCTTGGCGGTGTAGGTCATCTCGTGCAGGCCGATCAGGCTGACCAGCGCCGTGGTTTTGATCAGCACCAGCCAGTTGTTGGTGAAGCCGGGCAGGGCGTAACGCACCATCTGCGGCAGCGTGACGCGCCAGAAGGTCTGGCGCCGACTCATGCCAAAGGCCCAGGCTGCTTCCAGTTGCCCTTTGGGTATGGCCAGTATGGCGCCACGGAAGGTTTCCGTCATGTAGGCGCCGTAAATGAAGCCGATGGTGAGGGTGCCAGCCATGAAGGGGTCGATGTCCACACTGGCGTCCCACCCCAGCCATTCGAACAGGTTGATGAGGCCGATGGTGCCGCCGTAGAACACCAGTAGCATCAATACCAGTTCCGGCACGCCACGGATGACCGTGGTGTAGACGCTGGCCAGCGCGGACAACCAGGGGCGGCCCGACAGCTTGGCGGTGGCCCCGAGCAGCCCCATGGCCACGGCAACGACCAGGGAAGACAGCGATACCCCGACGGTGAGCAACGCGCCTTGCAGGATGGAGAGGTAGTAGCCGTTCATGCAAAAAGCCCCCAGGGCGGTGGGGGCGGTTTCATGGTTTCAGGTGTTTAGGGTCACTTACCGTAGACGTCGAAGTTGAAATACTTCTTGGCGATCTTGTCGTAGGTGCCGTTGCCGCGGATGGCCTTGATGGCACCGTTCAACTGTTTTTTCAGATCGGTTTGGCCCTTGCGCAGTGCCACGCCCATGCCGGTGCCGAAGTATTTGGCGTCGTACAGGTCTGGGCCGACCATGCTGTAACTTTTGCCTTCAGGCTTGCTCAGGAAGCCGCCTGTGACTTCCACCCGGTCGGCCACCGTGCCGTCCAGGCGGCCCGCGCGGATGTCCAGGTAGACCTGGTCCTGTGCTTCGTAGGGCACGATGGTCACGCCTGCGGGCTTGAGCTCACCCATGGCGTATTTTTCCTGGGTGCTGCCCTTGAGCACGCCCAGCTTTTGGCCTTTGAGCGAGGCGGGCGCGGTGTAGGGAGTGCCGGCTTTCACCACCACGGTGCTGGGGGTGCTGTAGTACTTGTCGGTGAAATCCACCACTTTCAGGCGTTCGTCCGTGATCGACATTGAGCTGATGATCACGTCGTACTTGCGTGCCTGCAGGCCGGGAATCATGCTGTCCCACACCTGCTCCACAAAGACGCACTTGCGCTTGATTTCGGTGCACAGCGCTTCGGCAATGTCCACGTCGAAACCAGTGGGTTTGCCTTCGGCGGTCTTGAAAGTGAAGGGCTGGTAGGTCGGGTCGATCGCGACCTTGAGTTCGGCGTTGTCGGCGTGGGCACCGGCAGCCAGCAGGGACATCGAGAGCAACAGAAACAGCTTTTTCATCGGGTCGTCCTTTCGAGGCAAGAAAATGGCGAAAACCATTCTATGCTTAGCAGCTAACGTGCCTACTTCGGGCAAGTACCACTGCTGTGGCCCCACATGGGGCCACGTGGCGCATGGGGTCAAGCGTCGGCCGGTTCGGCAATGCCGCTGACGGTCTGGCTGAAACCACCGTCCACGTAGGTGATCTCGGCGCTCACGCCTGCAGCCAAGTCGCTCAGCAGGAAAGCTGCCACGTTGCCCACGTCGTCGATGGTGACGTTGCGGCGGATGGGGGCGTTTTCGGCCACCACGTTCAGGATCTTGCCAAAACCCTTGATGCCGCTGGCAGCCAGGGTTTTGATGGGGCCAGCGGAAATACCGTTGGCGCGCAGACCGCGCCCCTTGCTGCCCAGCGACTCGGCCAGGTAGCGCACCGAAGCTTCCAGCGAAGCTTTGGCCAGACCCATGGTGTTGTAGTTCGGCACGTTGCGGATGGCGCCCAGGTAGGTCAGCGTCAGCACAGCGGCATTGTCGTTCAGGTAGGGCAGGGCAGCCTTGGCCATGGCCGGGAAGCTGTAGGCGCTGATGTCGTGCGCTATTTTGAATGCATCGCGGCTCAGTCCCTCCAGGAAGTCGCCCGCAATGGCTTCGCGGGGGGCAAAACCGATGCTGTGCACAAAGCCGTCGAAGGTAGGCCAGTGGGCTGACAGGTCGGTGAACAGCTTTTCGATCTGGGCGTCGTCACCCACGTCGCAGTCGAACACCAGGTTCGAGCCGAAGTCGGCCGCGAATTCGCTGATGCGGTCCTTGAACCGCTCACCCACGTAGCTGAATGCCAGTTCGGCGCCTTGCGCGTGGCAGGCCTTGGCAATGCCGTAGGCGATGGAACGGTTGGACAGCACGCCAGTGATCAGCAATTTCTTGCCAGCCAGAAAACCCATGAGTCTTTCTCCTGAAAAATTGGGCAGAATTGTCGCATGCGCTTGCAACAATCCCGCCTTGGCGTTCATGCATGGTTTTCGGCAGTGCTGGGCAGCGTCACGCTGGCCGGGCTGTGTGCCGCCGTTCCGGCCTGGGCCGCGCACGGCTACGCGCTGTGGGGCGAACTGAAGTACCCGGCCAGTTTCCAACACTTCAATTACGTCAACCCGGACGCGCCCAAGGGCGGCGAACTGCGCCTGGTGAGCAACCAGCGCCAGTCCACCTTCGACAAGTACAACCCCTTCACCCTGCGCGGCAGCGCACCGGCTTACCTGTCGGACCTGATGTTCGACACCCTGCTCACCGGCGCCGCCGACGAAAGTGGCGCCGCCTACGGGCTGCTGGCCGAAGACGTGCAAACTGCGCCCGATGGCTTGTCGGTCATTTTCCGGCTGCGCCGCGAAGCACGTTTCCACAATGGCGACCCGGTGCTGGCTGCCGATGTGAAGTTCAGCTATGACACACTGATGGGCCCCTACACCTCGCCAGGCTACAAAACGGTGCTGGCAGACGTGGCTGGGCTGGATGTGCTGGACGAGCGCACCGTGCGCTACCGCTTCAAAAAGCCCAACCGCGAACTGCCGCTGACGGTGGGCGGCCTGCCGGTGTTCAACCACCAGTGGGGCAACGAACTTGACCCCGGCATAGGCAAGCGCAAGACCTTCGACAAGGTGGTGATGGACATACCCATCGGCAGTGGGCCGTACCGCATCGGCCCGGTGCGTTTTGGCAAGGACATCACCT
>CAYQTH010000120.1:0-5405 GCA_964420415.1 uncultured Macromonas sp. | reverse complement strand
CGCCAGCAGCCTTCGCACAGCCCGCTGCTGTCGGACATGCGGCACACGCCCACGCACGGTGAAGGCACCGTCACGCCCGGCTTGCGCTGCGTCGTGGCCAGGGACACAAAACGGCGTGGCGGGGTTTCAAGGATGGAGGATTCGCTGGACATGGGGCGCGACTTTAGCGCAAGGCCACATCGGTCAGCGGGGGCCCGGTCAATAGCCCCAAATCCTGCGGTGCCAAGCGGAACACCCCGTGCGGGTGGCCCAGAGCCTCCACCGCCGTCATGACTCGCTGCACGCCTTCCGGCACATGCTCACCGCCCCCGCTGGTTCAACAGCGCCCGGCCCACCCGTGAAGCGGTCGGCCGTCCCAGCGCCTGGCTGATGTAAGCGCCGGCGTCCACCAGCGCGTCCAGATCAATACCCGTGGCGATGCCCATGCCATGCAGCATGTAGACCACATCTTCCGTCGCCACGTTGCCGGTGGCGCCGTGCGCGAACGGGCAGCCGCCCAGCCCGGCCACCGAGGCATCGAACTGCCACACGCCCAGCTGCAGGCTGGCCAGGATGTTAGCCAAGGCCTGGCCATAGGTATCGTGAAAGTGGCCGCTCACATCGACCAGCGCGTAGTGCGCCAGCACAGCGTCAAACGCGTGCTGTACCTTGAGCGGTGTGCCCACGCCTATGGTGTCGGCCACGCCCAGGTGCTGCACGCCCAGCGCCTGCATGCGCTGCGCCAGACGGCCCACCTGTTCCGGCGCCACCGCGCCCTCATACGGGCAGCCCAGCGCACAGCTGATGGAGCCGCGCACCCGCACACCGGCGGCGCGCGCCGCTTCGATCATCGGCGCCATGCGTTCCAGGCTTTCGTCGATGCTGCAGTTGGTGTTCTTCTGCGTGAAAGACTCGCTGGCGGCGGTGAACACCACGATTTCGTCCGGCCGGGTCGGCAGCGCCGCCTCCAGCCCCTTCTGGTTGGGCGTCAGCACCGAATAGGTCACGTCCGGGCGGCGCTGCAGGCCAGCCAGCACCTCGGCGTTGTCGGCCATCTGCGGCACCCACTTGGGGCTGACGAAGCTGGTCACTTCAATGCGCTTCAGGCCGGCAGCCTGCAAGCGGTGCACCAGCTCGATCTTGGTGGCGGCCGGCACCGGCTGCGCCTCGTTCTGCAGGCCATCGCGCGGACCGACATCGACCAGGGCCACACGGGCAGGCAAGTGATTCAAGTTCATTCAAACACCCCACAGGTGGACCAGTTCGCCCATGTGGCCGAACCGCACTGCCGCGCCCGCCTGCAACAAGGCTTCGTCTTGGTCCGGGTGGTGGCAGTAAGCCCACACCGTGGCCCCGGCCGCCCGCCCGGCCTGCACGCCGGTCACGGTGTCTTCGATCACCAGGCAGCGCTGCGGCGGCACGGCCACGCTTTGGGCAGCACGCAGGTACACGTCCGGCGCCGGTTTGGAGCGGGCACATTCGTGGCCGCTGAAGATGCGGTCCTGGAAATACGGTCGCATCCTGGCTTTGTCAATCTGAAACTCAACCTTGTGCCGGTCAGCGCCGCTGGCACAGGCAATGCGCCCCCCGGTACAGGCATGTGCCGCCACCACCGCATCCAGCGCGCCGGGCACGGTCTGCAACTCAGCCTGCAAACGCACGTTGCGCCGTTCGTAGAAGCGCTGCATCCAGGCTTCGGTCAAGGGCTGGCCAGTGTGGGCCTCAATGCGGGCACGCTCGTCGCGCACGGCCTTGCCCACAAAAATGCGCATGCACTCGTCGGGGCTGAGCGTCCAGCCGCTTTCTTCCAGCATGTCGCGCAGCACACCGTTGGTGATCGGTTCGCTGTCCACCAGCACGCCATCGCAATCGAACAGCACTGCATCGAAATCCATCAAACTTCAAACCTCAAAACAAATCGCCATCGACGTAGTACCAGCGCCCGCCTTCCCGCACAAAGCGGCTGCGCTCGTGCAGGCGCTGGCCACGCCCGGCCACACGTGAACGGGCCACGAACTCCACCTCGGCATGGTCGGCATCCAGCACACGGTGTTCGCGCACCTCCAGCCCCAGCCACTTCACGCCCGGTTCCAGCGTCAGGTCGGCCGGGCGGGTGCTGGGGTGCCAGGACGCCAGCAGGTAGTCCACCTGTTCGTGCGCGAATGCACTGTAACGTGAGCGCATCAGTGCCTCGGCATCGGGCGCAAGCGCCTGCCCCTGCACATACGGGCCACAGCAGGCGTGCCAGGACAAGGGACGGCCACGCGCATCGGCACGGCCACAGGCGCAAACAAATTCACCCATGCAAGGGCTCCACGCGGTCCAGCACCACCTGCAAATCGCTCAGGTTGAAGGGCTTGCTCAAGTAATCAGTCATGCCTGCGGCCAGACCTGCCGCCACATCCTCGTGCATGGCATTGGCGCTCAGCCCAACAATCACAGGCCGTTGTGCCTGGGGCCATCTGCGCACAATTTCCCGTGTCGCCGTCAGGCCATCCATCACCGGCATCTGCACATCCATCAGCACCAGGTCGTAGCGTTGGCGGTCCAACGCCTCCACCGCTTCGCGCCCGTTGGCCACCACATCGGCCACCAAACCCAGTCGGCTCAACGAAAACAGCGCCACTTTCTGGTTGATCGGGTTGTCCTCGGCCAACAGGATGCGCAAACCGCTGGGGATGGCCACCACTTCGTCCTGCGGATCCTTGCCCACGGGTAAAGGTGCGGCCACGGCGGTTTCGGCCAGTTCGTCCATGGACAAGGCGAAGCTGAACCTCGAACCTTGCCCCGGAACACTCTCCACCGCAATGTCGCCCCCCATGGCCTGCACCAGCCGACGCGAGATGGCCAGCCCCAGACCCGTGCCGCCGAACTCCCTGGCCGTGCTGGCGTCGGCCTGGCTGAACGGCTGGAACAGCCGGGACAGCTGCTCCGGCAACAGGCCAATACCGGTGTCGCTCACGGAAAAGCTGAGCGTGGCCTGGGCCGGATCACCGCTCCGCCCCGCCAGCGCCACCTTCAAACCCACCTCGCCCTGCGCGGTGAACTTGATGGCATTGGACAGGAGATTGGTGAGCACCTGGCGCAAACGCAAGCTGTCCCCACGCACACAACGCGGCACATCACTGGCCACCTGCACCCGCAAGGTCAGCCCCTCTTCACGCGCTTTGGGAGCGTGCAAATCGACACACGCCTTAATAACAGCGCGCACATCCAGAGGCCGCATGTCCAGCACCATCTTGCCAGCCTCGATCTTGGAGTAATCCAGGATGTCGTTGATGATGCCCAGCATGCTTTCGCCACTGGCACGGATGACATCGACCAGCTCACGCTGACGCTCGTCCAATGAGGTGTGGCAGAGCAAATCGGTCATGCCGATAACACCGTTCATGGGCGTGCGGATCTCATGGCTCATGGTGGCCAGGAAAGCCGACTTGGCCTGGTTGGCCTGGTCAGCCACCGCGCGGGCCTGCAACAAGTCCTGGCTCTGCTGCTGCAACTCCTGTGTGCGCAGGTTCAGGTCTTGCAACAAACCACGGGCCTGGCGGACCGTTTCGGCGGTGCGCTTGCGCAGTTTGTCCACCGTCAACGCCGCCAGCGCGATGTAACAGCCCAGCACGTACATCGCCAAGGCCACCATCAGCCGCTCAGACCACACGAATTCGGTGCCCATGGCTGCCACCACGCCCAAATAGGCCAGGTAGACCAGCACCACGTAATGCGTGAAATACAAGGCACGGCGAAAACCGAACCCCACGGTATCGCCCACACGCGCCAGCAGGAACACCGCCAGCATGAATGGGGCGTGTTCCACGTGGTAGAGGGTCAACAGCCAGACGACCACATCCAGATGGTGGAACAGCAAGGTCAAATCCAGCCGTCCCGTGCGCCCGTAAAAACGCCGCATGGCCCACAGAACACCTAGGCTGTACCCCAGGTTGATCGCCAGCAGCCATAGCCAGTTCTCCCATGGCCGCAAGGCCAGGTGCAGCAGGTCATACCCCAGTGCAATGAGAGACAAAAGCACAAAGCCCGCAATGCGCAACCCCGGAATCAGCTCCACGTGCAAGTGGCGGGCACGGCGGGCTCGGTAGGCAGCCAATGCCTCTGGGTCAAGCGCAATCAGCCCCGCCACTTTGGACGCGGCACGAGAGGCCACAGGGGGGTTGTCTCCGGTCATGGGGGGTATGCAGCGTCGAAAAAGCGCCGACATTCTTGTGCAAGGATCACTCTGGCAAAAGTATAGCTTTCGCTGCCCAGCGGCAACCCCGCACCAGAAATACCCCTGCCGGGACAAACAAGCTCACTTCAGGGCGCCAAACACCTTTTGCAACAACTGGCTGCCCGCGCCCACTGGGTCTTGGCGAATCTTGCGTTCTTCCTCGCCGATCATCAGGTACAAGCCATCCAGCGTCTTGCCGGTCACGTACTGCTGCAGGTTGGCGTCCTGGGCTTTGAGCAGCCCGAACTTCGAAGCCTTGCCCGCGAAGGCGTTGTACTTGGCCGACAGCGCCGTTTTTTCGGTGGCGCGGGTCACGATGGGCAAAAACTTCGTGCCCAGCGGTTCGCGCGTTTTTTCGGCGAAGAAATCGGTCACCGAAGTGTCGCCGCCGGTGAGGATGCGCTTGGCATCGGTCACGCTCATCTGACGCACCGTGTTGACCAGCACCTCTTTGCCTTGTGGAACGGCGGCTTCCGCGGCCCGGTTCATGGCCATTTCCAGTTCATCCACCTTTTGGCCCTGGCCGAACTTGCGCATCAGTTGCGCGGCATCGTCCAAGTAGCCAGGCAGGGGGATGCGCACTTTGGGGTTGCCCAAGAAACCGTCGGTGCGCCCGAGCAGGCCCACCGCCGCCAGCGCCCCTTTTTCCAGCGCGGCCTTGACGCCGTTGCTGGCCTCGGTGTTGCTCAGATCGTCCACCCCCAGGGCGTGGGCACGCGTCCAGGCACCCAGCCAAAGAGCCGCACCAAATGCCAGGCCGCCAAACTGAAACGCGCGGCGTGTGGCAGAACCATCCAGAGAAGCAGAACAGGGGCGGGACATGGCGGCTCCTTGGCAACGTTGGGTCAGTCGCGGGCGCAACGGCTGGCAAAGGAAAACCGCCGTTCGCGCTCGTAGGGGAACACATCGTACACCTCCCCTGCCTGGATACGGTCCTTGCGGTTTTGCCAGAACGCCACATCCAGCAAGTCGGCGTGGTGACGCATGAACACCTCGCGCACCAGCGGGTGGCCGAGCAGGAAGGGGCCAAAGGTTTCCGGGAACACGTCGTGCGGCCGCACCGTGTACCAGACCTCGCCCGACAACTCATCTTCCTCGTTGCGCGGCGACGGCACGCGGCGGAAGTTGCAGTCGGTGATGTACTCGATTTCGTCGTAGTCGTAGAACACCACCTTGCCGTGGCGGGTGATGCCGAAGTTCTTCC
>CAYQTH010000119.1:0-5413 GCA_964420415.1 uncultured Macromonas sp. | reverse complement strand
GGTCTTGCCTTCGTAGACGCCGCTCAGGATCTGCACCTGGTCGGCTTCCTGGCGCTGTGTAACGAAGGCGCTGGTGCCGGGGCGGCGGCGGTCCAGGTCGTGCTGGATGTCGGCCTCGCTCAACGCCATGCCGGGCGGGCAGCCGTCGATCACGCAGCCGATGGCCGGGCCGTGGGACTCACCAAAGTTGGTGACGCTGAAAAGGGTTCCGATGGTGTTGCCGCTCATGGGCGGGGATTATCCCAGACTGCCCCGCCCACAACTCAACCACCCGTTTTCAGGTCGAAGCGGTGGCTTCGTCTTCTTCGGGCCAGTCGCGGATGTAGGCCTTGAGCATCTTGTTTTCAAAGTTCTGGCTGTCCACCACGGCTTTGGCCACATCGTAGAAGCTGATGACGCCCATCAGCACCTTGGCGTCCATGACCGGCATGTAGCGGGTGTGGCGTTCCAGCATCAAGGGGCGCACAGCTTCCAGTTCGGTGTCGGGGGTGCAGGTGACGGGGTGCGGGTCCATCACGCTGCGCACGGTGGTATCGCCCACGCTGCCGCCATTCTTGGCCGCCGTGTGAATGACTTCACGGAACGTCAGCATGCCCACCAGATTGCCGTGATCCATCACGGCCAGTGAGCCAATATCGTTCTGCGCCATGACCACAATGGCTTTGGCCAAGGGTTCGTCGGGGGAAACGGTGTAGAGCGTACCGCCCTTGACCCGCAGGATGTCGCTGACCTTCATGTATTTCTCCTCTGCCACACAGCTGGCGCAATTCCACTATAGCCCAAGGCGGGGCTGCAGCTCAACACATTCGTGCGTCCCCAACCGCCAATAAGCCGGGAACGGATATTGCTAGCCCATGGACACAGCCATCCCACAAGGACGACCCACATGAACGCACGTATACCCACGACGATTTCCACCCCGCCAGCCAAACCCCTTGGTACCGGCTCAGACATGTCTGTGATGAACCTTGCCGCACGCCAGCGCATGCTCTCGCAGCGGCTCACGCTGCAGATCGTGCTGGTCTCGCAGGGGGTACCCGGCCAGGCGGAGGCTGCTGAGAAAACCCTGGCGCTGTTCTGCGAAAGCGAAGCCCAGCTGGCCGAAACCGCACGGCAATTGAGCGGACCCGCAGGCAAGACACTGCAAGACCTGTACTTTGGAACAGGCAAAGTGGAACACCAGGTGGGCGGTTTCATCCGGAATGCCCAAGAGGCGCTGGAATTTGCACGCCACGCCAGGCACGGCTCGAACTGCGCACTGGAACGGCTGGTGAGCCAAGTGGACGAGGTGTTGGAAGTCCTCAACGAAGCCACGAGCGCCTTTGACCGCATTGGCACCGACAAAGCGGCCAGCATCAAACGCGAGTTGACTTCTATCGTCGGTAACATCCAGTCGGTGGCACGGGAAGCCAAAGTCGTGTCGTTCAATGCCCAAGTCATTGCCGCCCGGGCGGGCACTGTGGGCCGCGAATTTGCCGTGGTGGCCAATACCCTGGCCCAGATCAGCCAGCAAGTGGACCAATTGGCCCGGCAAGGCATGAGCCTGGCCGCTCAGTGAACCAGCACGGGCCAGCGCCCGTCAGTCCGGCAACGCGCTCGCCAAGGGCAAATCGCCCCACCGGCTGGCCTCCCACACCGCGCGGTTACCGGGCGCAACGGGCAACAGCAAACGCTGCACCAAGGGCGCCAGCGGCGCGGCCACCGGATCGATGAGCAGCACATAGCGTTCTTGCTCTTCTGCCATGCGGCCAACCCAGTCCAGTCCTTGCAGACACTCCAGCACCTCTTCAAGCTGCAAAGGGTCCACCCGCAGCCGCTGCGCCAGTGCTTCGACTCCCAGCCCGCGCTCTTGCCGACCCTTGGCGCGGTGCAGGGCCTGCAGCACCTCCAGCGCCAGCTGGAAGTACCAGCCTGGCGTGTCACCCCGGCGCGCGATGCCGCCCAGCAAGCTGGGCAGGTAAGCGGCCACCACCGCCCCCAGCAACAGGATGACCCACACCACATACAGCCAGATCAGGAAAATGGGCACGGTGGCAAAGGTGCCGTACACCGCCGAGTACGAGGGCACCTTGAGCAAGTACCAGCCCAGCAGCCGTTTGGCACTCTCCAGCCCCAGCGAAACGAACACCCCACCCAGCAGCGCATGCGCCCAGCGCACCCGCACGTTGGGCACGTAGCGGTACAAGGCGGCAATGGCCCAGACCGTCAACAGGATTTCCAACGCATCCAGCAACAGCAAAAGGCCGCTGTGCAGGCCCGGCACCCACCCTTTAGAAGCCGACAGTGCATAGGAACTCAGGCTCAGGCTGCCCGCCAGCAGCAAAGGAGCCAGCGTCAATGCGGCCCAGTACACCAGCACCCGCTGGGTCAACGGCCGCAGTTGGCGTACCCGCCAAATGTCATTGAGTTTGCGGTCTATGGTCAGCATCATGGCCAGCGCCGTCCCCAGCAGCAGCAAGGCGCCCAGCCAGCCCATGCGACCCGCCTTGTCCGCGAACCGGAACAGGTAGCTCGACACTTGGCGCGCAATGTTTTCGGGCACCAAACTCTCAATGAGCCATTTCTGCAGCATAGGCTCCAGCCGCTCGAACATGGGGAAGGCGCTGAAAATGGCCAATGCCACCGTGAGCAATGGAACCAGCGAAATCATGGTGGTGAAGGCCAGACTGGCGGCGGTGACGCCCAGCCGGTCTTCTTGGAAACGCTCACGCAAGGTGTGCGCAGTGTTGCGCCAAGGGAAGGCCTGCACATCGTGCCCAAAAGTGTGCGCCCACAAACGCGCACGCTGCATGCGCTGGTGCCAGCGCCCAAAGTTTTTCATCCCGTTATCATGCCATTGATCCACACACACCATGACCTCTTCATCCGCCTCTCCCGCTGCCGTTTCTTCCCTGCTTCTGGCCCGCCGCACACGCTGGGCAGCCACGGCTTTGTTGTTGTGCCTGATTGGCCTGGGCCTGGCGTGGGAACTCTGGCTGGTGCCGCTGCGGCCCGGCGGTTCGTGGTGGGCCATCAAGGTGCTGCCGCTCACGCTGGCCTTGCCGGGACTGCTCAAGCACCGCATGTACACCCACCGCTGGCTCTGCTTGCTGGTGTGGCTCTACATCACCGAAGGACTGGTGCGCGGGACCAGCGAAGGTGGCGTGTCTGCGGGCCTGGCCTGGTTGGAGGTGTTGCTCAGCCTGGGGTTGTTTGTTGCCAGCACCGCGCATATACGGTTGCGGCTGCGCCACGCCAAGGCGCACTGAGCGGGCTCAGGCCGGGGTCTTGAAAGCCGGCAGGATCATGCGCATCACACTGTCGACCCAGTGCTGGCGGGCTTCGGCGCTGGGCAATGGCCGGTTCAGCAAAAACCGGATACCGCCGTAAGCCATGTTCACCAGGTGTTCCGTCGCCTCCACGGGGTCGCCTATGTCCAGCACCCCTTCGCTGCGCAGCCGCTGGAGGTATTCCACGACAGGTTGCAACGCCCCCTGGGTCTCGGCCTCGTAGGTGCTGGCAGACAGGTCCGGGAAGCGCTCAGCCTCTGCCACCGACAACCGCACAGTGGCCATGATCTGGCTGCTGGTGAACGCTTCGTAAATTTGCTCAATGATGGCACGCAGGATGTCTTGCGGCGGCCATGGCTGGGCAATGACCGCCCGCAAATCGGCCTGGATGGCCGCCGAACGGGTGTTGGTAGCTGCACGGTACAGCTGTTCTTTGCTGCCGAACTGGCGGTACACCGTGGCCCGCCCCACACCCGCCTTGCGGGCAATGGCGTCGATGTTGGCCCCCTCGAAACCGTGCTGCAGAAACTCCTCCATGGCCGCAGCCAGCAAGGCTTTGCGGCGCTCCAGCGATTCGTCCAGGGTGGGACGGCCTGAAGGTTTCTTGTCGGAAGAGCGGGGGATCGAAGAATTCATTGTGGAAAAAAACCAATAGTCAGTTTAGCCGATGACCCCATGCGCACAAAAAGGCTTGACTCGGCATTAATGAGACACTACGATTCATTAAAGATACATTGTGTATCTTTAATTTATTGCAGGAACCAAACTTGCTGCTTACCCCGACCCCCAGCCACGTTCCGCCCCATTTGGTGCGTGACTTCGACTTCATGAGCATTCCCGCGGACGGCGAGGACATTTACCTCAGCTGGAACCAGCTGCGCCATGAGCCGGACTTTGTCTGGACGCCTCATTACGGTGGCCACTGGGTAGCCACGCGCTACGAGGACATGGAGTACATCTTCAAAAACTTCGACCCGTTTTCGTCCCAAGTGCAGTCGCTGCCGCGCAATGTGCGGGGCACACCCGTGCCCCCCATTGAGCTTGATCCGCCGCGGCACACGGCTTTCCGCCGCTTGCTCGCCCCGTTCTTCACCCCCAAGGCCATAGGCGAACTGGGTGAAATGGCGCGTGCCATCAGCATTGGGTTGATCGACGAGTTTTACCCCAAGGGCGAGTGCGAATTCATCAACGACTTTGCGCTGCACATGCCCATTGGCATCTTCATGTCGCTCGTCGATCTGCCCGCCTCCGACCGCATGCCCCTGCTGACCATTGCAGAAAAAGCCGTGCGCGGGACACAAGAGGAACAAATTCAGGCCTTCCAGCAAGCCTTTGCTTACCTGGCTCCGCTGGTGGCTGAGCGCCGCCGCAACCCCGGCACCGACGCCATCAGCGCGATTGCCAATGGCACGGTGGACAGCGAACCCATCAGCGACGAGGATGTGCTGGGCATGTGTTCGGTGGTTTTGTTTGGCGGGTTGGACACCGTGGCGTCCATGCTGGGCCTGTTCGCCAAATTCCTGGCCGAACAACCGGGCTACCGCCAGCAACTGATCGACAACCCCGCGTTGATTCCACAAGCCGCCGAAGAACTGCTGCGCCGCCACCATCTGGTGAACATTGCGCGCATGGTGACCCGCGACATAGAGTACAAAGGTCACACCTTCAAACAAGGCGAAGTGGTGCTGCTGCCCACGCCGCTGGCCGGGCTGGACGACCGCATTTACCCCGACCCGCTGAAAGTGGATTTCACGCGCCGCGACCGGCCCAACCTGGTGTTTGGCCGTGGGGCGCACCAATGCATCGGGTCTTACCTCGCGCGCACGGAATTCAAGGTGTTCCTGGAAGAATGGCTGCAGCGCATTCCGGACTTCCGCATCAAGCCGGGGGCAAAAATCGCCTCTTGCGGCGGACGGGTGCATTCCATCCACCAGTTGCCACTGGAATGGGACGTGAAGCGCTGAAGCGTACCTGGCCTGACCAGGAAACGGGTTGGGCTTTGGATTCATAATCTGGACCCATGAGCACGCGCCCTACCCGTTCCCAGTACGAAGACTTCATGCGCCACGTGCACACCCAGGGCGTGCACAAAGGCGACCGCACCGGCACCGGCACGCGCAGCGTGTTCGGCCACCAGATGCGCT
>CAYQTH010000118.1:270-5556 GCA_964420415.1 uncultured Macromonas sp. | reverse complement strand
GCCCTGTTCGGCGGCCATGTCCACGATCACGCTACCCGGCTTCATGGATTGCACCATCTCGGCCGTGATGAGGCGCGGGGCCGGTTTGCCTGGGATCAGCGCCGTGGTGATGATGACGTCCACTTCGCGGGCTTGCTTGGCGTACATCTCGCGCTGGGCGGCCTGGAAGCCTTCGGACATGACCTTGGCGTAACCGCCGCCGCCCGAACCTTCTTCCTCGTAGTCCACTTTCACGAACTCACCGCCCAGCGATACGACCTGGTCGGCCACTTCGGCGCGGGTGTCGTTGGCGCGCACGATGGCGCCCAGGCTGGCGGCGGTGCCAATGGCGGCCAGCCCGGCCACGCCTGCACCGGCGATGAACACCTTGGCGGGCGGCACCTTGCCTGCGGCCGTGATCTGGCCGTTGAAGAAGCGGCCGAAAGCGTTGGCGGCTTCAATGACGGCACGGTAGCCGCCGACACCGGCTTGCGAGGTCAGGGCGTCCATCTTCTGCGCACGGCTAAGCACGCGCGGCAGGCAGTCCATGGCCAGCACGGTGGCCTTCTTGGCCGCCAGTTGCTGCATCAGGTCGGGGTTTTGCGCCGGCCAGACGAAGCCAATCAGTGTCGTGCCTTCGCGCATCAGCGCCACGTCTTCGGCGCTGGGGACACGCACCTTGAAGACGATGTCGGAGCCGTTCCACAGTTCGGCGGCGCTGCCGACGACGGTGGCGCCTGCAGCGCGGTAGCTGTCGTCGTCGCAGTTGGCGTTGAGACCGGCGCCGGTCTCAACCTTGACTGCAAAGCCGAGCTTGATGAGTTTTTCGACCACTTCGGGAACCGAAGCGACGCGTTTTTCATTCGGGAAAATTTCCCGTGGAATCCCAATGGTGAGCGACATCAGATCTCCTCTGTTTACATATTTGAATACCGTTATCTTAAATGCATCCGCTCCAATTGTCAGCTATTTGCAATTTGTAAACCCAGTTAAGTGTCGTTTGGAGCCATCACAGTCCGGTTGAAACGATCTGCTTATGGCGGCGTTTCCGAGGGAAGCAGCGGCTAAAAAGGGCATGAGCGTGGCTGGTTTCCCCGGTGGTGGCGGATGCTCACAATCGCCCTATTTTGGTGCAAGGAAGACCAGGCCATGCCTCTTTTTGCCGTGGGGCAAGCTGTTTTGGCCGACGTGCCCATCTTTGCCCCTTTGTTCGACGCCTACCGCCAGTTCTCTGAACCGGTGCCGGACTTGATGTTGGCCACCCATTTCATCGGGGAACGGTTCGGCTGCGCCAGGCGGAGTCCATCATCCTGCTGCCGCAGGCACGCACCCAGGGCGTGGGCCGGCACTGTTGCTGGTGGCCGAGGCGCTGGGCTGGGTGCGCGACGAGGTGTTCTTCACCTACAACCGCCACGTAAACTGATGGCTTTTACGTACCAGTCAACTCAGGAGTCCCCATGTCTTTCCCCGTGGATGTCGTCATCATGGCCGCTGGCAAGGGCACGCGCATGAAGAGCCTGCGCCCCAAGGTGCTGCACCGGCTGGCCGGGCGGGCGCTGGCGGCGCACGTCATCCACTGTGCGCAGCAGGTGGGGGCGCGGCGGGCGGTGGTCATCACCGGGCACCAGGCGGCGGAAGTGGAAACCGCGCTGACACCGCTGGGCAACAGCGAACTGCCGCTGCAGTTTGTGCGCCAGGAACCGCAACTGGGCACCGGCCACGCCGTGCAGCAGGCGGTGCCGGTGCTGGCCGATGACGGCGTCACGCTCATCCTGTCCGGCGACGTGCCACTGACCCGCCCCGAAACCCTGCAAACCCTGCTGGGCGTGTGCGGTGGCCAGCACCTGGCGCTGCTGACGCTGGACATGGCCGACCCCACCGGCTACGGCCGCATCGTGCGCGGCCCGGGGGAAGGCGTGCAGGCCATCGTCGAGCACAAAGACGCGAGCGAGGTCCAACGCCACATCAACGAAATCTACAGCGGCATCATGGCCGTGCCCGCTCAGCGCCTGGCGCAATGGTTGTCCAGACTGGACAACCAGAATGCCCAGAACGAGTACTACCTGACCGACGTGGTGAAGTTCGCCGTGGCCGACGGCGTGCGCGTGCTGGCGCACCGCATCCACGACGCGGTGCAGGTGGCCGGCGTCAACAGCCCGGCGCAACTGGCCGAGCTGGAACGCGCCCACCAGGCCCGCGTCGCCGCTGCCTTGCTGGAACAGGGCGTGCGATTGGCCGATCCGGCGCGGCTGGACGTGCGCGGTGCCCTGCGCTGCGGGCAAGACGTGGACATCGACGTCAACTGCGTGTTTGAGGGCACCGTCAGCCTGGGCGACGGCGTGCGCATCGGCGCGAATTGTGTCATTGCCAACGCGCGCATTGAGGCCGGTGCGGTCATCCACCCCTTCACCCATATCGACGGCGAAAAGCTGGGTGTGAGCGTGGGCGCTGGCTCGCTGATCGGCCCGTTTGCCCGCCTGCGCCCCGGTGCGCAACTGGGGGCGGAGGTACACATTGGCAACTTTGTGGAGGTGAAGAACTCCACCCTGGCCGATGGCTCAAAAGCCAACCACCTGGCCTACCTGGGCGACGCCACCGTGGGCGCGCGCGTCAACTACGGCGCGGGCAGCATCACCGCCAATTACGACGGCGCCAACAAGCACCGCACGGTGATCGAGGACGACGTGCACATTGGCAGCAATTGCGTGCTGGTGGCGCCGGTCACCATCGGTGCGGGCGGTACGGTGGGCGGCGGCTCCACTATTACCAAAGACACGCCGCCTGGCGCGTTGAGTGTGTCTCGCGCCAAACAGCTCAGCATCCCCAGCTGGCAGCGTCCGGTCAAAAAGAAATAAGGCGCAAGAAGGGGGGGCTTACCAGCCCCAGACCAGGCTGCTGGCCACCCAGGCTTGGCCGCCGTCTTTGGGCAGCTTCACCACCACCCACTCGCCCTGGCGGCGCACGGTGCGCAGCACATCGCCGTAGGCGGCCTGGCCCAGCACCGGGTATTTTGTGCCTGGTCCCTTGCGCAGGTTGGCCACCTTCACTTTCACGATGTGGTGTGGCGCGCTGGCGGTCACGCTGCGGGCGATCCACCCTTTGTCGCCTTCAAAGTCCTGCACCTGCAGCCAGTCGGCTTTTTTGTCCAGTACTTGCAAAGGGTAGCCCTGGCTCAGCTTCCAAAGCACTTCTGTTTCGGTACTGGGGCCGGAGCGCAGGTTCACCGATGGGTTGCGCACGCTGACGAGTTCCTGGGCCAGCGCGGGCGCCAGGGCGGTGAGCAGGGCCGTCCAGGTCAGCAGTGAACGAATGGGTGCCAACATGCGCATGCAAACTCCTCCAGCGACAAGGCAATGAATTGATCAAATTATGCGCTCATTGCGTTGTGGTCCCCAAGGCTCGGTCGAGCTTGTCTTCGATTTCGCCCAGGTAGGCGCTGAGGACACGGGTGGCTTCGTCCTGGTCGGCTTTCAGGGTCAGCTCCAGGCGGTTGATGCGTTCTTCCAATTGGCGCACACGCGATGCTTCGGCCTTGTCGGCCAGTTCACGCTGATGCTCCAAGTCTTTGTGGGCCTTGCGGGTTTCCATGATGACTGTGGCCTGCAGCACCAGCACATAGGCCACGAACAAGGCGCACAGCAGCAGCGTCACGCTCAGCATCACCAGGCCCAGCGGCGCCTGCACTTCTGTAATGCCCAGTGACAACGGGGTGGGGATAACGAAGACTGACCAGTTCAGGCCGACGAACACGGCCAGCAGCAACAGGGTCAGCCAGATCAGCAGGGTCTTGACGGTCACGGTGTCTTCCAAGGTTGTTGGGTCGGAGGCCATTCTTGCCCAGCTTGCTACGTGGCACAAGCTCAGTGCGATGGTGGCAGGGGGTGATGCGGTTCGAACTTGGCGCGTTTGGTGCTGAAAAAGGCCCGCACGTTGCGCACGTTGGCATCCTGTGTGAACAGGCGCTGTGCCAGCGCCTGGTAGCCGGGCATGTCGCGCACGGCCAGCACCAGCACAAAGTCCGGCCCTGGGCTGACGAGGTAGCACTGCTGCACGGCAGCGTCGGCCACGGCGCGGGCCTCGAAAGCATCCAGGTGCTCGGCGCCCTGGCGGTCCAGGCTCACTTCCACCAGCGCCGTCAGGCCGTGCCCCAGGGTGGTGGCCAGGCGTTCCGGGTTCAGCAGCGCCACCCGGCGTTCGATCAGGCCCTGTTCTTCCAGCCGCTTGATGCGGCGCAGGCTGGTAGCGGGGGAAATGCCGGCACGCTCGGCCAGGGTTTGGTTGGGCAGGCTGGCGTCGCGTTGCAGCAGGTCCAGCAGCAGCAAGTCGGTCGAATCCATGATTTTTGATTTTTTAAACTAGTTTGTTTTGACTGATTATTTCATCGTCATCCGGTAGGGAAATATAAATTCAAAATCAGCATAAAAATGACTGCAAGTTTTTTTGACTCGGGGCTACCATGCCACGCACTACCGCATTGAAGGGAAAGCAACTATGTGTGGCATCGTCGGCGCCGTTTCGGCACGCAACATTGTTCCTGTGTTGGTGCAGGGCCTGCAACGGCTGGAATACCGGGGGTATGACTCGTGCGGCGTGGCCGTGCACCGGGGCGCGGCGGTAGACGGTACCGTGGCTCCGGCAGGCGCCGGCTTGCAGCGCGCCCGCAGCACCGCCCGCGTGGCCGAGTTGCAGGAACAAGTCACGCAAGACCATCTGGCCGCCGGCACCGGCATTGCCCACACCCGTTGGGCCACCCATGGCGCTCCGGCAGTGCACAACGCGCACCCACACTTCAGCCACGGCCCAGGGCCGGGCGCGGCGGAACGCCCGGCGCGCGTGGCCCTGGTGCACAACGGCATCATCGAAAACCACGACGAACTGCGCGCCGAACTGCAGACCAAGGGCTATGTGTTCGACAGCCAGACCGACACCGAGGTGATTGCCCACCTGGTGGACGCGCTGTACGAAGGCGACCTGTTCCAGGCCGTGCGCGCCGCCGTGGCGCGGCTGCACGGCGCCTACGCCATTGCCGTGTTCCACAAAGACGAACCGCACCGCGTGGTGGGTTCGCGCGCCGGTTCACCGTTGGTGCTGGGCGTGGGGCAGGGCGAATACTTTCTGGCCAGCGACGCCATGGCCCTGGCCGGCGTGACCGACCAGATCATCTACCTGGCCGAAGGCGACGTGGTGGACCTGCAACTGGGCCGCTACTGGATAGAAGACAAAATCGGCCAGGCCATGGCGCCCGAACAGCGCCCGGTGCGTACCGTGCATGCGCACAGCGGTGCGGTGGAACTGGGGCCCTACCGC
>CAYQTH010000118.1:0-260 GCA_964420415.1 uncultured Macromonas sp. | reverse complement strand
AGCCGCGCGCCCTGGCCGACACGCTGGAAGGCATAGAAGGCATTGCGCCCGAACTGTTCGACGGCCAGGGCGACCAGCCCGCCGCCGCCTGGCGCGTGTTCCAGGACATTGACCAGGTGCTGATCCTGGCCTGCGGCACCAGCTACTACAGCGGCTGCGTGGCCAAGTACTGGCTGGAAGACATTGCGCGCATCCCCACCCAGGTGGAAGTGGCCAGCGAATACCGCTATCGCAGCAGCGTGCCCAACCCGCGCATGCTG
>CAYQTH010000117.1:1587-5597 GCA_964420415.1 uncultured Macromonas sp. | reverse complement strand
CAGCTCATCGCCGCCATGAACCCGTGCCCCTGCGGTTACCAAGGCAGCCACCTGCAGCGCTGCCGCTGCACCCCCGACCAGATCAACCGTTACCAGGGCAAGCTGAGCGGACCGCTGCTTGACCGCATTGACCTGCACGTGGAAGTGCCTGCATTACCGGCGGACAGCCTGTTGACCGCCCGCCCAGGTGAACCCAGCGCCACGGTGCGCGAACGTGTGCTCACCGCCTGGTCACGCGCCCAGCAACGCCAGGGTCACGGCAACCGCCTGCTGCAAGGCGACGCCTTGGCCCAGCACGCGTGCCTCAGCCCCGCCGCGCACACCCTGCTGGGCAAAGCCGCCGCCAGTCTGGGCTGGTCGGGACGCGCCACACACCGCGCCATGCGGGTGGCCAGGACCATCGCCGATCTGGCAGGCTGCGACACCATAGAACCACCCCACGTGGCCGAAGCCATGCAGTACCGGCGCCACCTGCACGCAGGCTGATTCCATTGAACTGCGAACGATAAGGTATCCTCGCGCCTGTTTGACGTTACATTGGTGCACCATCGCCCGGCATCGCCTCGACCCTATGACTGCCACCGTCGCCACGCTCCCCCTGCCCACGCCGATCAGCACTGCGTGGCCCACCCCGCCTTACGCCAGCTATGCCGACCCCGGACTGCAAGAACTGGCGTGCGAAGTGGAGGGCACCAACGGCCAGGTGCGCAGTTGTGTGCTCACGGGCATCTACCCGGCGGAGCGACTGGCCTATGTCAAGGTGCCACCGGCACAGGTCAACATGCCACTGCGGTTTTCCATGTTTCGCCGCATCACGGTCAAGGAACCATTGGTGCCCATGGCCTCTTCCAGCACCGACATCGCCCCTGCAGCCGAACTGGCGGGCTACCGCAGCCGCCTGCAATACCGCCTGCTGCTGAACGACGGCAGCACCCTGGAAGGGGTGACTGTGGGTCACGTAGAAATGGAACAAGGGCTGTTCCTGTTCCACCCGCTGGATGAACACGACAGCGTCGAACGCGTTTTCATTCCTCAGGACCTTTACCGCGAACTGCACCTGGGCGAAGCGATTGGCCAAGTGCTGGTACAGCAACAGGCCGTGAGCCAAGAGCAGGTCGATCTGGCCGCCCGTGAACAGGAAAACCTGCGCAGCCGCAAACTGGGCGACTACCTGGTCATCAAAGAAATCGTCAAACCCGAGCAATTGCTGGTGGCACTGGAGCAGCAGTCGCGCATGCCCATGGTGCGGATTGGCGAAGCTCTGACCGCTCTCGGCTTGGTGACCGAAGAACAATTGACGGACGCACTGGAAAAGCAAAAAAACGAACGCACCGTGCCCTTGGGTGAACTGCTGGTCAAAAGCGGGCAACTGTCGCGCCAGGACCTGCGCACCGCCTTGGCACGCAAAATGGGCTACCCCGTCGTCGATATCGCCAAATTCCCACTGGACATCGAAGCCCTGCGCAAGGTACCTCTGGCCCTGGCCAAGCGCCTGAAAGTGGTGCCGCTGCTGCGCAACCATGGCACGCTGGTGGTCGCGGCCGAAGACCCTTCGCAGCGCGCGCTGCTGGAAGAACTGGAGTTCACGCTGCAATGCAAGGTGGTGGCCGCGCTGGCCAGCCGCACGCTGGAGGCGCGTGACATTGCGGCCCTGTACGCTGCCCACGGTCTGGACCACCCCGCCAAAGCCAGCGCCAGCGCGAACAAGCAGCCCGATTACACAACCTCAAGCGCTGACCAGCTGCTTGAAACCCTGGAGCAAAACAGCGCCAATGAAGACGAAGCGGCCGACGACGGCCCGATGATTGAGCAGTCCGACAACTCGCTGGTGCGCCTGATCAACACCCTGATCGTCGAGGCCTACACCCAGAAAGCGTCGGACATCCACATCGAAACCTTTCCCACCAAACGAAAGGTGCGCATCCGCTTGCGCAAGGACGGCCGCCTGGTGCCCTACATGGAGTTGCCGCACACCTACCGCGCGGCGCTGGTCGCGCGCATCAAGATCATGTGCGACCTCGACATTTCCGAACGCCGCAAGCCACAAGACGGCAAGATCGATTTCACCAAATACTCGCCCCAGCACAAGCTGGAACTGCGGGTGGCCACCATCCCCACCCACAACGGTGCCGAAGATGTGGTGATGCGCCTCCTGGCCTCCGCCAAACCGGTCCCACTGGAACAACTGGCCCTGGCTCCCAGCAACCTGGAGCGGCTGAAAGAGGCTGTGCAACGGCCCTACGGCATGGTGCTGTGCGTGGGCCCCACGGGTTCAGGCAAAACCACCACATTGCATTCGGCGCTGCAACTGCTCAACACGCCAGACCGGAAAATCTGGACCGCCGAAGACCCGATCGAAATCACCAACCCGGACTTGCGCCAGGTACAGGTCAACACCAAGATCGACTGGACCTTTGCCAAGGCACTGAGAGCGTTCCTGCGCGCCGACCCGGACATCATCATGGTCGGCGAAATCCGCGACCAGGAAACGGCGCAAGTCGCCATTGAGGCCTCGCTCACCGGCCACCTGGTGCTGTCCACCCTGCACACCAACAACGCGCCGGAAACCGTGGTGCGTCTGCTGGACATGGGCATGGACCCATTCAATTTCGCGGACTCTCTGCTGGCCGTGCTGGCCCAGCGCTTGGTGCGCCGCCTGTGCACCCATTGCACAACCAGCACCCCAGCCCAGGACGACTGGGTAGACGAACTGCTGGCCGACTACCTGCACAGCTTTCCCACCGAACTGAGGCCCGAAGCGCAAGCCGTGCGGCAACAATGGCTGGACCTGTACGGCACGGATGGCCAGTTTCTGCAGCACCACGCGACCGGCTGTCCCCAGTGCAACCAAACAGGCCTCAAAGACCGCCTGGGACTGCACGAGTTGATGACGGTGGATACTGCCATGCGGCGTATGATCCAGACCCGCGCCCCGGCCGCCGACCTGCTGCACCAAGCCATGGCCAGCGGCCAGTTTCGCACGCTGCGCCAGGATGGCATCGCCAAGGTACTACAAGGCCTGACCACCATCGACGAAGTGCGCGCCAACTGCAACGTCTGACGCCCGGGCACGCAGGCCGCGCCACCGACTGCGTGGGAGCCACACCGGGCGTTGGCCCGGTGCCTGTTTCACAAGTTGGGCGCCAGCAAACGCGCCAGACCAGCTTCCGGCAGCCCCCGGCGGGCGGCCATGTCCTGCAGCTGGTCGTGGCCGATCTTGCCCACGTTGAAGTACACGCTGGCCGGGTGAGCAATGTAAAACCCGCTGACACTGGCCGCTGGCGTCATGGCCAGGCTTTCGGTCAGGCCCATGTTGATCTCCTCGCACTGCAGCAGCGTGAACATGTCGCGTTTGACCGAATGGTCCGGACAGGCCGGGTAGCCCGGCGCCGGGCGGATGCCCTGGTACTTTTCGGCGATCAACTCGTCGTTGCTGAGCGCTTCGTGCGGCACGTAGCCCCACAGGTCGGTGCGCACACGCTGGTGCAGGCGCTCGGCCAGGGCTTCGGCCAGGCGGTCTGCCAAGGCTTTGAGCATGATGGCGCTGTAGTCGTCGTGCTGGGCCAGGAAGCCTTGTTCTTTGGCCTCCACGCCCAGCCCTGCGGTCACGGCAAACACACCCACGTAGTCGGTCAGGTCACTGTCCAGTGGGGCCACAAAGTCGGCCAGGCAGCGGCTCGGGCGCATCTGCGGCTTGCCATCCGAGCCGTCAATTTCTTGCTTTTCGGTCTGCTGGCGCAAGCCGTGCCAAGTCAGCGCCACCTGGCTGCGTGAAGCGTCGGTGTACAGCGTAATGTCATCGTCGTTCACCGTGTTGGCTGGGTAGAAGCCCACCACTGCGTTGGCAGTCAGCCAGCGCCCTTCCACGATTTTTTTCAGCATGGCCTGGGCGTCGGCAAACACGCGCCTGGCCTGCTCACCCACCACCTCGTCGTTCAGGATGGCCGGGTAGCTGCCCGCCAGGTCCCAGGTCTGGAAGAACGGCGTCCAGTCGATGCAGGGCACCAGAT
>CAYQTH010000117.1:0-1577 GCA_964420415.1 uncultured Macromonas sp. | reverse complement strand
CTACAGCGGCACCTGCTTTTTGTTGGCGTGCTGCTGGCGCACACGCTCGTAGTCGGCGCCAAGTTCGGCCAAGTAGGGGGCCTTGCCATCGCCCAGCAGGTTCTGCGCCACGCCCACACTGCGAGAGGCATCGGGCACATAGACCACGGGACCGCTGTAATGGGGCGCAATCTTCACCGCCGTGTGCACCCGACTGCAAGTGGCGCCGCCGATCAGCAGCGGAATACCGCGTTCACGGAAGTACGGGTCCTTCTCCATCTCGGCGGCCACGTACTGCATTTCTTCCAAGCTGGGCGTGATCAGGCCGGAGAGGCCAACAATGTCCGCATTCACTTCCTTGGCCTTGGCCAAAATCTCGTGGCAGGGCACCATCACACCCATGTTCACCACATCGTAGTTGTTGCACTGCAGCACCACGGTGACGATGTTCTTGCCGATGTCATGCACGTCGCCCTTGACGGTGGCAATGACGATCTTGCCCTTGCTCTTCACATCGCCCCCGGCGGCGGCGAGCTGAAGCTTTTCTGCCTCAATATAAGGCACCAGGTGGGCCACAGCCTGCTTCATCACGCGGGCGCTTTTCACCACCTGCGGCAAGAACATCTTGCCTTGGCCGAACAAGTCACCCACCACGTTCATGCCGTCCATCAGCGGCCCTTCGATCACGTGCAGCGGGCGGCCGCCGTCGGCACGGAGGGCCTGCCACATCTCTTCCGTGTCTTCGGTGATGAATTCGGTCTGGCCGTGGACCAGCGCATGCACCAGTCGCTCGCGCACCGGCTGGGCACGCCAGGCGTACTTGGTGGAATCGTCCTTGGCTGCCCCCTTCACGCTCTCGGCAACGTCCAGCAATCGTTCGGTCGCGTCCGGGCGGCGGTTCAGCACCACGTCTTCCACGCGTTCGCGCAGTTCCGCATCCAGGTCGTCGTAGACGCCGACCATGCCGGCGTTGACGATGCCCATGTCCATGCCCGCCTGTATGGCGTGGTACAGGAACACGGTGTGGATGGCTTCGCGCACCGGCTCGTTACCGCGGAAGCTGAACGACACGTTGGACACGCCACCGCTCACCTTGGCGCCCGGCAGGTTGGCCTTGATCCAGCGCGTGGCGTTGATGAAGTCGACCGCGTAGTTGTTGTGTTCCTCGATGCCAGTGGCAATGGCAAAGATGTTGGGGTCGAAGATGATGTCTTCGCACGGGAAGCCCACCTCGTCCACCAGGATGCGGTAGGCGCGTTCGCAAATCTCGATCTTGCGCTCGTAGGTGTCGGCCTGGCCTTTTTCGTCGAAGGCCATCACCACGGTGGCGGCGCCGTAACGGCGGATCAGCTTGGCCTGGCGCTTGAACTCGTCCACGCCCTCCTTCATGCTGATCGAGTTGACCACGCCCTTGCCTTGCACGCACTTGAGCCCGGCCTCGATCACCTCCCATTTGGAGGAGTCGATCATCACCGGCACGCGCGCGATGTCGGGTTCGCTCGCCATCAGGTTGAGGAAGCGCACCATGGCGGCCTGGCTGTCCAGCATGGCCTCGTCCATGTTCACGTCCACGATCTGCGCGCCGTTTTCCACCTGCT
>CAYQTH010000116.1:0-5635 GCA_964420415.1 uncultured Macromonas sp. | reverse complement strand
TGGACACCGCCGCAATGAAGGTGGACTTGCCCGCGTTGGGCATGCCCAGCAGGCCGACATCGGCCAGCACCTTCAACTCCAGTTGCAGCTCGAAGCGCTCACCCGCGTGGCCGGGCGTCTTCTGGCGCGGCGCGCGGTTGATGGAGCTTTTGAAGCGCAGGTTGCCAAAACCGCCGTCACCGCCCTTGGCCAGCAAAATCTGTTCCCCCGGCTGCAGCAGTTCGTGCATGATGTCGCCGGTTTCGGCGTTGCGGATGATGGTGCCGACCGGCATCTTCAGCACGATGTCATCACCCTTGCAACCGAACATGTCGGAACCCTTGCCGTGCTCCCCGCGTTGCGCCTCGAACCGGCGAGAGTAGCGGTAATCCACCAGGGTGTTCAGGTTCTCGTCGGCCAGGGCATAGACGTGGCCGCCACGGCCACCGTCGCCGCCGTCCGGGCCGCCGAATTCCTTGTACTTCTCATGGCGGAACGACGCGCAGCCATTGCCGCCGTCACCGGCCGCCACTTCGATATAGGCTTCGTCCACGAATTTCATGGCTGCATTGTCCTTGAAACGGAAAAACACAAAAGGCCCGCAGCGCGGGCCTTTGCTGTCTGAGCCTTGCGGCTCAAACGCTGGACATCACACCGGGGTGACGATGACCGTTTTGCGGTTCAAGGCGCCCTTGACCGCAAAGCTCACCACGCCGTCGGTGGTAGCGAAGATGGTGTGGTCCTTGCCAACACCGGTGCCCACGCCAGGGTGGAAACGGGTGCCGCGCTGACGCACGATGATGGAGCCAGCGCTGATTTCCTGACCGCCAAACACTTTCACGCCCAGCATCTTCGGCTTGGAATCGCGACCGTTGCGCGTGGAGCCGCCGCCTTTTTTCTGTGCCATGGTGCTTTACTCCTTAGCCGTTGATCGAGCCGATCTGCAGCTCGGTGAAGTTTTGACGATGGCCTTGGCGCTTCTGGTAGTGCTTGCGACGACGCATCTTGAAAATGCGTACTTTGTCGCCACGACCGTGGCTGACCACAGTGGCTGTGACCGTTGCGCCGGAGACCAAGGGCGTGCCCACCTTGATGCTTTCGCCGTTACCGACGGCCAGCACCTGGTCGATCACGATTTCTTGGCCCACGTCCGCAGCAATCTGTTCTACTTTAAGTTTTTCGCCAACGGCAACGCGATACTGCTTGCCGCCGGTTTTTATGACCGCGTACATAGGGAACCTCAAAAAAGGTGTTCGTTGTTTAAACGTTTCAGCAAAGGGATTTTCGCCGAACTGCGGATTATAGCGACCAAGCCAAGTGGCGTCAAACAGAACTCAGCCAAGAGGTTGCAGAACTTCAGCGGGTCCGGGGCAGATCGGCCGCCAACGTGACGCAATGCCCACCGTTTTGCTTGCTTCGGTACATGGCACTGTCTGCGGCATGCAGCAAGGCCGCTGCATCGGCGCCATCCTGCGGATAGACCGCCACCCCCAGGCTGGCCCGCACGGGCACCGGAACCGTGGCCGACACCGTCTTCTCCAGACGCTGCAGCAGCCGTTGACAGAGGTCGTGCAGCGCTACCGGGTTGTGGAGTCCGGGGAAAAACAGGGCAAACTCGTCTCCTCCCAACCGGGCCACGGTGTCCGTTTCACGGGCCACACTTTGCAGCGCCTGCGCCAGCGCTCTTAACACCTCGTCGCCTCTGGCGTGGCCATAGCGGTCGTTGACGGGTTTGAATCCATCCAGATCGAGCATCAGCAGCGTCAGTGTGCCGCCGTTCACGTGCGCCTGGGCCAGGGCTTGCTCCAGTCGTCGATCAAAGGCCATGCGGTTGTAGAGACCCGTCAAGGCATCGCGTTGTGCAACCTGACGCCATTGCCGCCCTTCTTGCTCGACCACTTGCTGGCGCCGCACCAGACCCAGGACAATGACCACGAAGTTAAGCATGGCCAGCACAAACGCCCCGGTCTGGGCATAGCGCAGCACACCGATGCGGCGCACCGAGTCCTGCTCCAGCGCACTGGTGAGACGGTTCATGGCATCCAGCATGTCTCGGTTGTGGCGGACCATGTAGTCACGCACGGCAATCAGCTGCGGCTCGGGCAATGAGCCGTCCTGACGCCATCGGTCCATGACCGGCTGGACAGGGGCCAGAAGCTGGTTCACCGCCTCCACGGCCGCGCGCCCGGCCGGCGCGGCCACCCGGTCCAGCCGGACGAGCTGCCCATCCCCTCCAATGGCGCCGCCGCCACGGTCAAAAGCCTGCAAGGTGCCCGTGAATTGACCGTAGGCATCGGCGAGTTCCTGCATGGCCGCCGTCCGTCCCACATCCGGCAAGACGCCGCTGGCCAAAAGCGCAGACTTGGTGATGCGCTGCGACAGCATGCGCTGGCGGCCCGCCAGGTTGATAGCGACCGCATCTGCGGCGACCCAGTGTGCAATCCAGAGATTGAATACCAACACACTGAGATCCAGGACGATGAACAGCACGACCGCACCCAACAATCGGCGCGGTGAACCCAGCAGGAAACGGACAGGCAGCGGCACGGGTGCGTATGGAAGTAATCCTTCTATTCTAAGGAAGCACGACGACCACGCCCCTCGCCCTTTGACCTGCATCAAACAAGGGGCGAGGGTTTTCACCATGGGGAATGTCAGAATGGCCGACCCGTTCTTGACCTACCATTGCAAAAGCTTTGGGTCGCTGTGTATTGGCCCAGGTGTTTTTCTGCCCCGAGAATTTCCACATGCGACTCAACCTGCCCGTCACCCAGAAGGAATACACCTTTCCTGCGGACCAGACGCTGATTTCCGTCACCGATCTCAAAGGTCGCATCACCTATTGCAACGACGCCTTTGTGGCCGTCAGTGGCTACAGCGCCGAGGAGCTGCTGGGTCAGCCGCACAACCTCATCCGCCACCCGGACATGCCTGCCGAGGGCTTCCGCGATCTGTGGGAAACGATCGAAGCGGGCAAGCCCTGGACGGGCATCGTCAAGAACCGCCGCAAGACGGGCGACCACTACTGGGTGCGTGCCAACGCCACGCCTATGCGCCACGGCGACCAGATCGTGGGGTACCTGTCGGTGCGCAACTGCCCCACCCGCGAAGAAGTGGCGGCCTGCGAAGGCCTGTACGCCATCATGCAAAAGGAGGCCGAGAGCGGTCGGCTGGTCCATGTGCTCAAGCACGGGCAGGTGCTGCGCAATACATTTTTTGGACGGCTCAAGTATGCGCTGACGCCGGGTTTGCGCGGCAAGCTGGTACTGCGCACGGCGGCGGCCGTTGCCGTGCCACTGGTGGTGGCGGGCTACGCGCCCCTGTGGGCCGCTGCAGTTACAGCGGTGCTGACTTCACTGCTGGCCAGCTGGGGCATTTGGCGGCAGACGGGAGCCAAACTCAACGAGGTCGTGGACCGAGCCAACCTGCTGGCTTCGGGCGACCTGACCCAGAATTTCAAGATCACGGAAACTGGCGCCATGGGTGAGCTGCAACAGGCTTTGCAGCAGATGGCCCTGAACGTGCGCACCGTGGTGCGCGACGTCCGGCACGAAGTGGGCAACCTGCGCGGCGGCACACAAGAAATCGCCGCGGGCAACCACGACATGTCGGTGCGCACAGAAACCCAGGCGTCCAGCCTGGACCAAACCGCCACCGCCATGGCGCAGATCAACAGCACTGTGCAGGAAACCAACCGCACCGCTATTGAAGGCGCGCAACTGGCGAAAGAAACCGCTGAAGTTTCACGCCGCAGCGACGAGGCCGTGCGCGCCTTGGCTGACACCATGGTGGGCATTGCCGACTCGTCGCGCCGCATTGCCGACATCATCCAGGTGATTGAAGGGGTGGCCTTCCAGACCAACATCCTGGCGCTGAACGCTGCGGTGGAAGCCGCCCGTGCGGGCGAGGCTGGCCGCGGTTTTGCCGTGGTGGCCGGTGAAGTGCGCGCGTTGGCACAACGCACTTCGGGCGCCGCCAAGGAGATCCGGCAGTTGATCGAAGAATCACGCCAGCGCGTGGACGAAGGCAATACCCGCACCGACGAAGCCCGCAAACGCATGGACGAAGCGATGCAGTCCGTGGAAAAAGTGGCCGCCATCCTGGACAACATCCGCCACGCCACCACTGAACAGGAACAAGGCATCACCCAGGTCAGCCAGTCGGTGCGGCAGATGGACGCCATCACGCAGCAGAACGCGGCCATGGTGGAACAGCTGGCGGCCGCATCCAACACGTTGGACGGTCAAGTCAATACGGTGCACAACTCCATCCGCATCTTCCGCCTGACCCCACGAGACACCACACTGGCCGAAGTCGATGCCGTGTCTTTGCGGCGCGAGGCCAAGGCTTCCAAGGCGACGGCGAACCAGGTAGGCGATCTGGATTTCGACCAGGCGATTGCGGCACACCAGCAGTGGCGGGTAACGCTGCGCAACGCGGCCATGAAAGGCAACAAACTGGATGCCGACCAGATCCGGCGTGACGATTGCTGCGTGCTGGGCACCTGGCTGCACAACAACGGCGGCCAGCGCTGGGGCACGCAACCGGCTTTCAGTGCCCTGGTGCAGGAGCACAAGCGTTTTCACCAGAGCGCAGGCAAGGTGGCCGACACCATCAACGCCGGACGCCTGCAGGAAGCACAAAAAATGCTGGAAGGCGGTTCGGCTTTTGTGGAACATGGCCGCCAAGTAACCGAAGCCTTGCGCCAGTTGCGCTCCGTCGTGAAGGGCGAGGGCACACGTTTGCCGAAACCCACCCCCGCGACAGAACGCACAGCACCGGCCTTGCCCAGCAGCAAACGCCAAGCCTCAGCACCGGTCAAATCGGCTGCCCCGGCTACCAGCAGCGACCAGGATGAATGGGAAACCTTCTGAGCCCCTCGCAATGAAGCTCAACGCGGCGGCTGCGCTTCCCACGCGGCGTCGCAACCGGCGCCCGCGGCAATCCAGCGTTTGAGCAAGATTGTCAGCGGGCGGGCGTACCACCGCGGCAACGCTTGAGCACGCTCCAGCGCGCCGCACAGGTAACGCTGGCGGGAAGCGTCCCATTGCAACATGCGGCACGCCCCGCTGCGGCGCAGTGACAACACAAGACCTACCGGGCAAGGCTCTGCCAGGCAGCACAGACCGCAGCCATTGCACGGCGCACCCAGCGGCGGCTTGACCGGTGCCGCCGGTTCAATGTGAATGACGCGCGTGCGGCTCACACCTCAAACCGCTTTCAAGTCCGTACCAGCACCGGCGCCAGCGAACGGCCAGTGTGCGTGCCCAGGCGCACCAGTTCCTCCGGCGTTGTGGCCGCTACGATGCAGCCGCCCCCATCACCGCCTTCCGGTCCCAGATCAATGATCCAGTCGGCTTCGGCAATCACGTCCAGATCGTGCTCGATGACGACGACGCTGTGGCCGCCATCGACCAGGCGGTGCAACACGCGGATCAGTTTGTCCACGTCGGCCATGTGCAGGCCGACCGTGGGTTCGTCCAGCACGTAGAGGGTGTGCGGCGCCTTCTGGCCACGCCGGGCCACGTCGTCGCGCACCTTGGTGAGTTCGGTGACCAGCTTGATGCGCTGCGCCTCGCCGCCCGAGAGGGTGGGCGACGGCTGACCGAGCGTGAGGTAGCCCAGGCCCACGTCTTGCAGCAGTTGCAACGGGTGG
>CAYQTH010000115.1:421-5810 GCA_964420415.1 uncultured Macromonas sp. | reverse complement strand
GCCCGCGCCTGGCCGACGCCAAGTTCTTCTTCGACCAGGACCGCAAGAAGACGCTCGAGTCGCGCGTCGCCGGCCTGGCCAAGGTGGTCTATCACAACAAGCTGGGCACCCAGGGCGAGCGCAGCGAGCGCGTGCGTGCCATCGCTCACGCCATCGTCAACCAGCTGCGCCTGGCCACGCTGCCGTTCACGGTCGATGACAAGGACCATCTCGACCTGCTCGACACCAAGGTCCAGCAGGCCGCGCGCCTGGCCAAGACCGACCTGCTGACCGACATGGTCGGCGAGTTCCCCGAGTTGCAGGGCATCATGGGCGGCTATTACGCGCGCCACGAAGGCCTGCGCGACGGCGTCGCGATCGCGATCGAGGACCATTACAAGCCGCGCTTCGCCGGCGACGCGCTGCCGCGCAACCACACCGGCACCGTGCTGGCGCTGGCCGACAAGCTGGAAACCCTGATCGGCCTGTTCGGCATCGGCCAGTTGCCCACTGGCGACAAGGACCCGTTCGCGCTGCGCCGCCACGCGCTGGGTGTGATCCGCATCCTGAGCGAAAAGAACCTGCCGCTGGACCTGCCGGAACTGCTGGCGCAGGCCGCCAAGACGTTTGGCGAACTGATCCAGGACCCGACCAGCGCCCTGCTGGAATTTTTCTACGACCGCCTGGCCGTGAACCTGCGCGAGCAGGGCTACAGCGCACAGGAAGTGGACGCCGTGCTGGCGCTGCGCCCGGCCCGTCTGGGCGAGGTCGGCAAGCGCCTGGCCGCCGTGCGTGCCTTTGCCGCGCTGGACGAGGCTCCCGCGCTGGCGGCGGCCAACAAGCGGGTCTCCAACATCCTGAAAAAGGCTGACACCGAGGTGCAGGCCGTGGTCCAGCCCGAACTGCTGCAGGAAACCGCCGAGTCGGCCCTGGTGGCGGCCCTGGCCGCCGTAGCGCCGCAGGCCGATGCCGCCTGGGCGCAGGGCGATTACACCGGCAACCTGAAGGCATTGGCGGCCCTGAAGGCGCCGGTCGATGCCTTCTTCGACAAGGTCATGGTGAATGCGGCCGATCCGGCGCTCAAGGCGAACCGCCTGGGGCTGCTGGCCACGCTGCACCAGGCCATGAACCGCGTGGCCGACCTGTCGCGTCTGGCGGCCTGACGGTGCTGTGGGTACCCATGCCGTTCTGGCCAAAAGCCGAGATTATGCGGTTGTGGTCGGGTCTCGTTGCACAGTGTGTTCCGGTGGCTGTCGCAACATTGGGATGCTGACATGAACGCTGTACGTTCCATACTTCATTTGCTGTTCATGGCCGTGACCGTGGTTCCATGGGCAACCGCCGTGGTGCTGATCGCGCCTTTCATCAGCCGCACCAAGCTGTATTGGGTCTGTGCCCGCTGGTTGCGGCTGTCGGTGCAGGCGGGTGATTGGTTCATGGGCATCCGGAACCGGGTCACCGGGTTCGAGCATTTGCCCGTTGGGGAGAAAGCGCCTGCCGTGTTGCTGGTCAAGCACCAGTCCACCTGGGAAACCTTTGCGTTGCCCGCCATCATGCCGCACCCCTTGGCCTACGTGTTCAAGAAGGAATTGCTGCGCATTCCCTTTTTCGGCTGGGCCATTGGGCGGCTGGACATGATCCACATCGACCGAACAGACGGTGCCCGTGCCTTCGTCAAGGTGGTGCAACAGGGGCAGCGGCTGCTGGATCAAGGCATTTGGGTCATCATGTTTCCCGAAGGGACGCGCATCCCCCGCGGTGAAACGGGCCAATACAAAACCGGTGGCACGCGGCTGGCCATCCGTACCGGCGCGCCCGTGATCCCGGTGGCCGTGACGTCGGCCAAGTGCTGGCCGCGCAAGGCTTTGGTCAAGCGCCCAGGCGTGGTGGACATTTCCATTGGCCCGCCCATACCGAGCCAGGGCCGCGAGCCCGACGAGCTGATGCAAGAGGTCGAGAACTGGATCGAAGCCGAGATGCGGCGTCTCGACCCCGAGGCCTACCGTCACGAAACCCGGTAAAGGCTGACCCGTGGCGCAACTGGGCTTGTTCGACGCCGACGCCGTTGCGGACGAAGCGCTAGCGCCTGTGGAGTGGCGCCACCCGCGTGCCAACCGCGAGTGCCTGTTGGGGGATGCGCTGGTGGCCTACGAATTCCAGCGCGGCCAGCGGCGCACCATTGGTTTGAGCGTGGGCCCGCTGGGGCTGAGCGTGCGCGCGCCGCGCTGGACGCCTGTCGCCGAAGTCGATGCCCTGGTGCGCCGCAAGGCCAGCTGGGTGTTGAGCAAGCTGCAGCAAGTGCGGGACCGGCAGCGTACCCCGTCAGCGCCCCAGGTCTGGGCCGACGGGGCTGGGCTGGATTACCTGGGGCAGACCTTGCGGCTGCGGCTGGACCCCAGCCATGCCTTTGCCGAGGCGGGGGCCTGTGTGCAGGCGGGGCATTTGCTGGTGGGACTGGCGCACGACGCTGATCCGGACCGGCTGCGGGAAACGGTGCAGGCCTGGCTGAGGCGCGAAGCGCAGCGGCTGTTTGCCGAACGGTTGGCGCACTTTGCACCGCAGCTCGGGGTGCGTTACAGCCGCTTGCGTCTGTCCAGCGCGGGCACCCGCTGGGGCAGCGCCAGCGCCGACGGCAGCATCCGGTTGAACTGGCGGCTCGTTCATCTGAGCCCGGTGTTGATCGACTACGTGGTGGTGCACGAGCTCAGCCACTTGCGCGAAATGAACCACAGCAGCCAATTCTGGGCCGTGGTGGCCAGCGTCATGCCCGACTATGCCGAGCACCGGCTGGCATTGAAGCGGGTGCGCCTGGCGGGTGTGTGAGCGGGCTGTCAGCGGCTGAATAACCCGCTCGCCAGCGCCACGCTGTGCAAGACTGCCGCCGCGATGGTGAGTTGGATGGCTGGCCTCAACGTGGCAGGCTGGTGGATTTGGCGCGACAGCAAACGCGCCGCCCACAACGACGCTGGCAGCGATACCAACCCCCACCAAGCCAAGGTGGGTAGCCAGTGTGCCAGTGTTCCCAGTGTCAGCCAGCCGTGAGCTACCAGCGCAATCAACAGGTACAGGCGGGCTGCCTTTTGCGGCCCCAGACGAACGGCCAGCGTGCGCTTGCCCACGGTCGCGTCGGCGAGGGCGTCTGGCACGCCATTGATGAGCAGGATGTTGGCCACCAGCAACGCGAGCGTGGGAGCTGCCAGCAGGGGCAGGGCGGCAAACTGGCCGCGCAAGGCAAAGTCGGCCCCCGCAACCACCAGCCACCAACAGGCCGCCACCGCCAGTTCGCCCAGCCCACGGGACATCAAGGCCAGCGGCGGTGCGGAATAAGCCCAGGCCAGCAGCAACCCTGCCGCCCCAACGAACAGCAGCCGGTTGCCGCGAGATAGGGCCAACAGCAGCCCGGCCAGTGTCACCAAGACCAGCAGACCCCAGGCCAGCCGCCGGGTTGCTTGCAGGGTCACATCGCCATTCTGGATCAGGCGCGATCCGCCCGTGAACGGGAACAGGCCCCCCTGGTTTGCCGCGTCGGCCCCGTTGAGGGCGTCGTGGTAGTCGTTCAGCACGTTGGCGGCCGCATGCGCCAGCAAGGCCAGCGTGAGGGTGACCGCTGCCAAGGCCGCATTGGCCGGGAATGATGTCCCAGGCCAGGCCGTGGCAAAACCCAACAGGCAGGCGGTGAACGTCACCACCAGAAAACCGGGCCGGGTCATGCGCAGAACGGTGCGCCAAGTCAGGGTGCGGGGAGTGCTTGCCATGCGACAACTATATCGGCCGCGCAGCCAGCGGCATGGGTGGGAGCCCAGGCCACAACGGCCTTGAAGCTTTTGCGGAAAACCGACATCGGCTAGCATCCGGGCATGACTTCAGACCTCCAAGACCTCTTTCTTCACAACCGCGAATGGGCGGCGCAGATGGTGCGGGAAAAACCCACGTTTTTCTCTGACCTGCTGGCGCAGCAGCAGCCGCAGTACATGTGGATCGGGTGCTCCGACAGCCGTGTGCCCGCCAACCAGATCACAGGGCTGGCACCGGGCGAAGTGTTCGTGCATCGCAACGTGGCCAACGTGGTGGTGCCCACCGACCTGAACTGCCTGTCCACCATCCAGTACGCAGTGGACATGCTCAAAGTCCAGCACCTGATGGTGGTGGGCCACTACGGCTGCGGCGGCGTGCTGGCCGCTTTGAAGGATGTGCGCGTGGGCCTGGCCGACAACTGGCTGCGGCACGTGAAAGACGTGCGCGACCGCCACCGCGCCCTGCTGGACCAGTTGCCCGAAGCCACTTGGCACGACGCCTTGTGCGAGTTGAACGTGATTGAACAGGTGCTCAACGTGGCCGAGTCCACCGTCATCCAGGACGCCTGGTCGCGCGGCCAGCCGGTCACGCTCCATGGTTGGGTGTATGGCTTGAAGGATGGGCTGCTGCACAACCTGCATGTGACGATAGACCGGCCCGATTCGGTGGAGCCGGTGTACCGCGCTGCCTTGCAAGGGGTGCTGGCGTCTTACCAGACACCGCGCCCATAATACGCGCAGGGACTTCCTTGCACCCCCAGGGAGCCGCAAGCTGTATCAGCCCCATGCTGCCCCACCGACTCGACTCCGATGCCGCGTTTGACATTGCCCGCGCGATGATGGATGGCTTCCAGCGGCACTACCGCCTGTTCCGGGCCGAGTCGGCGCGCGCCAAGCACCGTTTCGAAACCCAGGACTGGCACGGCCAGCAGCGGGCGCAGCGCGAGCGCATCGAGTTCTACGCCCTGCGCGTGCGGGAATGCGTGCGGCGGCTGGAGCGGGAATTCCAGGCTGCCACACTGCCCACCGAAGTGTGGCAGCAGGTCAAGCTGTTTTATGTGGGCATGCTGGTGGACCACCGCCAGCCCGAGCTGGCCGAAACCTTCTTCAATTCGGTGGTCACGCAGGTGCTGCACCGCAGCTACTTCCACAACGATTTCATTTTTGTCCGCCCGGCCATCAGCACCGAATACATCGAGCCGGAAGACCCCGAAGCCCACACCACCTACCGCAGCTATTACCCCAGGCAGGGCACACTGCTGGACGAGATACGCCGCATGGTGCGTGATTTCGGCCTGCGCGTGCCGTTCGAGGACTTTGAGCGCGACACGGCGTGCGTGTGCGAACGCCTGCTGCCACTGTTCGACCACGACCGGCTGCGCGCCAATGTCCAGCTCCAGGTGCTCGACAGCCTGTTCTACCGCAACAAGGGCGCGTATGCGGTGGGCAAACTCATCAACGGCTTCCAGGAGGTGCCGTTCGCGCTGCCTGTTCTGCACAACGCCAGCGGGCAACTGGTGATCGACGCCCTGTTGCATGGGGAGGACGACTTGCTCATGGTGTTCAGCTTTGCACGTGCCTACTTCATGGTAGACATGGAGGTGCCCAGCGCCTAC
>CAYQTH010000115.1:0-411 GCA_964420415.1 uncultured Macromonas sp. | reverse complement strand
AGGGCAAGACGCTGTTCTACCGCGACTTCCTGTTCCACCTGCGGCACAGCACCGACGTTTTTCGCATCGCGCCCGGCATCAAAGGCATGGTGATGCTGGTGTTCGACCTGCCCAGCTTTCCCTTTGTGTTCAAGGTCATCAAGGACCACTACCCGCCGCAGAAAGACACCACGCGCGAGCAAGTCCGGGGCAAATACCAGCTGGTCAAACGGCACGACCGTGTGGGGCGCATGGCCGACACGCTGGAGTTTTCCGGTGTGGCTTTTCCGCACGAACGCTTCGACCCGGCGCTCATCGAAGAACTGCAAAAGTTCTGCCCCAGCGTGCTCGAAATCTCTGACCGCGACCGCGACGGCCACACCGAGGTCATCCTCAAGCACGTGTACATCGAACGGCGCATGATCCCGCTCA
>CAYQTH010000114.1:0-5855 GCA_964420415.1 uncultured Macromonas sp. | reverse complement strand
CTTCGGCCAGGCTCATGCCCATGATGGTGTCGCCGGGCTTGAGGAAGGCCAGGAATACGGCTTCGTTGGCGGACGCGCCGCAGTGCGGTTGCACGTTGGCGGCGTCGGCGCCGAACAGTTGCTTCACGCGGTCAATGGCCAGTTGTTCGGCCACGTCCACGAATTCGCAGCCACCGTAGTAGCGCTTGCCGGGGTAGCCTTCGGCGTACTTGTTGGTGAGCTGGGTGCCCTGGGCGGCCATCACGGCCGGGGAGGCGTAGTTCTCGCTGGCGATCAGCTCGATGTGGTGTTCCTGGCGGGCGTTTTCGGCCTGGATGGCGGCGAACAGCTCGGGGTCGGTTTGTTCAATCAGAATGTTGCGGTCGTACATGGCAGTCCTGGAGGGTGTCGTGAGACCCTGCGCGGTGGAAACAACGACAGGGGCTGCCCAGGCGAACGGCTTGACGCCGCTGCCTGGGAGGGGCAAAGGCGGTGCGCTTCCCAGTGGTGAACCCACGTCAGCCGGGCGTTGCCTGCTCAGGCAGCGGCCAACCTATCGCCAGTTGCGCACGGGCGGGATTTTATCAGGAGGCGCTGGCTTGTGCCGTCTGTGTGTGGGCCGGAGCACCCGCTTCCAGTTCTACCGGAGGCGGCAGGGCACTGGCCTCGGAGGGGGGGGCGTTGGAGGGCTGGGTGACGCGCTGGTAGGCATTGAATGCCACCTTTTGCCCTTGCGCCACCCGGCGCAGCCGTTCATGTTCCGACAGCACTTTGTCCACGTAGTTCTGCCCGTTGGTCGTCACGGCACCCACATACAGCCTCAAGCCCCCGTCCACGGAGCCTGCTTGCCGAATGGTGTCTTTCAGCACTTGCACGCCCACGCGCAGGTTGCTCACTGGATCGAACGCGGCCAAGCTGCCGCCGAAGCCGTCGTATTTGTCGGTGTGCACACGCGTCATCACCTGCATCAGACCTTGTGCGCCAACGGGACTGGCCGCGTAGGGGTTGAAGCCGGACTCGATGGCCATGACAGCCAAAATCAGCGTCGGGTCAAGGCGGGCTTTTTGGCCCATGAGGTAGGCTTCGGCCACCAGGGCGCTGACCGGCTCCTGGGCCACACGGTACTTGCGGCTGAGCCAGGTGGCGACCTGGGCCTGCGTGCGCGGCAGTTCGCTCGGGTTCACGGCAGTGACGCGCTCAATGGCGCTGGGTTCGACCGGGATGTCGGCCGACAGGCTCTGGCGCTGCAGCAGCCAGCCGTACACATGTTCTTCGGTGGCCTGGCGCAGGTCGGGGCGGCTGGCAAACACGGCCACGGTGATGGCCAATGCCAAACCGAGCAAGGCCATGCTGTTGTGGGTGATGGCAAAAAACACCTGAGCCAGTTTGCTGGCAGTCTGGCTGATAGGTTGCAAAATCCTGGCGGGCCAGGTGGAAGACGGCGCTGTCATAGCACACTCCTTTCTGTACAAAACCGGCGTCCCTGGTTGATGAGGGCGGGTCTGTCTGGATTGGGGGTCGCCATTGGGCTCTTGGCAGAGCCCAACTTAGCCGGGGTCGGCAGCGTCTAAGGGTTATCCCGATTCGGGACTGGCGCGAATGTATGACAGAACTACATAATTGGTCAATACTTTCAAATTCGTTTTTAATTTCTTTTGGTTATTAATAATCCGGATTCCGAATGGCCAGGTGGCGCATTTTGGGAGTCAAAAAATCCCAATGACGAGGCGCATCTTGATTGAAAAAATGCGTTTGCCAAGTGTCTTTGGCCTGCGTTAAACTAGAGTCGTTCGCAGAAATTGTGAACAGCCGCCCGCTCCACAGTCCGGCTGCGGGGCTTGGCGAAAAAATGGAGGCAATCTCTTGCTTCCAGGCTGGCGAGACATCCAACTCCACCAGCCTCTCAACGGCACGGACCTGAGGTTCGCCGTCAACCCCGGTGGGTACAGCCTGCCGGGGTTTGTTGTTTCTGGCGGGAGTCAACCTTGCGTGGCACGGCGGCGCACGGCATCGATGTAAGCTTGGCCGTTTGGGGGGCGGCCGCTGCGCTGGCTTTCCCACAGCATGCGGCCCAGGCACTCCATCACCTCATGCTGTGCCTGGTGCAAGGAGTCGCGCCGTGCGGCCAGCAGTTCCACCGCTTGGCGGATGCCTGGGGGCTGGTCAATGGAGCACTGCTCGCTGATGCTCAGGTGCATAGACAGGTGCAGGAAGGGGTTTTCGCGCGTTTCGCTCGCCTCGTTCATCTGGCGCAGGGCGGCGTCCACATCGCTCAGGTCGGGGTGGTACTCCGGGTGCAGCGCGATCCACTCGCTGGCCAGGGTTTCAATGGCTTCCATGGGAAGCTGCTGCTGGCTTTTGGCAAAAACGCCGCAAAAGAAACGGCGGACATCGGCTTGGGACGGAGCGAACATGGTGCCATTGTCGCAGGCTCGGGCCTGGCGCACAGGCTTGCTAACATTGGTTTGTGTGCTGCCTGTTCAGCGCAAGGAGCAAGTGCCATGTCCGTTATCGTGATTGCGAACCCCAAAGGCGGGGTCGGCAAGTCCACCTTGGCCACCAATGTGGCGGGTTTCCTGGCGCGCCGGGGACACAGTGTGATGCTGGGTGACGCCGATCGCCAGCAGTCTTCCAGCACATGGCTGGGTTTGCGGCCTGCGGCGGCGCGGCCCATCGTGACTTGGGACGCATCTTCATCCGAGGTGTTGCGACCACCGCGTGGTACCACCCACGTGGTGCTGGACACTCCCGCTGGCTTGCACGGCAAGCACCTGAAAGAGGTGGTGCGCCGCGCTGACAAGTTACTGATTCCAGTGCAACCCAGCATATTCGACATTTATGCCACGCGAGCTTTCCTGGACGAGCTGCAGGAACGGCGCAAAGCGGCCGCGCTGGACATAGGCGTGGTGGGCATGCGGGTGGATGAGCGCACCCTGGCAGCCGACAAGTTGCGCGAGTTCGTGGTCAGCCTGGGGCTGCCGGTGCTGGGGTACCTGCGCGAAACGCAGAATTACATTCACCTGGCTGCCCAGGGTTTGACGCTGTTCGACGTGCAACCGAGCCGTGTGACGCGCGACTTGGCGCAGTGGCAGGGCGTGTGTGACTGGCTGGAGCGCTGAGCGTGCAGCGTCAGGCGAAACCTTGCTGTCGCCAGGCCTCGTAGGTCACCACAGCCACCGCATTTGACAAGTTGAGGCTGCGCTGACCCGGCCGCATGGGCAGCTTCAGGCGCTGTGCGGGGGCAAAGCTGTCCCGCAGAGCGGGTGGTAGCCCTTGGGTTTCGGAGCCGAACACGAGCCAGTCGCCCGGCACAAAGTGTTGCGTGTACACCGAAACGTTTGTTTTGGTGGTCATGGCAAACATGCGTTCGGGCTGGGGCTGTTCGGCCTGTAGGAAGGCGTTCCAGTCGGCATGCCGCCGCAGTTCGGCGTATTCGTGGTAGTCCAGCCCGGCGCGCCGCATGTGTTTGTCGTCCATGGAAAAACCCAGCGGCTCGATCAGGTGCAGGGTGCAGCCCGTGTTGGCGCACAACCGTATGACGTTGCCCGTGTTGGGTGGGATTTCGGGGTGGACCAGGACGATGTTGAACATGGGGTGCGGATTATTCCATGGGCTCGGCTGCCCGGAGCTTGTCTGTGTCCGGTGGCGGCGTGCGGGCGAACACCACGGCATGAACTTCCGCCGCGCCGCAAGCCAGCAGCACACTGGCCGCGGCTTCCAGTGTGGCGCCGGTGGTCATTACATCGTCCACGAGCAGCACCTTTTGACCGGATAAGCCTGATTGCCGGTCTGGGTTGAGGTGGAAAGCCCGCCGGGCGTGTTCCAAGCGTTCCGCGCGACCGAGCGAGTGCTGGGTGTACCGACTTTCTTTGCGCAGCAGCAGGTCGGGCACGGTCACCAGGCTGGCCGGGGCGTGACGGCGCAGTTGTTTGACCAGTTCCCAGGCTTGGTTGTAGCCCCGTTCCAGCAAGCGGGACGGTGGCAAAGGGATGGGGGCAATCCAATCCACCTGGTTCAGCAGGGCCTGAATGTCGCCTTGCTGCACCATGAGATTGGCCAAATGACGGCCCCAGGCCGGTTGCTGCTGGAATTTGAACTGTGCCACCACCTCCACCCAGGGAAATGCATACGCCACACGGGCCAGGCAACTGCTCAGGTGGCTGGCGGGGGCTTCCACGCAACGGATGCAGCGTTCCAAACCAGGAGCCAGGGGCAGGGCGCAACCCGGACAGCGCCGACTGGGCCGGGCATGGTCGCGTTGGCAGGCGGGGCAGACTGGTTCAGCGGGCCACCGGGCGCAGATTTCGCAGATGGCGGGCCATGGCCAGTGTGGCAGCAGGGTTGGCATGCGGCGAATATACTGCGCGCTTCTTTTTATACCCCTGTCTGTCGCCCTTTCTGCGCTCCCATCCTGTGCCCATGGATCACCCATCTTCTTCCCCCAATGCAGCGGTTCCAGGCATGGATCCACTGGCTGCCGCCCGTTGGCGCGGGCGTGCGCGGGAGGAAAGCCCGTGGTTGCACGAAGAAATTGGCCACCGCATGGTGGACCGGCTGGGATGGATCAAGCAGCAGCCCGAGGCGTGGCTGGACTGGGCGCCCGTGCTGGGGGGGCTGCAGGCGCACCGCCAGATCCGGGCGCTGTACCCTCAGGCGCGGGCCTGGGTTGGGGGCGAGCAGGCCGAGCAAGCGGTGCGTTTGTTGCGCCAGATCGAATCGGCATCCCAAACGGTCTGGCGTGGTTTGAAGCGCTGGCTGGGGCAGGATGGTTTGCGCGCAGTGGGGCCGGGTGCGGTCACGGAACCGGTGGACATGCTGTGGGCCAACATGGCACTGCACCAGACGCCAGACCCCAAGGCGTTGCTGACCCAGTGGCGTGACGCGCTGAAAACGGGTGGTTTCTTGATGTTCTCTGCGCTGGGGCCCGACACCCTGCGTGAAGTGCGCCAGGTGTATGCCGCGCAGGGTTGGTCAGCCCCCGCCCCGGCGCACACCGATATGCACGACTGGGGCGACATGCTGGTGGAGGTCGGGTTTGCCGAGCCCGTCATGGACATGGAGCGCCTGACGCTGACCTACTCCACCGCCGAAAGGCTGCTGCAGGATTTGCGAGACACGGGGCGCAATGTGCACAGTGCCCGCTTTGCCGCCTTGCGCGGCCGCCGGTACCGCCAGTCGCTGCTGGAGGCGCTGGAGGCGGGCTTGTCGCGCGACGCCCAGGGCCAGTTGCAGGTGACGGTGGAAGTGCTGTATGGCCATGCCATGAAGGCGCCACCCAGGGTCAAGGTGGCCGAATCCAGCGCGGTGTCGGTGCAAGACATGAAAACCATGCTGCGCCAGTCCGCAGGCCGCCAGGGGCGGCGGCCAGATTGATTTCCCGTGCTGGGCGGCGTGGGCCCGGCGGCAAGGTTGACCCGGCAGTAGGGGATACCACTGGTGCTGAAACAAGCAAAAGCTTGGTTTAATGGCATTGATATATATCAACAACAATGTTCGAGGCAACGAGTGAGCACGATCAAAACATCAGGTCATGTTGTGCATCAGCGCTGGACGGGCGCCAAAAACATCATCGGAGGAGCAGTGGCCAGCATGGCAGCGTGGTACGCCACAGCCGCCCATGCCGTCAATGACTTGCCCGGCGGTCCTGCCGTCCGGCAGTTGAACTTCCACCCGCCGGTCACCCGCATTGCCGAAGAACAGCACTGGCTGCATTGGTTCATGCTGGTGATCTGCGTGGCGATTTTCGTGCTGGTATTCGGGGTGATGTTCTATTCCATCCTCAAGCACCGCAAATCTGTGGGGCACAAGGCGCAGGAACTGCCCGAGCCCATCTGGGTGGAGTTGGGCTGGACCATCGTGCCGCTGCTGATCGTGAT
>CAYQTH010000113.1:0-5928 GCA_964420415.1 uncultured Macromonas sp. | reverse complement strand
ACACGGTGGACACCCTGAAAGACACGCTACGCATCTTCGCCGAGATGATCGGCGGCCAGGTGAACCCGGCCACCGGCCTGAAGGAAGGCGGCATCACCGTCAACGCCCAGGCCATGGAACAGGCCGCCCTGAAGGGCTACGCCACCGCCACCGACCTGGCCGACTACCTGGTGAAAAAGGGTGTGCCTTTCCGCGACGCGCACGAGACCGTGGCCCATGCCGTGAAGGCGGCCACATCGCACGCGGTGGACCTGTCGGAACTGCCGCTGAACGTGCTGCAGGGTTTCCACAGTCTGATCGAGAAGGATGTGTACGACTGTTTGAGCCTGCGCGGCAGCCTGAATGCCCGCAACACCCTCGGAGGCACGGCACCGGCGCAGGTGCGTGCGCAGATTGAGCGCCACCGCCAGCGCCTGGGTTGATAGACCGATATCAGGCGCGCTCGACGCGGTTGCGGCCCTGGCGCTTGGCTCGGTAGAGCGCCGCGTCGGCCCGTGCCAGCAAACTGGTCAGGCTGAGTTCCGTTGGCACGAATTCGGCTACACCAAAGCTGGCGGTGTACATCAAACGCCGGCCTTGTACCTGTAACTCACTGGCGGCCACGGCTTGGCGCATGCGTTCCGCCACAGCCACTGCCTCATCGACCTCGGTGTTCGGCAACAGGGCCACGAACTCTTCCCCACCCATGCGCCCAATCAGGTCCACCTCCCGCACCTCCTGCGAAATGGTACCGGCAAAGCTGGCCAACACCGCATCGCCCGCCACGTGCCCATGGGTGTCGTTGATGGTCTTGAAGTGGTCCAGGTCGATCATGATGATGGACAGCGGCAAGGCATAGCGCAAGGCACGCTGCACCTCGGCCTCGGCGTGTTCGGTGAAAGCACGGCGGCTGGCCACGCCCGTGAGCAGATCAACCCGCGCAGCTTGCTCGGCGGCTTCCTTCTGGCGGCGCAACTCTTCTGTGGCCTGCGCCACCTGCTCACGCAACACGTCCTGTGTCATGGCGACACGGGCCGCCATGTCGTTGACACCGTGCGCCAGAGGTTGCAGCACCCCGGCGGCGGACTCCCCCACCCGGGCCTCCAGTTCACCATCGCGTATGCGCGCCACCACACCGCTGACGGCGGCGATGGGCCGCGTGACGCTGGAGGCGATCCAGGTGGACAGCAAACCCGCGAGCAACAAACCCAGGCACGATGTCAGTACCGCCCAGAGCAGCAAATCCCGTTGCTGCCGAGCCAGCGCGTCAAGTTTGAGCTCGACCGCCACGTAACCCAGCACCCGCCCAGCCTGGGAACGGTCACCACCAAAATCGGCGAACAGATCATCAAACGGCAATGCGGTCTGGCGTATCGGCACCAACACCAACAAACGCTGTCCCATGACAATGCGTTCACTGCCCTCGAACAAACCGCGCACATCGGACAAATGACCTGCCACCGCGTGCAAGCGGCCATCGATGGTGAACAGCCCGACCCCCTGCATCTGCTCATCCCCCGCCAGAGCCGCATCAACGAGCCGCTGCAAAGACTCCTGGTTGCCCGCAAACAAAGGGAACTCAGACGCCCCGGCCAATTGGCGCGCCGCCGCCCGGCCGCGGTCGCTCCAGGCATCGAGCAATTCAGAACCATGGCGCTGCAGGAACACCAGCAACAGCACGGCGGTGACCAGCAAGGCAGGCAAGGCCGCTGCCAGCCAGAGACGCAAGCGAATGCCCATCTGTTGTTTCATCGCGACGTCTCCTGGCGCCGCAGCGCATCCATCAGTGCCTCCGGTTCAAGCATGGCCAGCCCCAGTGAACGCCCCACCTGGGCATTCACTGCAACGGTGAACCTGTCGGCACCGCGCGGGGGCAGCCAGCCCCGGCCTGCCAGCTGGTTGCGCAGCGATGCAGCTGTCTGAACCGCCACTTGGCCCGGCGTGGCATACAACGCCAGGGTGGCTCCAGCCTTCACGTGACCCGGTGCATACGTCACCAGCGGCACACGCTGCCGATAGGCTGCGATCAGAATGTTTTGCAACGAGGCCGGGTTAAAAACTTGGTTATCGGGCAAAGCCAGCAGAACTTGAGCCTCGGCCAGCACCGTGCGTAAAACAGCGTAGAGGTCATCGCCCTGGGCATGAAGTGTGGCGTGATGCACCGACAAACCCTGAGCAGCGGCGGCCTTGAGCAAAGCGGGTTTCCAGGCCTCGGAATCGGGGCCGAACAGCACCCCCAGGCGCTGGCGCTCTGGCATGGCCAGGCGCAACAACGCAAGGTAACGGTCCAGGGGTTGGTCCAGCCATACCGCTGACGTGGGGCCAGATACCTTGGCCGCCAGTACCTCGTAACCCATCCTGGGCACCAGGGTGGCCAGGATGGGCACCTTGGCCAGTTCCGGCATGGATTGCTGCTTTTCCACCATGGCGGCCCAGGCGCGCACCCCCACCGTCACGATGGCTTGCGGCAGGGGTAAAACAGCCGTCTGGAATGACTGCCAGGACGCGGCGACCCAGTCGATACCTCGTGTTTCGCGCGCCAGCTCTTCCTTCAACACCGCCGCTACTTCGGCATACGCGCCGCCCTGGTCAGACAGGACCACCCAGACACGTGCGCGCGCAGCGGCAACTGCGGCCGTGGCAAACGCACTGCCGCCAGCCGACGCAAGTGCGGCGAACAACAACTGGCGGCGCAGACGGTTCAGGTCAATACTCCAACCGCAAAGTCACAAAAGCACGCCGCTCGAATGCATACCGGCCTGCGGTGAGAAATTCTTTTTGCTCTCCGTCAAGCGCCTGCACAGTGAGGGCAACTTCGGCTTTGGCGCCGGACCAGCGGAACGGATAGGCCACTCGCAAATCCACTCGGTCTGACGCTGGCAGTATCTCAATGGCACTGCGCCAGGGCATAGGGCCGAGGGCATGCCACATGAGCATCAATTCGACCCCTTTGGGCAACTGCTGAAACCACGCCAGCGTGGTGGCCCGGCCAGGTGGCACACGCTTGCTGCGGCCAGCTTCCTGCCAAGTGTAGTTTTCCCAGCTCTGGTTCAGCCACAGATCGGTCCCGTCCGCGGGCGACCAGCGCAACTGGTATTCCAGCCCGCGGGCGGTGATGCCTGGCAGGTTGGTGTAGTCGTCTGGCTGGAACTGGAACACCGGCCAGAACGACGGCGGAACGGAGAACGTGGTCAACGTCGTGTTCCAGATCATCTCCCGCATACGCTCATGGTAGGCGCGCACATCAAGAGTCAGCCGCTGATCACGGAAATTGCCAAAGTAGCCCAGTTCTTTGGTTTTCAACCGTTCTGGGCGCGCACGGCCCTGGGCCAGCACCTCCTGCCCAACGTATTGCCCGCCGCTGTACCGCCGGACATTCCCGAACAGCTCGAACAAGGTCGGGCTGCGGAACGAAGATGTGGTGCCGACCCGCAAGGTATGGTCCGGGGCCAACTGGTGGTTGAGCATGAGGCGCGGAGCGGTGAATGTGCCGGTGTGGCTGTGGTCGCCCACAAACAGGCCCGCATTGAGTACCCCTTGCGGGTACAGACGCCATTCCAGGTTACCGAACCCGCGGGTTTCACGCACCTTGACAGTGTTGCCTATCGCATAGAGTGGCGCAGACAGCGCTTCGTCCTGCTTCACGCCCACGCCCCAAACCAGCCGCGCACTGTCGGTCCACTGGAATGCATGCTGCGCTTCCAGGTTGAAACGGCGACCGCGACCGCTGTAGTCCAGCGCCACATTCATGCCCGGCACGTTGGCCACATCGCCGTAATGTTCCTCATCAAATGAAAAAGAAACCTTGATCTGCTCAGAATCCGACACTTGTCGCTTCCACTCGCTGCGCAGATACAGGTCTGTCCAGGTGTTCGTGCGAGTAGGATTGCCCACAGAGCCCGGGAACCCTTCGCCGTTGGCCAAATCTGTCCAGCCCGCCTCCAGCAGCCAGTCGTCCTGCGGGTTGGCACTGACGTCTGCCCGCCAGTGCAACTGGCGCAGCTTGCGGTCATCGAAGAGGCCGCGCCAGCCCTCGTCACTCTGTTGCCCAGCGGACAAGCGGTAAGTGGCGGCCTCTGGCTGGCCCCAGCCGAGGCGCACATAGCCATCACGCACCGACTGGCTGCCCACGTTGAGTTTTACCGCTGCGCCCAAGGTGTCGGACGTGTGGCTCGTGATGATATTGATGACACCGAACATGGCATTGGTGCCGTAGGCCGCCGAGTTGGAGCCGCGCAATACCTCAATGCGTTCGATATCTTCCAGCAACACCCCCATCATGCCGTGGTGGGTGCCCCCCAACAGCAACGGGGAATAGACCGATCGACCGTTGATCAGCACCAGGTTGCGGGTGCCGTAGTCATCCAGCGGTGTGTGGTACATCGCGTTCGGATTGGCCCCATTCCAGCCCGACACCAGGTAACCGGGCACCAGGCGCAGCAGGTCGGCCACATCGCGCGCGCCGGAGCGGCGGATGGTGTCCTTGTCCAGCACGGTGACCGCGCCAGGCGTGTCGCTGATGGGCTGCTCCAGGCGGCTGACCGTCAACACCACTGGCAAGGTTTCAAAGTAGTCTTCTTCCGACAAACGCTCCGCCGCCGACGTAGATGTCATCGGCGCGCCGGCCAAACACAGCCCCAGGCATACAGGCAAAAGCGTTTTCATTGTTGTTGCAGTCCGCTGCGTGACGGTCAAAACGGTGTCATGAACGGTTACATCTTATCGATTCGGCATGACAAAAGAAGAGGGCGCCCGCAAAATCTGCCGGCGCCCCCACGAATGGTATTGAATTCAGCGGAAACGGGACTGTGGCTTGGTGGCCAGTTCACCATCCAGCGACCCCAGGTAATTCGCCAGTTGCTTCAGTTCAGGCAGGGTGAATTGCGTGGCAATACCGCCCATGATGGCGTTGCTGCGGCCGACCACCGCGTTGTTTTCCACGGTGTAGGCTTTCAGCGCCACATACAGGTAATCGGGGTGCTGGCCCGCCAGCTTGGGGTAGGCCGGGTCGATCGGTTTGCTGAAATTGGCCCCATGACACGACACACAAGCGCCTTTTTCCAGCAATGCTGCCACGGCCGCCGAGGCGGGCTTGGCCGCTTCCGGCGCGGTCACGCCTGGGTTGTGCCCGGCATAGTAGGCGGCCAGGTCCGCCATGTCCTGCTCGCTCAGGGAACCGGCCATGCCACGCATGGTGGGGTGCTTGCGCTCACCCTTCTGGTAAGCGGTCAAAGCAGCCACAATGTACTTGTCCGACTGCCCCGAAATTTTGGGCACTTTGTGGATTTCGGGGAAGCTATTCTGGTAACCCGCAATACCATGACAACCGATGCACATGGCAGCCTTGTTTTCACCTGCTTTCACATCCCCGGCGGCGTGTGCCGAACCCACCAGTGCAATGGCCGCGGCGGCCAGGAGAGATTTCATCAAGACAGTCATCGGCTTCCTCATGTTTGGGTCACAATCAGCAAAACTTTGACATAAATCAATGTTCCAGTATATAGACTCACCCCTCGGTAATAACCCTTGAAATCGCCTGTTCCAGAGGGCGGACAAACCCGTATGAAATTCACCGGATCACAGAATTACGTTGCCACCCAGGACCTGATGCTGGCGGTCAATGCAGCGCTCCAGCTAAAACGGCCGCTGCTGGTCAAAGGCGAACCCGGCACCGGCAAAACCATGCTGGCCGAAGAGGTGTCGCAAGCCCTGAACATGCCGCTGCTGCAATGGCACATCAAGTCCACCACCAAGGCGCAACAGGGCCTGTACGAGTACGACGCGGTGAGCCGCCTGCGCGACTCGCAACTGGGGGACCCGAAAGTCAAGGACATCGAGAACTACATCGTCAAAGGCGTGCTGTGGCAAGCCTTCACGGCCGACCAGCCGGTGGCGCTGCTGATCGACGAAATCGACAAGGCCGACATCGAATTCCCGAACGACCTGCTG
>CAYQTH010000112.1:0-5972 GCA_964420415.1 uncultured Macromonas sp. | reverse complement strand
TCGACGATGACGTGGTCGACGCCGAGGTGAAGGAAGTCAAGAAGGACTGACGCCACTGCGCGGCGGGCCTGGCAACGGGCCGCCGCTGCCCACCCGACCGCCGCGTTCAGGCACTGTTCTTGCCTGACGCGGCGTTCGCACTCAACGCGCAACCCTGCAGCACACCATGGCCAAACGAGACTTTTACGAAATCCTGGGGGTGTCCAAAACCGCCAGCGACGACGAAATCAAAAAGGCATATCGCAAGCTGGCGATGAAGTTCCACCCTGACCGCAACCAGGGGGACGCCGCCAAGACCGCCGAAGAGAAATTCAAGGAGGTCAAGGAAGCCTACGAAATGCTGTCGGATCCGCAGAAACGCGCAGCTTACGACCAGTACGGCCACGCGGGCGTGGACCCGAACATGCGCGGCGGCCCCGGCGGTGCGGAAGGGTTTGGCGGTTTTTCCGAAGCCTTTGGCGACATTTTTGGCGACATTTTTGGCGGCCAGCGTGGCGGCGGCCGGGGCGGCCGTCAGGTCTACCGGGGCAGCGACCTGTCCTACGCCATGGAAATTTCGCTGGAAGAAGCCGCCCATGGCAAGGACGCGCAAATCCGCATTCCCAGCTGGGAAGACTGCGACACCTGCAAGGGCTCGGGCGCCAAGCCCGGCACCAGCGTCAAGACCTGCCCTTCGTGCAACGGCGCGGGCACGGTGCAGATGCGCCAGGGTTTCTTCAGCGTGCAGCAGACCTGCCCGCACTGCCACGGCAACGGCAAGATCATCCCCGAGCCTTGCACCAGTTGCAACGGCCAGGGCAAGCTGAAAAAGCACAAGACGCTGGAAATCAAAATCCCGGCGGGCATCGACGACGGCATGCGCATCCGCTCCACCGGCAACGGCGAACCGGGGCGCAACGGTGGCCCGGCGGGTGACCTGTTCATCGAGATCCGCATCCGCAAGCACGACATTTTCGAGCGCGACGGCGACGATCTCCACTGCCAGGTGCCGGTCAGCATCACCACCGCCGCGCTGGGGGGTGAAATCCAGGTGCCGACGCTCAGCGGCAAAGCCACCATCGACATCCCCGAAGGCACGCAAAACGGCAAGCAGTTCCGCCTGCGCGGGCGCGGCATCAAGGGCGTGCGGGCCAGCTACCCCGGCGATCTGTACTGCCACATCGTGGTGGAAACACCGGTCAAGCTCACCGAGCACCAGCGGAAGTTGCTGAAAGAACTGGACGAATCGTTCAAAAAGGGCGGCCACAAGCACAGCCCGAACGACAAGGGCTGGTTCGAGAAGGCAAAAGACTTTTTCTCCTAAAAAAACCGGGCGGGGGTGAGGTGCGTCACGTCTGCGCAGTTTTGCGTTCGCTCTTGATCATCACCAGCAGCATCTTGAACGGCGTGATGGGCTCCACCGCGTGCGGGGCCCGCGCCGGAATCAGCAGACTTTGCCCTTCCCCTAACAGGTGCTCGACCCCATCGATCTGCACCTTGGCCTGCCCCTCGACCCCGATCAGCAGCGCCTCGTAAGGCGCGGTGTGTTCGCTCAGTCCTTCGCCTTGATCGAAGGCAAACAGGGTCACACTCCCACCCTGGTTCTTCACCAGCATGCGGCTGACCACGGCCTTTGGCTGGCACTGCAACATGGCCTTCAAGGTTTCCACCTTGGGTTGGGCACTGGGGCTGGCATCTGGGTTCATGATTTTCCTTTCAAGCCGCGTCATTGGCTGTTCTGTTGAGCGGGACACGAACAACGACATAATGGACCAAAACCCCTGTTTTCTCTAGCAGTGAGACAAAAACCATGAGCGTTCAGATCACCTTCCTCGGCGGTGCCGGCACCGTGACCGGCTCCAAATACCTGGTGCAGCACGATGGCCAGAGTTTGCTGGTCGACTGCGGCCTGTTCCAGGGCTACAAGCAACTGCGCTTGCGCAACTGGACCCCTCTGCCCGTGATACCCAGTCACATCGGCGCCGTGGTGCTGACTCACGCCCACCTGGACCACAGCGGCTACCTGCCCTTGCTGGTGAAGGAAGGCTACCGGGGCAAAGTCTGGTGCACGCCAGGCACTCGCGACCTGTGCAACATCCTGCTGCCCGACAGCGGCCACATCCAGGAAGAAGACGCCGCCTTTGCCAACCGGCACGGCTTTTCCAAACACAACCCGGCCTTGGCCCTGTACACAGAAGAAGATGCACGCCAAAGCCTGAAGCATCTGCGCACCGTGCCCACGCACCAGGCGTTCGAACCGATCCGGGGCTGGCAGGCACGCTTTCACGGTGCCGGCCACATCCTGGGCGCCTCCAGTCTGCTGCTGGAAGTGGGGGGCAAGCGGCTGCTGTTCTCGGGTGACCTGGGCCGCTCCGACGACTTGTTGATGCTGCCGCCCGACCCGCCTGTGGGCGCCGATGCGGTGATTGTGGAATCGACCTACGGCGACCGCAACCACCCGGCCGCGAACGCCATCGACGAAGTGGCCCCGGCACTGGAACGTGTAGCCGCCCGCGGTGGTACCGCCGTGGTGCCGGTGTTTGCCGTGGGTCGTGCGCAGGAACTGCTGCACGCCATTGCCGTGCTCAAGGCGCAGGGCCGCATTCCGCATTCTCTGCCGGTGTACCTGGACAGCCCCATGGCCATCCACAGCACCGAACTGTTCAGCCAGCACCTGGGTGAACACAAACTGAATGCCGCGCAGTGCCGCGACATGGCGCGCGCCGCCGTGATGGTGCGTACGCCAGACGAATCCAAAGCCATTGCGCTGCACCATGGTCCCAAGATCATTCTGGCGGCCAGCGGCATGGCCACCGGTGGCCGCGTGCTGCACCACCTGGTGCAATACCTGGGAGACCACCGCAACATGGTCATCCTGACCGGCTACCAGGCCCCAGGCACACGCGGTGCCTCCCTGGCCAACGGTGCGGCGCAACTGCGCATCCACGGCCAGGACGTGACTGTGCGCGCGGAAATGGTGCAGTTGCACTCGGCCTCGGCCCATGCCGACGCCCAGCAGCTCATGACCTGGTTGCGCGCCGTGCCCGGCCAACCCCACCGCGCCTTTGTGGTGCATGGTGACCAGGAAGCCGCTGACACGCTGCGTCACCGTATCGAAAACGAACTGCGCTGGCACGCCATGGTGCCGGAACACGGCTCCACCTGGGCCGTTTGAGCACGACGGCCAGACTGGGCAGTTTCGGCCCACCCTTTCCGGGAGAGTGGTGCCCTCACAGCAAGCGATTTGGCACCCTACAGAACGCCGCATCGCTGCTAAAGTGAGTGCCATTCGCAGCGTTCACCTGGAGGCCGTCCTATGCACACCGAACCCATGACCAACGCCAGCCTTATGGCCCGCCGCCGTGCCGCGCTGCCCGCTGGCCTCGGCCAGACCCACGAAGTGTTTGTCGCCCAGGCCGACAACGCCACCGTCTGGGACGTGGAGGGCAAACGCTACATCGACTTCGCGGGCGGCATCGCCGTGCTCAACACCGGGCACCGCCATCCCAAAATCGTCGAAGCAGTCAAAACACAGCTGGATGCCTACCACCACACCTGCTTCCAAGTGCTGGCCTACGAGCCCTACATCGACCTGGCCGAACGCCTGATCGCCAAAGCACCGGGCGCTTTCCCGAAAAAAGCTTTCTTCATGTCCACCGGGGCCGAAGCGGTGGAAAACGCCATCAAGATCGCGCGCGCCGCCACCAAACGGCAAGCCGTGATCGCCTTTGGCGGCGGCTTCCACGGCCGCACACTGCTCGGCATGGCGCTGACGGGCAAGGTGGCGCCGTACAAGGCGGGTTTCGGCCCCTTCCCGGCCGAGATTTACCACGCTGAATACCCCAACCCGCTGCACGGCACCAGCGAAGCCGACGCGCTGCGCTCCATTGAGCACATTTTCAAATACGACGTTGAGCCGGAACGGGTGGCGGCCATCATTCTGGAGCCCGTGCAGGGCGAGGGCGGTTTTTACGTGGCCCCGCCCAGCTTTGCCCAGGCCCTGCGCGCCTTGTGCGACAAACACGGCATCTTACTGATTGCCGACGAGGTGCAGACGGGCGCAGGGCGCACCGGCACCTGGCTGGCCAGTGAGCAGTGGGGCGTGGCACCAGACATCATCACCATGGCCAAATCGTTGGCGGGCGGGTTCCCGCTGTCGGCCATCATCGGCAAGGCCGACATCATGGACCAACCCCTGCCAGGCGGCCTGGGCAGCACCTACGCCGGCAACCCGCTGGCCTGTGCCGCCGCGCTGGCGGTGCTGGATGTATTCGAGCAGGAAAACCTGCTGGCACGCAGCCGCGCGGTGGGCCAACGCCTGACCGAAGGGCTGCGGGCGCTGGCCCAAAAACACACCAGCATCCAGGACGTGCGCGGCCTGGGCGCCATGGTGGCCATTGAACTGTTCGACCAGGGCGATCATTCGAAACCGGCTGCCGACCTGACCAAACGCGTTTGCACCGAAGCCCTGGCGCGCGGCTTGATTCTGCTGTCCTGCGGGCTGTACGCGAACGTGATCCGCATTCTGGTGCCCTTGACCGTGCACGACGCCGAACTCGAAGAAGGCCTGGCATTGCTCGGGCAAGCCTTGGCCGCCGCACAGGCGTGAAGCAGCGCACTTCACAATACCGCCATGACACCGTCCCTGCCCTTTTCCTGGTCCGACCCATTCCAGCTCGAACTGCAGCTCAGCGCCGACGAACGCGCCGTGCGCGACGCCGCCCACACCTACTGCCAGGAGCGGCTGCAGCCGCGCGTGCTGCAGGCTTTCCGCCACGAGCAGACCGACCCGGCCATCTTCCGAGAAATGGGTGACATGGGGCTCCTGGGCGTCACCCTGCCCGCGAACTACGGAGGCGGCGGCCTGAGCCACGTGAGCTACGGCCTGGTGGCGCGCGAGGTGGAGCGGGTGGACTCCGGTTACCGCTCCATGATGAGCGTGCAGTCGTCGCTGGTGATGGTGCCCATCCACGCCTTCGGCACCGAGGCCCAGCGGCAGCAATACCTGCCCCGCCTGGCGCGCGGTGAACTCATCGGGTGCTTCGGCCTGACCGAACCCAACCACGGCTCCGACCCCGGCGGCCTGGACACCCGCGCCCGCGCCGTACCCGGCGGCTTCCGCCTGCACGGCCGCAAAACGTGGATCACCAACGCCCCCATAGCCGATGTGTTTGTGGTCTGGGCCAAAGACGACGCGGGCGAGATCCGCGGGTTTGTGCTGGAGAAAGGCTGGAGCGGTTTGAGCGCCCCCGCCATCCAGGGCAAAGTGGGCCTGCGCGCCTCCATCACCGGCGACATCGTGCTCGACGACGTGTTCGTACCCGAAGAAAACGCCTTCCCTGAAGTGCGTGGCCTCAAAGGCCCGTTCACCGCCCTCAACAGCGCGCGCTACGGCATCACCTGGGGCGCCATGGGCGCAGCCGAAGACTGCTTTCACCGCGCCCGGCAGTACGTGCTGGACCGGCAGCAGTTCGGCCGTCCGCTGGCCGCCACCCAGCTCATGCAAAAGAAGCTGGCCGACATGCTGACCGACATCGCCCTGGGTCTGCAGGGCTGCCTGCGCCTGGGCCGCATGAAAGACGAAGGCACCGATGCCGTGGAGCTGATTTCGGTGCTCAAGCGCAACAACGCAGGCAAGGCGCTGGACATTGCCCGCCTGGCGCGCGACATGATGGGCGGCAACGGCATCAGCGACGAATACGCCGTGGCCCGTCACCTGGTGAACCTGGAAGTGGTCAACACCTACGAAGGCACACACGACATCCACGCCCTCATCCTGGGCCGCGCCATCACCGGCCTGCAGGCGTTTTACTGACCCCGGAGCTTGCCCATGGACACCTCGACCTCCCCCCTGGTTCTGCTCACAGACCCTACGCTGCTGAAAACCGATGCGCTCATCAACGGCGCCTGGGTACCTGGCAGCAGCCGCTTCGCCGCGCACGACCCGGCCACCGGCTTGAAACTGGCCGACGTGGCCAACCTCGGCCCGGCCG
>CAYQTH010000111.1:0-6087 GCA_964420415.1 uncultured Macromonas sp. | reverse complement strand
TGAGCGGCCGCACCATGAAAAGCACCGGCAGCACAAAGCCGGCCAGAACGGGCACGGCGCACACCAGCAGGGCCAACGCCGCCCGCCCGCCTGCCAAGCGCACCGGCTGCGCCTCGGCGCTGCCCGCGCGCTGCCCGCGCAGAGTGGAGAAGCGCATGCGCTGCTGGGCGCGGTGTTCCAGCCAGAGCAGCAAGGCCACGGTGGCCAGCAAGAGGGTGGCCAGTTGCGCGGCGGCGATGCGGTTGTCCATGCATCTCCAGCGACAGGTGCAGGAAGGACAGGCCGCCGGCCGTGAAGGTCTGGATACCGAAGTAATTCACCACGCCGAAGTCGGCCAGGGTCTCCATCAGGGCCAGGGCAACGCCTGCCGCCACGGCCGGGCGGGCCAGCGGCAATGCCACCTCGCGCACACGGCGCGTGAGTGGTGCGCCCAGCAGGCGCGCGGCCTCCATCAGCTGCGACGCCCGCTCCGACAATGCGGTGCGGGCCAGCAGGTACACGTAGGGATAGAGCGAGAAGGTGAACACCCAGACGGCGCCCGGGGTGTTGCGGATCTCGGGGAACACGCGCCCGCGCAGCCCGAAGGTCTCGCGCAGCCACACCTGCATGGGGCCGCTGAACTGCAGGAAGTCGGTGTAGGCGTAGGCCACCACGTAGGCCGGCATGGCCAGGGGCAGCAGCAAAGCCCATTCAAAGGTGCGTCGACCAGGGAAATCAAACAAGGTGACCGCACTGGCGGTGAGCACGCCCACCAATGACACGCCAATGGCCACCGCCACGCACAGCACCAGCGAGGTCAGCGCGTACTCGGGCAGCACCGTCTCGGCCATCTGCCGCAACACGTCTTGCGCCACCGCATCGAAACCGGCCCAGGAGGCCACCAATGCCAACACGGGCAGCACCAGCACAAAGGCCAGCACGATCAACAGGGCCGAGGTCAACCAGCGGGGCATGGGGTGTGGGAATGCGGTGGGTGATGACGGTGCGGGCACCCGCCACGACGCGGGACTGGACGGGACAGACCCGCGCCAACACAAATGAGAATTGTAGTTATCTACAATCTCCCCATGTTCCTGACCGTCAACCAACTGCAGGTGCGCTATGGCCAACAAGGCCAGGCGGCCGTCGATGGCGTGAGCCTGGGCCTGCGCCCGGGCGAGATCGGTGTGCTGATCGGGCCCTCGGGCTGCGGCAAGACCACGCTGCTGCGCGCGGTGGCCGGGCTGGAGCGCGTGAGCGGCGGCAGCATCACCCTGGGCGGTGAAACGGTGAGCGACGCCACTCGCCACGTGCCAGCCGAGCAGCGCCGCATTGGTATGGTGTTTCAGGACTACGCCCTCTTTCCGCACCTGAATGTGGGGCGCAACGTGGGCTTCGGCATCGCCAAGCTGCCCACCCGCGAGCGCGAGGCCCGCGTGGCCGAGGTGCTGAAGCTGGTGGGCCTGGAGGGCATGCAGTCGCGCTTTCCGCACGAACTCTCGGGCGGCCAGCAGCAGCGCGTGGCCCTGGCCCGTGCGCTGGCACCCAACCCGCGCCTGTTGCTGCTGGACGAGCCCTTCTCCAACCTCGACGTGGACCTGCGCGAGCGACTGGCCCACGAGGTGCGTGGCATCCTGAAAGCGGCCAACGCCACCGCGCTGTTCGTCACCCACGACCAATTGGAGGCCTTTGCCATTGGCGACCGCATTGGCGTGATGCACGAAGGCCACCTGCACCAGTGGGACGACGCCTACGCGCTCTACCACCGCCCGGCCACGCGCTTTGTGGCCGAGTTCATTGGCCACGGCGTGTTCACCCCGGCACAAATCGCCATGGCGGGCGACGACGTGGTGGTACACACCCCCCTGGGCGACCTGCACGGCATGGAGGAATGCCCCCTGCCCACCGCCTACGAGGCCGGGCTGTGCGATGTGCTGCTGCGCGCAGACGACATCATCCACGACGACAGCGCCCCAGTACAGGCCAGTATTGTGCGCAAGGCGTTCCGGGGCTCGGAATTCCTGTACACCCTGCATCTGGACAGCGGCGAAACGGTCATGACCCATGTGCCCTCGCACCACAACCACGCGGTGGGCGAACGCATTGGCATCCGCGTGGCCATGGACCACGTGGTCACGTTCGAGCGTGGCGCCGGGGCCAGCGCGCCGCCTGCCCCGGCCGCACCACGGCACGACCGGGGCTGAACGCCGTCAGAACTTGACCGTCACGCCCGCGTACAGGGTGCGCCCGGCCCCTGGCACAGCGGTTCCCCAGGCACTGGCTGTCCCACCTGAGGCGCCAATGGCCCCCACCTCGCGGTTGAAGGCCATGGTGGCGCCTTGCCCGGTGTAGGCGCCGCCCAGCGGCAGGTAGTACAACTTGTCGAACAGGTTTTCCACACCCAGGTCCACACGCACCTGGCCCCAGGTGTGGCTGGTGCGCACATTGAACAGCGCATAGCCCGGCGTGCGGATTTCGTTGCGTGCGTCCGAACCATCGGTCTTGCCGCGCACCGCCACCCATTCGATGGCGTTGTCCCACCCACCCAGGCGTTGGTTGAGCGTGAGCCTGAGGTTGAGCGGCATGACATTGTAAAGCGCGCTGCCCGTGTCCCGGTTGACGCCGTTCGTGTAGTTCAGCACGCCCAGCAGCCTCCACTGCCCCAGCGCACCACGGCCCAGATCGGCGTGCCCATTCAGGTCCAGGCCGTACAGGCGGGCCGACTGGTTGGCGTACTGCAGTTTGACAAAGCCTGCGGTGCGGGTGGCGTTGTTGTCCGACACGCCCATGCTGACGCTGCTGGGCAGGCGGACGGCGTCGATGTAATCACTCACCCGGCTGTAGTACGGGGTGGCCTGGAAGGCCCAGCTGCCCGCCGGGTCGTGCCAGCCTGCTGTGGCGCTCAGGGTGTGTGCCACCTCGGGCTGGAGGCTGGGGTTGCCCACGTAACCGTTGCCGTCACCCAGGAAATTGTTCATCTCCATCGCCATGGCGTTGGTGGACCAGCTGTAGCGCTCGTACAGGTTGGGCGAACGCATTTTTTGCGCGTAACCGAACTGCAGGGTTTGGGCATCGCTGGGCTGGTAACGGGCCACGGCCGTCAGGTCCCAGTTGCGGTCGGTGCGCTTGCGGTCCAGGGCATTGAACTGCGCCAGCGTGCCCAAGGACGCGTTCGCGTACATCATGCCGGTGTTGTAGCCTTGCGCCGGGCCGGTGTTGCTGGTGACGTGCTCAGTGCGCACGCCGAGCTGGCTGTCCCACTGCGGGTTCCAGCGGGCGTCCCACTCGCCAAACAGCGCCTTGCGGTCACGCTGCCCGTCGCGGATGTTCCAGAACGTGTACGGCGCCATGCCGCCGGTGCAGTTGCCCACGCCACAGTCGGGCGACGAGGGCCACCAGTCGTTCAGGCGGTAGGTTTGCCACAGCCCGCCCACGCGCAGCAGGTCGCGGTCATTCACTGCAAATTCGCCCTGCACGTTCAGCCCCGTGGTGACGGCGTGTGTGAACATGGGCATGCCGTCCACGGGGTACACCACGCTGTTGCTGCCGGTGACGGTGCCGTAGTTCAGCATCTTGTCGGGGCCGAAGTCCATGGCGTGGTCCACCGCTTCACGGTAAGCGCTCGCTTCCAGCTTGCCCCAGTCGAAACGGCCCTGGTAACGCAAGCTGGCGCGCAGTTGCTCGTTGCCGGTCATGTCCATGCGCTGGTTGGGGAACAGGGAATACGGGGCATCCTGCGTGGACACCTTGGCTTCCAACACATGCGCATCGTGCTTCCAAGCCAGGCTGACCAGGTGGTTGCTCACTTGGTAGGCGGTGGAACCCACTTCGTCCAGGGGCAGTTCGTGCCCTGGGCGGCCAGTGGCTATGCCGGTTTTGAACGGGCCGCCCGCACGGTAATTGCCCGATTCGGCGTAGCTGCCGCTGTAGCCCAGGCTGAACGTGTCACTGGCCACGCTGGCACTGGCCTGTGCAGAGCGCACGTTGCCGTTGCTGCGGTACTGAACACCCACTTCCCCCTGGTTGCGCAAGCCATCACCAGGCAAGGCAAAGGCAGGCGTGGGCGTTGCCACGGCGACCGTCCCGGCAATGCTGTCGCCACCCAGGCTGACCGGGACCAGGCCTGCGTAAACCGCCATCGACCCCACCTGGCTGGGCGCCAGATAGGAGAGCGCCGGGTTCATGTGGTTGGGGCAAGCCGCTATCGGGTCCATACCATCCACCTGGATGCGAACCCGGTCTCCGGCCAAGCCGTGCAAGGCGGGCAGACTGGAAAAACCGCCTGCGCCAAACAAGGCCACGCCCGGCACGCTTTGCAGCAGCCGCGCGGTGTCGTCGGTGGCGGCGCGTAATTGTTGTTGGACGGCGGTCGTGAGTCGGCCACTGGCCTCGGGCAGCGGCTCTTCGGCGCGGTCGCGCACCGTGACTTCGGCCAGTTGGCCCGCTGTGTCGTTTTCGGCGTGGACGGCCACGCACACACTGGCCACGGCCAGTGCCAGGGCATGGCGCTGCCAGCCCGGAACACGGCCTGCGCCGTGCGAGTATGAAGTTTGCATAAAAAGCTCTGTGTATCTGGTTTTACGCCGCCAGGGGCAGCGCAGGGGCATGCCTCCGCAGCAGCGGAACAGTGGCGCGTCTCACGCCGACATCAATGGCTGTGTGGCTGGGCGAAGTTCATGGCGCGCACAGGCGCCTGTACGTCCTGGGTGAAGCGCTTCCCGTCCTGGCCTTCGAGCACCAAGGTCAAGGGCACGCTGTCGCCCGCTTGCAAAGGCTTTTGCAGATCCATCAGCATCACGTGGTAGCCGCCTGGCTTGAGCTCCACCGGCTTGCCTGCGGGGAGCGTCAAAACGTCCACCGCGCGCATTTTCATGACACCGTTGGCCATGGACATTTCATGCACTTCCACCACACCGGCCACGGGGGAACGCACCTCCAGCAATTTGCCGCCTTCGGCAGCACGCAACTGCATGAACGCGCCTGTGCCGGTGGCCGACACAGTGGCCCGCACCCAGGGGTCTTTCACTTCGACGCTTTGTGCCCACACGGGCAGGGAAACGGCCAGCGCAGCGGCCAGAAAAATGGATTTCATGGTTTGAATCTCTGAAAAAGCAAGGAAACGGCGCCAGTCAACGGGCCGTACTGAAGAGGAGATTCAAACGCGGGGCGGGGCCCGGGCTGGCGCGGCCAGCCAGACGGTGGCTATGCGTGCGCCACGGTAGAACGCAGGGGGCCAATCGGTCCATGGCGCGGGAGTCACCCAGGTTAAGACGGCCGGGGGCAAGGCCTGCCCGCTGTCGTGCAAAGTGCACAGGGGGCAGTGCTGCCCCAGGTTGAACTCTACCGAACCCCCAGACGAGCCCGGCTGGACGGCATGGCTGGCATCTGCCTGCACCCGCACCATGCCGGTGGAGGTACACACCTCCAGCAGATCAGCGCCCTGGCGCGCCAGCACCATGGCCTGGGCCGTCACAGGCAGCAAGGCATTCAGCACCAGCAGCCACAAGGCAAGCCATGTGGTCAAACGCCGATGCCGTTTCAGACTGTACATCCGTCCATTCTAGTGGCTAGACACGTGCGCCAGCAAGCCAGAAATGGCGTGTTCCACACCGCACGGCAGGCGTACACTCGCTCACACCACGGTCACGCTTTTTGCCCACACCATGACACCCGCCGAACAAGCCTTGCGCGACGCCGCACTGGAATACCACCGTTCTCCCTCCAAAGGGAAAATCGCCGTCCAGCCGACCAAACCCCTGTCGAACCAGCGCGACCTGTCGCTGGCCTACTCGCCGGGCGTGGCCTACCCCTGCCTGGCCATCCAAGCCGACCCGACGCGAGCGGCGGAATACACCAGCCGGGGCAACCTGGTGGGCGTCATCACCAACGGCACGGCGGTGCTGGGCCTGGGCGACATTGGCCCGCTGGCGGGCAAACCGGTGATGGAAGGCAAAGGCTGCCTGTTCAAGAAGTTCGCGGGCATTGACGTGTTCGACATCGAACTGGCCGAACGCGACCCGGACAAGCTGGTGGACATCATCGCCGCGCTGGAACCCACGCTGGGCGGCATCAACCTGGAAGACATCAAGGCCCCCGAGTGCTTCTACA
>CAYQTH010000110.1:0-6128 GCA_964420415.1 uncultured Macromonas sp. | reverse complement strand
CTGCTTCATCGGCGAACGGCCGTTCCGCGACTGCCTGAACCGCTACATCCAGAAAGAACCGGGGCCGATCCGCGACGAGCAGGGCCGTGTCATTGGCCAGCACGTGGGCTTGAGTTTTTACACCCTGGGCCAGCGCCAGGGCTTGGGCATAGGCGGCGTGAAAGACCAGGGTGCCGCCAAGGGGCCGGGCGAGCACGCGCCGTGGTTCGTGGCGCGCAAGGACGTGGAGCGCAACACCCTGTGGGTGGTGCAGGGGCACGATCACCCGTGGCTGCTGTCGCCGCGCCTGCAGGCGCAGGACGTGAGCTGGGTGGCAGGTGAACCGCCAGTGGCCGGGGGCTATGGTGCCAAGACGCGCTACCGCCAGGCCGATGCCGCCTGCACGGTGTCTGCCGAAAGCATGGACGGGTTCACGCTCGACTTTACCGAGCCGCAGTGGGCGGTGACGCCGGGCCAGAGCGCCGTGCTGTACGACGGCGACGTGTGCCTGGGCGGGGGGGTGATCCACAGCGCCACGGCCACCGAGGCGCCGCTGCCCGAGTTGCCGGTGCAGCGATCGCCACGTCAGCGCGGCCGGAAACGGTGAACCGCCGGCACGCTGCTGGCGCTGGCCCGCAAGGGCTGCAGCAGCGGTTTCAGTCCGTTGTGGTCAATCAATTGCATCAAGGCCAGCAGGCGGCCCAGGTCGCCCTTGGGGAAGCCTTCGCGTGCAAACCAGTTCAGGTAGTCCCCAGGCAGGTCGGCAAGCAGGCGGCCCTGGTACTTGCCGTAGGGCATTTGCACCGTGACCAGGCGCAGCAACTGCGCCGAGTCCAGTTCAGCCGGGTTCAATGCACCACGACCGGCGTTTGCGCCAGGGTGGCGTAGCCTTCCAGTGTGTCCTCGACCTCTTCCTGCGTCGGGGTGCTGTGCTGCCAGGCAGTGATTTTTTGCTGGAACATCTCGGCCCAGGAACCGTCCAGGTAGATTTCCTTGCCCGTGCGCTTGTCCACGATCTCGAACCCGTGGCGTGGCATCTGCGGCGCCTCGGCCTTGGCTGACTTGTCGGCAGCTTCATCCGGTGCATTCGCATGGATATGCACCACGGCGAAAGAATCAGAGTCGTAGAGCATGTTCATGGTTCAAATGTCCTCTAAACACAATAACCCTGCAAGGGCCTGGGCGGGAAAGCGTTCAGTGTTGGCCTTTTTGCAACAACCTGCAGATGGGGTGGCGTGTCCGGGTTTCAAGAGCGTTTTCAAGTCGAGGGTTTAACCAGGGCTGAGCTGCTGGTCCACCACGTCGCCATTGTCTTGCTGGATGCGGATGCGCACCGGCAGGTGGTGCAAGGCGGGGGCGAACCAGAGGTCGACCTGCTGGTCGCCTTCGCGCCTTGGCAACCGTTGCAGGTGCCAGGTGTCGAACCGGCCTGCGGGCAGTGGCTGCGTTTCGGTTTGCAGGTAGCGGAATGTCCAGCTGTCCACGGCCGGTGAACCGGCGACCGGGAGCGTCCATTCCTTGTTTTGCGCTGGCGGGTGTGGCAAGCCCGCCAGCACGCTGCTGAGTTGCAGGAACAGGCTCAAACGGTCTTGCACCCCTTGGGCGAGCGGGGCGGTGGTGTCGCTGCCGTCGAGCCGGATCAGGTGGGCTTCGTGGTCGAACACCAGTCGGCGCTGCTTGCGGGCACGGTCGGTGAATTCGGCGGGCTGCAGGCCGCTGGCGTCCAGGGTGCCCACGCTGGTCTGCACGCGCGACCCGATCAGGAAGGCGCTCATTTCCATGCGCGCTTCGTAGTGTTGCCCGTCTTGCCGCCAGTTGAGGGTGGCGTGTGCCGTGTAGGTCAAGCCCTTGGATTCACCGCGGATTTCGTAGTGCCACTGCGATGAGGGCGGCGGCGCGAACGCGGGCCAAGGGGGCGAGGCGGGCGGTGCGTTGCTGGCCAAAGCCTGGTGCTCGCCGGAGGAGGGGGGTTCTGCCGCTGGCGGAGGTTCGGCTACGGTGAGCGGGGTGTCGGTGGCCGCGCTGTCGGCGGGCGGTGATGGGGGCAGGTCGCTGGCCTGGGCGTCGGTGGCTGCTGCCATGGCCGGATGCTGGGCGGCGGCTGGTTGGCGATGAACCGTTTGAGGCGCTGGCAGCGGTGCCGCCGCCGCCGTGGTGATGGGCGCGGCAGGAATGAGCTGCACTTCGGCCACCTGCTCGGCGGGCTGGGTGTTGGGGCCAGAGCCGGCGCCGTCCCAGACGGCGTACAGCATGCCGCCATGCGCCAGAGCCACGGTGGCAGCGGCCAGCAGCCAATGGCTGGGCGAGGTGTCGGGGCTGGTGTTGGGGACAGGCATGACGGTGGGTGGAAGACGCGGTTGCGGCGGGGAGCCGTCTCTACAATAACCGAAGGCTGGCGGGTTTCGCTCAGGCCGGGATTTTTGTCACATTTCTTACCCATGAAACTGGCCACCTACAAGGATGGTTCACGCGACGGCCAGCTGGTCGTGGTCGCGCGTGACCTGCGCACTGCCCACTATGCCACCGGTATCGCCTCCACTCTGCAACAGGTGCTGGACGACTGGAATTTCCTGGCGCCGCAGTTGCAGGACCTGAGCGTGGCCGTGAACCAGGGCCGTGCCCGTCACGCTTTTGCGTTTGACCCGCGCTGCTGCATGGCGCCCTTGCCGCGCGTGTATGGCTGGGACGAGGCGTTGGCGTTTCCCAACCACCTGGCACTGGCGTGGCCGGGGCTGGCCGCTGGCCAGCTGCATTGGCTGCCTGGTTCGGGCGGGGAGATGGCGGGGCCATGCGACGAAGTGTCGCTGCCCAATGAGGGCTGGGGTGCGGATTTAGGCGCGGGCCTGGCTGTCATCTCGGGCGATATACCCGTGGGTACCAGCGCGGCGCAGGCTTTGGAGGGGGTACGGCTGCTGATGCTGGTCAATAGCTGGACCCTGCGCGCCACCCCGGTCGCAGCGGGCGGGGTGGCGCGTCTGGCCACCGCTTGCAGTCCGGTGGCCGTTACCCCCGATGAGCTGGGCGAGTCCTGGGTCGGTGGGCGTCTGCATTTGACCTTGCAGGCCAGTGTGAATGGCCGCAAGGTGGGCATGACCGAGGGGGCCGACATGGGGCTGCACTTTGGGCAGCTGCTGGCCCAGCGTTGCCAGGTGAGGGCATTGCGCGCGGGTGCGGTGCTCGGCAGCGGGCCGGTCAGCAGCCCTTCTGAGTCGACCGCAAATGGCCCCTCGTGGCCACGTGGGTACAGCTGTATTGCGGAAAAACGCGGCATGGATGACCGGCTGGGTCACCAGCCCGTCACGCCCTATCTGCAGTATGGCGATGCTGTGCGTCTGGACATGAAAGGGCGCGATGGAAACAGTGTGTTCGGTGCCATCGAACAAACGCTGGTGCCGCTGGACTGATGTCTGACGGGCGCTGCCAGGGCGCCGTCAGTCATCAGAGCGTGGGATGAGCCGGGCTGCCCTGGCGGTGTTCTGCTTTGTCCTGGCAGGCCACGCAGCGCATGGCCGCAGGGTTGGCGTGCAGACGGGCGGTCGGGATGTCCACGCCGCAATCGGTACACAGCCCAAAAGTACCAGCTTCAATGCGTTTGATCGCTGCATCGATCGCACTCAGTTCAGCGGTTTCGCGCTCGTCCATGGCGTAGGCCAGGTCGCGTTCGACCTCGTTTTGGGCCCAGTCGCTGCTTTGCACGTCGTGGCGGTCGGGTTCGGCGGCGACACGCCCCACTTTGCCGCCGCGCTGGGCGCGGATCTGGCTCAGCAGGTCGGTACGCATCTGTTGCAGCTGCTGGGTGAAGGTGTCTGAAATCTCGTTGCTCATGGGGTGGGCTTCCTGAAAAAAACGTATGTGGACATTGTCCAACACTTCGCGTTGGCCATGGTTTCATGTTCACCGGATGCCGGGCCACCAGTGTTGACCTGGGTCAAGTCCTGGCGCTGCCGCCGACGTGGGATATGGCTATTTTTCTGACCGGCAGCATCCCGTGTGCCTCAAGCTGTGGCATTCTTGTGCGAACCGTGCTGCATGGCAGGACGCCTTTGGAGAGCACCATGAGCAACCCCGATCTGGGTTCCTTTGCCCAATTCATACCGGGCTTCGACTTTTTGCAAAACCTCACGCGCCAGGCCGCCAGTGGCGCGGTGCCCGGCGCGGCCACGGTGGTGCCGGGCATGCCGCCCATGAGCCACTGGGTCACACCCACGTTCGATGTCGATGAGCTGGAAAAACGCATCCAGGACCTGCGCGCGGTGCATTTCTGGCTGGAACAGAACTCCAAGGCCCTGGGCGCCACCATCCAGGCGCTGGAGGTGCAGAAAATGACGCTGGCCACGCTCAAGACCATGAACGTCAGCCTCGGTGAAGTGGCCGAGGCGTTCAAGATCAAGCCGCAGCCGGTCGAGCCTGAGGCACCGCCGCCCCAGGCGGCCCCTGCCGAACCGCCGCAGGAACCGGGGGCAGTGCCACAGCCAGAAGCCAGCACGGCGGCCCCGGCGGTTGACCCGATGCAATGGTGGGGCGCCCTCACCCAGCAGTTCCAGACCATTGCGGGCGATGTGATGCGCGACATGGCCGGGCAGGTGGCCCAGACCGCGCAAAGTGCGGCCGATTCGGTCCCTCCTGCTGCCCCGGCGCGCCAAGCAGCCGCCAAGCGCAAGGCCGCACCGCGCAAAACGGCGGCACCTCGCGCCCAGGCGGCCCCGGCGCGTAAGCGCGGCTGAACGGCATGAAACTGTTCCCCTATGCCCACGCCACCCACCCGCAGTGGCGCATGGCCGCCGCCCTGGTGCTGGCGCAGTTGCGTGCGCAAATGGCTTTGCCGGGCCAGGCCAGCGCACCAGGGTTGGGGGTGATTTACATCACCGACCATTTCGCCGCCGACGCACAGGAATTGCTGGATTTTTTGGGTGCGGAGCTGCCCGAGGTGGTCGATTGGGTGGGGGCGTCCGGGGTGGGCATTTGCGCCAACAACGCCGAGTATGTGGACGAGCCTGCCCTGGCGGTGATGCTGTGCGATCTGCCACCGCAGGACTACCGCGTGTTCAGCGGTGTGGCCCCACTGACGGCCACCCAGGGCAGCGATGGCTTTGTGCCGCACACCGCGCTGCTGCATGCCGACGGCGCCATGCCGGATCTGCCCGACCTGATCGCCGAACTGGCCGACCGCATGGGCAGCCATTACCTGTTCGGTGGCGTCGTGTCCAGCCGGGGTGTTCCCGTTCAGTTTGCCCGTTCCAGCCGAGGCGCGCTGGCCGGGTGTGGCCAGGCCGGAGCGGCAGGCGTTTTTCAGGGGGGCTTGAGCGGCGTTGCCTTTGGCCCGCAGGTGCAGATGCTGTCACGCGTCACCCAGGGCGTGGTGCCCGTGGCGGCCGCGCACACCGTGACCCGTGCCGACGCCAATGTGGTGCTGCAGCTCGATGGGCAGGACGCACTGGACGTGCTGCTGTCGGACCTGGACATCACGCTGGAGGCGCCCCAGCAGGCGGTGGCCAAGCTGCGCCAGACCCTGGTGGGGTGGAGCCTGCCTGCGGCGGAGGCAACGGTACGGTCGGCGTCCACGGTGCGGGTGCCTGGGCAGTTCGGCGACGATGTGCAGGTACGCCATCTCATCGGCCTGGACCCAGGCCGACGCGGCGTGGCCATTGCCGACCAGGTGCCCGTCGGTGCACGGCTCACGTTTTGCGAGCGTCATGTGCAGGCCGCACGCGCAGACCTGGTGCGGGTGTGCACGGAAATCCGCGAAGAACTGGAGCCCGAGTCGCTGCCACAGTCCACGGCGCTGGCGTTGGCGGGAACCGAAGCCGAATCGCAGCCGCACCCGGCGCGGCGCATTGCGGGGGCTATTTACGTCAGTTGCAATGGCCGGGGCGGGGCGCATTTCGGCGGCCCCAGCGCGGAACTGCAGATCGTGCGCCAGGCGCTGGGCGATGTGCCGCTGGTGGGCTTCTTCGCGGGCGGCGAGATCGCGCACCACCGTCTGCACGCGTACACCGGGGTGCTGACGGTGTTTGTGGTCTGAGTTGGCCGTTTTCCCGTTTAAACCCCGCGCGTGCGGTCACCCTTGAACTGCTGACGGAACGCGCCAAACCGCCCGGCGTCCAGCGCGTTGCGCACTTCCTGCATCAGGTTCAGGTAGTAGTGCAGGT
>CAYQTH010000109.1:0-6213 GCA_964420415.1 uncultured Macromonas sp. | reverse complement strand
GGCGCAAATGCTCAGTGAGTCGTGCGAGGCCTGTGGCGGGCGCGGTCAGGTCAAAACCGCGCGCAGCTTGTGTTACGACATCCTGCGCGAGATCCTGCGCGAAGCACGTGCCTTCAACCCGCGCGAGTTCCGCATCGTGGCGACACCGAAGGTGATCGAACTGTTCCTGGACGAGGAAAGCGCGCACCTGGCCGGATTGAGCGACTTCATCGGCAAGCCGATTTCGCTGCAAAGCGAAAGCTCGATGACGCAGGAGCAGTACGATATTGTGCTGCTCTGAAGCTGCGTTGAGGCTGTAAAAAGAGGCGGGTCAGGCAGGCAGGCTGCCCAGCTGGCTCTGGGCGCGCAAACGGGCATAAACGCCGCCGCGTGCCACCAGTTCGGCATGGGTGCCTTGTTCCACAATCTGCCCTTCGGCCAGCACCACCACGCGGTCAGCGTGCTCGATGGTGGACAGGCGGTGCGCAATCACGATCGTCGTGCGGCCTTGCATCAGGTGCGTGAGCGCCTCTTGCACCAGCCGTTCCGACTCGTTGTCCAGCGCCGAGGTGGCCTCGTCGAGAATCAGGATGGGCGCGTCCTTGTAGATGGCGCGCGCAATCGCCAGCCGCTGACGCTGCCCGCCCGACAATTCGGTGGCGTTGTGGCCCACGGGCGTGTGCATGCCCTGCGGCAACTGGTTCAGCAGATCGCCCAGGTTGGCGGACACCAACGCAGCTTGCACCCGTGTTTCATCCACCTCCGCGCCCAAGGCCACGTTGTCGGCCAGCGTGCCGTTGAGCATGACCACGTCCTGGCTGACCATGGCAAACTGGCGGCGCAAGTTCTGCAGTTGCCAGTCGGGCAGGGCGGTGCCATCGAGCCGTACCTGGCCTTCGGTGACTTCCACGAAACGCGGCAGCAGGTTGGCCAATGTGGTCTTGCCCGAACCCGAAGGCCCGACCAGCGCCACGACTTCACCGGGGGATATGTCCAGGCTCACGTGCCGCAGCGCGGGTGCCCCGTCTTTGCTGGCGTAGCGCACCACCACGTTGTCCAAAACAATATGCCCGTTCGCCCGTGCCGCTGTGTGGTGCCCGCTGGACTGCTCGGGGCTCTCTTCGATCAGCTCCAACCCGCGTTCCAGCGCGGCCAGGCCACGGGTGATGGGCGTGGCGATTTCGGCCAATTGCCGGATGGGGGTGATCAGCATCAGCATGGCCGTGACGAAGCCAACGAAGCCCCCTACTGTGACGCCATTGCCACCGCTTTGCCACAAAGCCATCGCGATCACACCCGACAGCGCAGCGGCGGCCAGCATCTGGGTCAGGGGTGTCATGGCGGCGCTGGCAATGGTGGCTTTCATGGCCAGTTTGCGCAAATCCACGTTGAGGCGGTGAAAGCGCCGGGCTTGCTGTGTTTGGGCTCCATGCAGGCGGATCATGCGGTGCGCCAGTACGTTTTCTTCCACCACATAGGCCAAGTCGTCGGTGGCGGTCTGGCTGCTGCGCGTGAGGGTGTAGAGGCGGCGCGACAGCACACGCATGACCCAGGCCAGCGGCGGGAAGAGTGCCAGCACAATCAGGGTCAGCTGCCAGTTCAGGTACAGCAGGTAGCCCATCAGTGCCACGAGTGTCAGGGAGTCTTTTGCCAGCGTCAGGAAGGCGTTGACCAGCAGCGTGGAACCGGTCTGCACTTCGTAAACCAATGTATTCGAAAGCTTGCTGGCACTTTGTTGCGAAAACAGGTCCAGCCTGGCACTGTTCAGCCGATCAAACATGGCTCGGCGCAGTTCCAGCATGCCATGGGTAGCGGTGTAGGACAGCGCATACTTGGCCAGGAAATTGGCGACCCCCCGAACGGCGAACAAGCCCATGACCGCCACTGGCACCAGCCAAGGAGAGAACTTGCCAGCGGCAAAACCGTCGTCCAGCAAAGACTTGAGCAAGGCGGGGATGGCTGGTTCGGTCAGTGCCCCAACCAGAGTGGCCAGGGTGGCCAGAACCAAGCCCGCCTTGGCCTCTTTGAAATACTGCCAGGGCCTGCGCAAACGGTGCAGCAAGCTCTTGGGTGCGGCTTCGGCAGAGGGCGCGGCTGGGAAGTTCAAATTGTTCAAGTGGCTAATGTGTCCGGGACGCGAGCTGACCCGTGGAGCAGAGAAACATCTTGTCACGGACAGGTGGTTCGAGTCCGGTATTATCCAGGCTGTTTGCTGTTCCCTGCCAGCCAGTCCTTTGGATCCACACGTTGGCCTTTCCTGAAGTTATGAACCATCCCCTTCAGCCTCTTGTTGCAGGTGCAGGCCAACCGGCCTTGCAGCGTCGTCGCGTGCTCACAGGCTTTGCTGCGGCCGGTTTGATGGCCAGCCCTTTTTCCAGCGCTCTGGCGCAGTTCCGTGTGGAAGTCTCGGGCGTGGGCCTCAAGCAAATTCCTTTTGCCATCGTGCCCTTCAAAGGCGGGCCACAGGCACCGCAGGATGTACCCGCTATCGTGCAGGCCGACCTGGAACGCAGTGGCCAATTCCGCTCCATCGCTCCTGGCAGCCAGGTGCTGGACGAAAACGCGCGCCCCGATTTGAGCCCCTGGCGCGAACGTGGTGTGGACGCTCTGGTGACCGGCAGCGTGACGCGCCTGGCCGATGGGCGGTTTGACGTCCGATTCCGGTTATGGGATGTGGTCCGCGCTCAAGACATGGGGGGAATGTCGTTTCCCGTTGCGGCCACGGACTTGCGGTTCACCGCTCATCGCGTGGCAGATTACATCTACGAAAAGCTGACCGGAGAACCAGGCGTGTTTTCCACGCGGGTGGCCTATGTGGCGAAGCAGGACAGCCGTTATGGACTGTGGGTGGCCGATGCCGATGGTGAGAACGCCCAGGTGGCCTTTGGCAGCCCGGAACCGATCATTTCTCCGACCTGGGCACCTAACGGCATGCAATTGGCGTATGTCTCGTTCGAGTCCCGCAAGCCGGTCATTTACACACATGACGTGGCCAGCGGCCGCCGCCGTTTGGTGGCCAACTTCAAAGGCTCCAACAGTGCGCCGGCGTGGTCGCCTGACGGCAAACAGCTGCTGGCAACGCTCACCTTGCCGGGCAATTCCCAGATCTATGCCATCCATGCCAACGGGGGTGAGCCCCAGCGGCTGACGCAGTCCAGCAGCATCGACACCGAGCCGGTGTACACCGCGGACGGGAAAACCATCTATTTTGTGAGTGATCGAGGCGGTTCACCGCAAATCTACCGCATGGCACCGGGCGGGCGCGACGTGGCACGCGTTACTTTCGAGGGTAGCTACAACATCTCGCCGGCCATCAGTCCCGATGGCCGATGGCTGGCCTTCATCAGCCGCATCGGTGGCGCCTTCAAATTGCAGCTCATGGAACTGGCCAGCGGTATCATTATCCCTCTGACCGACACGGGCGCGGATGAAAGCCCGAGCTTTGCCCCTAACAGCCGACTTATCATTTACGCTACCAAGTACCAGGGCCGTGAAGCGCTGATGACCACTACCTTGGATGGCCGCATCAAAACCCGCTTGGCCAGTGTGCCGGGCGATATCCGTGAACCCGCATGGGGGCCGTTTCAGCGTTGAAACGCCTTTGACCGTTTTCTTTACTCCATTTGCTTTAACCATCATGTCGAAATCATCTGTTCCCGTTTCTTCTTCACGCCGTTTCACTGGCTGGCAGTCCGCTGCCGCTGCGACTGTTGCCGCTTTCGTGTTGGCAGGCTGCGGTTCCAGTGTCAAGCTGGACGAAACCCCGGTGACGGACCGCACGGGTGTACCTGTCAGCGCGGCAGACGGTCTGGGGGGCAGCGGTGTGGGCCAGACCGGCGTGGCAGGCAACCAAATTGACGATGGCACGGCAAGTCAGCCTCCACAGAGCGTGGGCCGGGTCGTGTATTTCGATTTCGACGACTTCACCGTGCGCGGCGAGTTTACTCCCGTGCTGGAGGCCAACGCTCGCTTCCTGAACGTCAACCGCAAGCGCCACGTGGTGTTGGAAGGCAACACCGACGAGCGTGGTGGCCGTGAATACAACCTGGCTCTGGGCCAGAAACGTGCTGAGGCCGTGCGCCGCAGCCTGTCGTTGCTCGGCGTGACCGAAGTCCAAATGGAAACCGTGAGCTTTGGCGAAGAAAAACCGGCCAAGCAAGGCACTGACGAAGAGGCCTACCGCTTGAACCGCCGCGTCGAAATTTCCTACCGTTGAGGTACCGCATGACCGGGTTGGCTGATGCGCTTCATGGTGTGTGCGGGCTGCGTCTGACGGTGCTGGCCCTGTTGGCTGCAACTTCGCTGCAGACCCAGGCCGCATTGTTCAGTGACGACGAAGCACGCCGGGCCATATTGGAATTGCGGGCCAAAGTCGATGCCAACCGGCAGGCTTCCGAGGCTGCAGAGCAAGCGCTCAAGACCCAGGTCGATGAGGGTCTGGGCCCGACAAGACGTGGTCTGATCGATCTGATGGGGCAGATGGAAACCCTGCGCAGCGAGCTGGCCCAGCTGCGCGGCCAGAATGAGCAACTGGCGCGCGACGTGGCTGAATTGCAACGCCGCCAGAAAGACGCGCAGGGTACGCTGGACGAGCGCCTGCGTGTACTGGAGCCTGTGCGGGTGAATGTGGACGGCCAGGAGTTCATGGCTCAGCCTGACGAAAAGGCGGCGTTCGAGGCCTCCATGGCTGTGTTGCGGTCATCTGACTTTACCAAGGCTGCGCAGCAGTACGCCCAATTTGTGGAGCGGTTTCCGAACAGCGGTTATGTGCCCCTGGCGCTTTACTGGCAAGGCAACGCCCAGTACGCTACCCGCAGCTACAAGGCCGCCATAGACAGTTACCGCAAGCTGATTGCTCTGGCGCCGCAACACGTGCGTGTGCCCGAGGCCAAGCTGGCCATTGCCAACTGTCAGCTGGAATTGAAAGATGCGAAGGCTGCCAAGACCACCTTGAAGGAATTGGTCAAGGAGCATCCGCAGACCGAAGCCGGTGCCACCGCCAAGGACCGCCTGGCCCGCATGAAGTGAACGGAGTGACGGAGAGCGTTGCCGTCCAGGCCGATTTCGAACGCCGCTTTGGCGGTTTGCGTCGCCTTTATGGGCCACAGGCGGCACAGCACATTTTCGACGCTCACGTGGTGGTGGTTGGCATTGGAGGTGTCGGCTCCTGGGCGGTCGAAGCTTTGGCCCGCAGTGGAGTGGGGCAGCTCACACTGGTGGACCTGGACCACATCAGCGAATCCAATACCAACCGCCAGATCCACGCGTTGAACAGCACCTTCGGCCAGGCCAAAACCGAGGCCATGCGCGAGCGCGTTTTGCAGATCAACCCCAAAGCCTTGGTGCATGTGGTAGATGACTTTGTATCACCACAAAACTGGAATGAGGTGGTGGCTCCAAGCCTGGCCAGTGGTCGCACGCTGGCCGTGATTGATGCCTGTGACCAGGTCAGCGCCAAAACCGCCATGGCCGCTTGGGCGCTGGAGCAGGGGGTGTGGTTTGTCACAGTGGGTGCCGCTGGCGGCAAACGACTGGGGCATAAGGTGGAAATGGATGACCTGAGTGCCACCACGCATGACCCTTTGCTGGCCCAACTGCGATACCGTCTGCGTAAACAGCATGGTGCCGAACGGCAGGGGAACATGGGCGTGATGTGCGTGTTCAGCCGTGAGCCCGTGAGTCCGCCAGACGCCAGTTGCGTGCTGCCAGGCGAGGTCGATGGTTCGCTCAACTGCCATGGTTACGGTTCCAGTGTGGCGGTCACAGCCACGTTTGGGCAATGTGCGGCTGGCTGGGTGATGGACAGGCTGGCGTGTGGGAAAAAAATGCAGCAAACTCCTCGTCGCAGAAGGAATGCGTAAATTTGACGCTATAATTTAAGGCTTAGCAGCCAACAATACAGGTTGTGAAAAGTTAACGGTGGGGTCGGTAGCTCAGTCGGTAGAGCAGCGGACTTTTAATCCGTTGGTCGAGGGTTCGAGTCCCTCCCGACCCACCAATGACATCTGAGGCAACTCACGCAAAAAAGCCAACCGGTTCGGTTGGCTTTTTTGTTTTTTGCCGGCCAGAAGGATCACAGGAGCGCACATCGGATGTTCATCTTCTCGAAGCTGCTGTCGGCCATCACCCAGCCGATGTTCTGGTTGGCGCTGTGGTGGGGCCTGGCCCTGCTGGTGTTGCCGCGCTGGCGCCGTCCGGCCCTGGTCATGCTCTGGAGCGGGCTGGTGACCTTGG
>CAYQTH010000108.1:0-6254 GCA_964420415.1 uncultured Macromonas sp. | reverse complement strand
TGACCGAGAAGCGGATCATCTCCCAGGCCGGGATTTTGGTGGCACCGTCGTGGCGGCCATGCTCGTCGGCGTAGCTGGGGTGCGGGCCACGGGCGTATGGCAGGCCGAACACATAGTCCATTTCGGCCGTGGTCAACGGAATGGGTGGCGGGGTGATCCAGACGTCGCGCGCGGTGTGGCCGGTGCCGTGCGTTTGCACCAGCGCGCGCGCGTTGCCTGGGTTGGTTTCCAGGTGCAGCACGCGGTTGGCGTGGGCGTACAACACCGGATCGGCCTTGACCTGCTCGAAACTGGGCAGCCGGATCACGGTGCGGTCGCGCGGCGGTTTGCCCTGGCTGGGCAGTGCGGGGTTGATCACGAAGCGCAGCGGTTGGGTCTGCGCTGCCTGCGCCTTGTGACCGGTGGCGTGGCTGGCCGTGGCTTCCAGTTCGGCGTTGAGGCCGTCCGCTTCAGCCTGCGCTTCGTCTTCACGGGTACAGGTTTGACCTTGCGCCTTGGCCTGCTCCGACACCATCAGGTAAGGATTGAGGTGCGCCTCCACCCTGCCCGGCTGGTCCACCTCGGTGGAGTCGATCTCGAACCAGCCCTCTGGCGTGTCCTTGCGCACGAAGGCTGTGCCGCGCACGTCGGTAATGCTGGCGATGGGTTCGCGCTTGGCCAGGCGGTGGGCAATCTCCACCAGCGCGCGTTCGGCGTTGCCGTAAAGCAGGATATCGCACTTGCTGTCCACCACCACGGAGCGGCGCACCGTTTCGCTCCAGTAGTCGTAGTGGGCGATGCGGCGCAGCGAGCCTTCGATGCCGCCAAGCACGATGGGCACGTCTTTGAAGGCCTCGCGGCAGCGCTGGCTGTACACGGTGGCGGCGCGGTCCGGCCGTTTGCCGCCCACGTCGCCGGGGGTGTAGGCGTCGTCGGACCGAATTTTGCGGTCCGACGTGTAGCGGTTGATCATGGAGTCCATGTTGCCCGCCGTCACGCCCCAGAACAGGTTGGGCTTGCCCAACACCTTGAACGGTTCGGCGCTGTGCCAGTCAGGCTGGGCGATGATGCCGACACGGAAACCCTGCGCTTCCAGCACGCGGCCGATCACGGCCATGCCAAAGCTGGGGTGGTCCACGTAGGCGTCGCCGGTGACCAGAATGACGTCGCAACTGTCCCAGCCAAGCTGGTCCATTTCCGCCCGGCTCATGGGCAGAAATGGCGCAGCACCGAAGCGCTTGGCCCAGTACGGTTTGTAGCTGGTCAGCGGCTTGGCGGCGCGCGGGAAAAAGGAAACGTCGATCAGGGCGGTCATAGGGTCTGGCCAGGAGGGTCTTGCATTGTAGTTTTCTCGGCATCGTCGTGCATACAAACGTGCCTTGCCCCTGTGAGACCTATGGGCTGTGCCGATCCGTCACCAGAAATGGAAAAAATGGGATTTGTGTGTGTACACTGCGTCAAACCTCCCTTCAGAGCTTGCCCTGTCGACCCTGCCTGCTTTGCTGCCACTCACAGATGTCATCTCGCCGCCTGTCTTTGGCGCTGCCAGCGCCAAGGGGTATGTGTTGCTGCTTGCCATCGTCTCTGCCTATGTCAGCCTGGATTGCGCACGGCGAATCGGGCCACTGTCAGTACACATGAAGTTGGGCTGGTTATTGGGCGCAGGCGTCACTTTGGGCAGTGGTGTGCTGGGTATGCATGTGGTGGGGTTGCTCGGTCAGCCCCTGGTGTTTGACCTGGGCTACGACGCTGGGCTGTTGTTGCTGGCCTGGGCGGCAGGTGTAGGCGTGGCAGGTTTGGCTTGGCTGCTGGCCGCCTGCATCCGGCCCGGCCCCTTGCAAGTGCTGGGCAGCGCCGGGCTGCTGACGGTGGCGTCCCTGTTGCCACAGGTGTTTGGCATCCAGGCGCTGGCCCTGCAGCCGGGGCCCGTGTGGCTGAGCCACCACATGCTGTCGGCCTTGGCACTGAATCTGATGGGTTGCGTGCTGGTGGTGCTGTTGCTGCAGCAAAGCCTGCGCGCCCGCCGCAATGCCTGGCTGACCCACGCCGTGGCCGCACTGCTGCTGGGTGCGGTTGTGTGGTGGGGGCAACAAGCCTTGACCTTGGCCGCCGGCCTGCCCTACCAGGTGGCGTCCGCACCCGTCAATGCTTTGGCGCACCACGCTTTGCTGCCGCTGGCCGTGCTGGGCACGCCGCTGGTGCTGGTCATGACCTGGGTCACGGCGTTCACCGAAACCCGGTTCAAGCGCTCCTTGGCCGACGCCGAAAATGCCCTCAAACAACACGCCCAGACCGATTCTCTGACCGGACTGCCCAACCGGGCCAGTTTCGAGGAGCTCTTGGCACGCACCGCCATGCAGGCAGACCAGGACAACACGTCCCTGGCATTACTGCTGATTGACCTGGATGGCTTTCGGCCCATCAACGAAAGCTTTGGCCACCGATTTGGCGACGAGCTGCTCCAGGCCGTGGCCAACCGCTTGAGCGGGTTTTGTGGTCAGCGCATGAACCTGGCCCGCCTGGGCGGGGATGAGTTCCTGATTTTGCTGGAACCCGGGTTGACACGCGAGGCGGTGGCCGCACGGGCGCGTGAATTGCTCGATCATTTGGGCCGCCCCGTCGAGGCGGGTGATCGGGAAGTGCCGGTAGCGGCTTCCATCGGCATCGCACTCTACCCGGTGGACGGGGCCCAGTCCATGTTGATCTCCCATGCCGACGTGGCAGCGCATGCGGCCAAAAACCTGGGTGGGGATACCTATTGTTTCTTCGAGCCGCAGCTGCTCAACCAGGCGCGAGAACAGGTGGAGGTGCTGCACGATTTGCGCAATGCGCTCACCGACCACCAGTTCGAAATCTATTACCAGCCCAAAATCCACGTGCCCAGCGGTGAAGTCACTGGTGCCGAAGCCCTGTTACGTTGGAACCACCCAGTGCGAGGCCTGATCAGCCCTGCGGTGTTCATTCCGGTGGCGGAACGCTACGCGCTCATCAACACCATTGGGGACTGGGTGATCGACGAAGTTTGCCGCCAGATCAACGTCTGGCGGGAAGGTGGCCTGCGCATGAGGGTAGCCATCAACTTGTCCTTGCAGCAGCTGCGTCAGCCTGAGCTGCACCTTCGCCTGGCCTCCGCCCTGCAGCGGCACCACGTCAACCCGCAGCAGCTCACCTGCGAAATCACGGAATCCATGGCCATGGACGATGCGGCCAGCACGCGCGAGTTTTTTCAGCGTCTGGCCGAAATCGGGGTGCACATCTCGATTGATGACTTCGGTACTGGCTATTCAAGCCTGTCACACCTGCGCCAGTTGCCGACCGAAGAGCTGAAGATCGACCGCAGTTTCATCAATGACCTGGAAGGCAGCAACGATGCACGGGCTGTGGTGGAAGCGGTGGTCAAGCTCGGTCAGGCCTTGCGCTTGAAGGTGGTGGCCGAAGGGGTGGAAACGGAGGCGCAGCACCGTATCCTGTGCGAACTGGGGTGCAACGAGCTCCAGGGCTACCTGTTTGCGCGCCCCATGTCAGCCAAGACCTTGTACCTCTGGGCCAAGTTTGAACGTGGCCCGAACACCTTGACCTTCCGCAGCTCGCTGTTCGGGGATTCGCAAATCCAGCCGCCGTCACCGCCTTGAAGGCGGCAGGACACTAAAGCGGACTTCAGAGTCCGAAAGCCTGCCGCAGTGCGCGGGCGGCGTCCTGGTGGGCTTGCAGCGCTTCTGGGATAGCGCGGCCCATCTTGATGAACTCGTGCGTGACGCCTCGGTAGAGCTCCAGATCCAAGGGCACGTCGGCCATGCGCAGCCGGTCGGCCAGTTCTATGCCGCTGTCCACCAGCGGGTCACATTCGGCCAGGCCCAGCCACACGGGCACCACACCCGAAAAATCCTGTGCCATCAGGGGGGCGAAGCGCCAGTCTTCCCGTTCGGCGGGTGTGTTCAGGTACTGGTCGAAGAACCAGTCCACGGTGGCCATGTCCAGCACAAAACCGTGGGCGAACGTGTGGAAGGACGGGTGGCTGGCGTGCGGGCTGCAACCGGGGTAGAACAGCATTTGCAGCGCCAGGGGCAGGCCTGCATCGCGCGCCTGCAGGGCACAGACCAGGCTCAGGGTGCCGCCAGCGCTGTCGCCCCCGACCGCGATGCGAGCCGGGTCCAGCCCCAGCGATGGTGCGTGCGCATGGAGCCATTGCAGGCTGTCCCAGGCGTCGTTGGCTGCAGTGGGAAACTTGTGTTCGGGCGCCAGCCGGTAGTCGACCGACAGCACCGCGCAGTGCGCCAGATGGGCCAGGTGGCGGCACAGGCTGGCGTGGGTGGCCACGCTGCCCACCGTGAAGCCGCCGCCGTGGAAATACAGCAGCACGGGTAAGGGCTGGCCGGTGTCGGCGCTGTGCGGCACCACCAGTTCGGCAGGCAGGGGGGTACCGTCACGCACCGGAATGTGCAGCGTGTCCACACGCGCCATCTTGTGCGCAGGCAGGTCCAGCACGCCCGAGCCAGCGGCGTAAAACGCCTTGGCCTGCTCCGGTGACAAAGCGTGCATGGGCGGACGCCCTGCACGGGCCATGCGCTCCAGCACGCCGCGCATGGCTGGCGTCAGCAGGGCACGGGGGTTGTGTGGTTGCATGCCCGGCAGGCGTGGCTGTGTTCAATCAGCCCATGAAGGCCGACAGTTCGCCTGCGGAAGTCCATTCACTGGGGTCTTTGTCCAGCACCATGTCCAGGTCTAGCCCGAGAAGAATGGCGACCACGTCCGGGAAGGTGGCTTTCAGCCCTTCGCGGTCCATGTTGATTTCCTGGGCGCGTGCGCGCCACGAGGCCATGTGCACGACACCAGCCATCAGCTCGTGGGTGTCGCCCTCAAACGGCAGCAACTGGTGCCGCAACGCTGTGACGATGGCTTCCGGGAAATCCCATTTCTGGGCGAAGGCGGCACTGACGTCGGCGTAGGTGTAGCCGAAGGCGGCTTTTTCTGAAGCGGCCCGGTTCATGTCCAGCGGGGAAACGGTAAAGTCGATTTTGGCCACTTCTTCGGGCATACCAATGTGCATCACCAGGTCGCCCACCGCATGCACCAGGCCGGCGGTGAACGCTGCGCCGTCGTTGAGTTTGAGGCTTTTGGCCAGGGTTTTGCAGATCTTGGCGGCGTTCAGGCTGTAGCGCCAGAACTGCTCCAGGTTGACGCCAGGGACCGTTTTGAAGCTGCTGCTCAGCGCCACCGCCGTGACCAGGGTGCGCACGTGGTTGAAACCCAGGATGTTGACGGCCTCTTGTACGCTGCTGATCTCGCGTGTGAGGCCGAAAAAGGCGGAATTGGCGAGCTTGAGCATGCGAGCTGTCAAGCCAGGGTCGGTGGCGACGGCAGCGCTGATCTTGCGCGGATCGGGGTCGTCGCCGTCCAGTTCGGTCATCACGTCAGACACCACGCGCGGGATGCTGGGCAACGCTTTGGCCTTGGCGAGCAATTCTTCGAGATTCATGGTGGTCGAGCGGTGCGTGCGTCTGGTGAATGAACGGAAAAGGCAGTATAGATGAGCTCGCGCGTGGCCCGCGCGCTGTCAACGGGCCCTGTTTTCGCTCTTCAGCGTTTCAAACCTTGCAGCTTGGCAAACGCCGACGCCATGGCAGACGAAGAGGCACCATCCTGGTGCTTTCTTGCGCGCTGACCCGGCCCCGGCGGTTCGTAGCGGTTGTCGGCACGGTCCTGGCGCTTGCCGCTCGCACTGGCTGGGGCATCCAGCTTCATGGTCAGGCCGATGCGCTTGCGCGCCACGTCCACCTCCACCACCTTGACCTTGACGATGTCGCCGGTCTTCACCACTTCGCGTGCATCGTTGACGAACTTGTTGGACAGCTGGCTCACATGCACCAAACCATCCTGGTGCACACCCAGGTCCACAAATGCACCAAATTGCGCCACATTGCTGACCGTGCCTTCCAGCACCATGCCGGGTTGCAGGTCTTTGATGTCTTCCACTCCTTCGTTGAAGCGCGCCACCTGGAAGTCCGGGCGCGGGTCGCGGCCGGGTTTTTCCAGTTCGGTCAGGATGTCTTTCACCGTGATGGGCCCGAACTGTTCGTTGGCGAACAGCTCGGGTTTCAGGGTCTTGAGCACATCGACCCTGCCCATCAGCTCGGTCACGGGTTTGCCGGTTTTTTCGATGATCTGTTCCACCACGGGGTAGGTTTCGGGGTGCACGCCGGTCATGTCCAGCGGGTTGCTGCCGCCACGGATGCGCAGGAAACCGGCGCTCTGCTCGAAGGTTTTGGCGCCCAGGC
>CAYQTH010000107.1:0-6497 GCA_964420415.1 uncultured Macromonas sp. | reverse complement strand
CTGGTGATGCTGATGATGCGGCCGTAGCGCTGCTTCATCATCGGTTTGATGACGGCGCGGCTCATGCGGAACACGGCTTTCAGGTTGGTGTCGCTCACGGCATCCCAATCGTCGTCCTTCATGCGCATGGCCAGGGTGTCACGGGTGATACCAGCGTTGTTGACCAGCACGTGCAGGCCACCGTGTTCTTTGACGATGGCGTCGATCAGGGCTTCGGCCTCGGCGGCGTTGTTGACATCGAGTTTGGCGCCACGGCAGCCTTCGTGACCGGCCAGTGCCAGGCTGATCTTGGCCGCGCCGTCTTCGGTGGTGGCGGTGCCAATGACTTTCAGGCCCTTCTTGGCCAGTTCCTGGGCGATGGCGGCGCCAATACCGCGCGAAGCGCCGGTGACCAGGGCAACCTGACCGGCGAAAGTGGTGTCAGACATACGGATTCCTCTGCGGTGGTTCTTGTGGAGCGGGTGCGGCGGCGTTTCAGGCCAGCAGGGCCTTGACCTCGGCCAGGGTGGCGGGGTCGTACAGGGCGGCCGCCCCCAGTTCGGGTTCGATGCGCTTGACCATGCCGGTCAGCGCCTTGCCAGGGCCGCACTCGACCACGTTGGCCACGCCACGCACCTTCAGGGCGCGCACGCTCTCGACCCAGCGCACCGGGCCAAAGGCCTGGCGGTACAGCGCGTCGCGGATGCGGGCCACGTCGGTTTCCACCGCCACGTCGATGTTGTTGAGCACCGGGATCTGCGGCACAGCGATCTCGGTGGTGGCCAGACGCTCTTTCAGGCGTTCAGCGGCGGGTTTCATCAGGCTGGAATGGAACGGGGCCGACACCGGCAGCGGCAAGGCGCGCTTGGCGCCGTTGGCCTTGAGCACTTCGCAGGCTTTTTCGACGGCGGCTTTGGTGCCAGCGATCACGGTCTGGGCGGTGTCGTTGAAGTTGACGGCTTCTACCACTTCACCGCTGCCAGCAGCAAAAGTGGCTTGGGCTTCGGCACAGTAGGCCTTGACCTTGTCCGCGTCCATGCCCAGGATGGCGGCCATGGCACCCACGCCCACCGGCACGGCATCCTGCATGGCCTGGGCACGGAAGCGCACCAGCGGAGCAGCCTGGGCCAGCGTCAGCGCGTCAGCGGCCACCAGGGCGGAATACTCGCCCAGGGAATGACCGGCCACGGCGGCGGGCAACGCACCGCCTTCGGCGCGCCAGACGCGCCAGGCAGCGACACCGGCCACCAGCATCACCGGCTGGGTGTTGGTAGTCAGGGCCAGCGCTTCTTTCGGGCCTTCGTGGATCAGCTTGGACACGTCTTCGCCCAGCGCGTCGGAGGCTTCCTTCAAGGTTTCAACCACCACGGGGTGGTCGCCCCAGGCGTCCAGCATGCCAACGGATTGCGAACCTTGACCGGGGAAAACAAATGCAAACGTGCTCATGGTTGTTCTGTCTGTCTCAAAAAATCAAAGATGCACATCACAGGCGGACCAGCACGGCACCCCAGGTGAAGCCGCCGCCCACGCCTTCCAGCATCAGTGTCTGGCCGGGGTGGATTTGCCCATGGCGCACACCGTGGTCCAACGCCAGCGGAATGGACGCCGCCGAGGTGTTGCCGTGGTCTTGCACGGTGACGATCACCTTGTCCATGCTCATTTTGAGCTTGCGTGCGGTGCTTTGCATGATGCGGATGTTGGCTTGGTGCGGCACCAGCCAGTCTATGTCGGCCTCGACCTTGCCCGCCTTGGCCAAGGCGGCACGGGCCGCGTCTTCCAGCAGACCAACGGCCAGCTTGAACACGGCCTGGCCGTCCATCTTGAGCAGCGGGTCGCCCAGGACTTGGCCGCCGCTGACGGTGCCCGGCACACACAGGATGCCGGTGTGCTGACCGTCGGCGTGGATGTCGCTGGCCAACACGGCCGGGCCAGAGCCGTCGTGTTCGGTGGCTTCCAGCACCACAGCGCCAGCACCGTCACCGAACAGCACGCAGGTGGTGCGGTCGTTGAAATCGAGGATGCGCGAGAACACCTCCGCCCCCACCACCAGCGCGCGCTTGGCGGCACCGGTCTGGATCATGGCATCGGCAACGGTGAGTGCGTAGATGAAGCCGCTGCACACCGCCTGCACGTCAAACGCGGCGCCACCGGCAGCGCCGGGCTTGCCCTGGGCGGCGGCGGTTTCGCTCAGCTTGCGCTGCAAGATGGACGCCGTGGACGGGAACACCATGTCTGGCGTGGAGGTGGCGACGATGATGAGGTCGATGTCGGCCACCTCGCGGCCCGCCGCCTCCAGCGCCTTCAGGCAGGCTTGCAGGCCCAGGTCGCTGGCGAACATGCCGTCATCGGCGTAATGGCGAGCGCGGATGCCGGTGCGTTCGACGATCCAGTCGTCATTGGTTTCGACACCGCGCTGGGCCAGCAGGGCCACCAGGTCGGCGTTGGTCAGGCGGCGCGGCGGCAGGTAGCTGCCCGTGCCTGTGATGCGGGAATAACGTCTCATCTTGGATAGTGGTGTGGCGGGGAATGCCTCAAGCGGTTTCAGTGGCCATGGCTGCGGGCTCAATGGCCTTCATCAGCGGCGCGGCGCGGGCAATCCGGGTTTTCACATTGTCCAGTAACTGGTTGTGGGCAGCATCATACGCCCGGTCCAAGGCCCGCTCGAAGGCGAACGCGTCGGCCGAACCGTGGCTCTTGAACACCAGACCGCGCAAACCCAGCAGGGCGGCGCCGTTGTAGCGGCGGTGGTCCACCCGCTGCTTGAAGGCGTTGAGCACCGGCATGGCCACCACAGCGGCCAGCTTGGTGAATACGCTGCGCGAGAACTCCTGGCGGATCATGCCGCTGATCATGGAAGCCAGGCCTTCGCTGGCCTTGAGGGCCACATTGCCCACAAAACCGTCGCACACCACGATGTCCACAACGCCCTTGAAGATGTCGTTGCCCTCGACGTTGCCCTTGAAGTTCAGGTCGCCACGGGAGCCGGCCTCGCGCAGCAACTGCCCAGCCAGTTTGATGACCTCGTTGCCCTTGATGACTTCTTCGCCAATGTTGAGCAACCCCACCGTGGGCGACTGGGTGCCGGTGGCCGCCACCAGCGCCGAGCCCATGACGGCAAACTGCAGCAAGTGCTCGGCTGTGCAATCGACATTCGCCCCCAGGTCAAGCACCGTGGTGGCACCGCCTGTGGCGTTGGGCATCTGGGTGGCAATGGCCGGGCGATCGATGCCGTCCAGCGTTTTGAGCACATAACGGGCAATCGCCATGAGCGCACCGGTGTTGCCCGCCGACACGGCCACCTGCGCCACACCGTCCTTGACCTGGCTGATGGCCACGCGCATGGACGAATCCTTCTTGCGCCGCAGTGCCACTTCCACCGGGTCGTCCATGGTGACCACCTCGTTGGCCGTGACGGTGCTGATGCGCGCCGCATCCAACCCCGGTGGCAAGGCTGACCAGAGTTCGGCACGCCCCACCAGCACCAGCCGGGCGTCGGGGTGGCTGGACAGAAAGGCCGCGCATGCCGGCAGGGTCACGGAAGGGCCGTGGTCACCCCCCATGCAATCGACCGCGATGGTGATCATGCTTCAAGCACTTTCATGGAAACAGGCACATAGGTGGATATGGACGAAAAAAGCCCGCATGCAGTACATGCGGGCTTGGTCTCGAACTCAGGTTCGCAAGGCGAGGCGCGAAACGCCGATCAAGCCTCGGACTTGTTTTTCAGCACCTGACGGCCACGGTAAAAACCGTTCGGGCTGATGTGGTGACGCAAGTGTGTTTCGCCAGTGGTGGGCTCAACAGCCACACCGGGCACATCCAAGGCGTTGTGCGAACGGTGCATACCGCGCTTGGAAGGGGACTTTTTGTTTTGCTGAACAGCCATGATTGGCTCCTAATCTATGGGGTGGCTTGGGGTAGGCTGCACTAGCCCCCAACTTCAGGCCAGCGCGCGAAACCTTGAATTATAGCTAGCTATTTAGTCTGGATCAAGTTGGCTTGCTGCCTTCTTTCAAAGCCGCCAGCGCCGCAAACGGATTCGGACGTTCCGACACAGCGCTCAATTCGGCCTCACCGGCACTCATGGGCAACGGTCTGGGACAGATGGCGTGCATGGGCACCAGGGGGAGCGCCATCAACAACTCGTCCTCTAGCAAACTGCGCAGGTCGAAACGGGGTTCGAACACCAGAAGGTCCTCCTCACTCTCGTCGTCTTGCGCCAGTGCTGTGGTTTCGTCGGCAACAAAACGGAACCAACGGTCCACTGACACAGACTCTGCATAAGGCGTCAGGCACCGCTGGCAAGTTTGCGGCACCCCGCCCTGCACAGTCACGTGCAGCCAGAGCTGAGGTTGACTGGCAACACCGCCTTTGATGTCCGCAGACAGGCTGTGGGGCAAAGGTTCACGCCATTCTGCGTGCGCCTGCCACTGGAACCCAGCATCGGCTGACAAACCTGCTTCGGCCAGCGGCGGCTGATCCGACATCAGGCGGTCGAATGACGCCAAGGGTGCCACCCCCTCCAGAACTTGACCCGATTGGGCGAGGGAGCGCAAATCGACAGCGGCAGGAACAGGGGCGGGAGAAGAAAGCATCTTGAACAGGGAGCAGGAATGCCGCCGATTCTAGTGCGCCACCACCGAACCTGTGCCTATACTTCAAGCATGGATATAGCCAGCCTACGCAAAAGCTACGAACGCGCCGAACTGAGCGAGGATGCTTCGCACGCCGACCCACTGCAACAGTTCGACCAGTGGTTCAACGAAGCCGTGAAAAGCGAGGTGCCAGAGCCGAACGCCATGACGGTGGCCACGGTGGACCACCACCTGCGCCCGAGCACGCGGGTGGTGCTGATCAAGGGTTACGACGCGCAAGGCATTGTCTGGTACACGAATTACGACAGCCGCAAGGGCCGCGAACTGGCGGGCAACCCGTTTGCCGCACTGCAGTTCCACTGGGTGGAGCTGGAGCGCGTAGTGCGCATTGAAGGCCGCGTGGAGAAGGTGAGCGATGCGGAAAGCGACGCCTATTTCAAGAGCCGCCCGCTGGACAGCCGCATTGGCGCCTGGGCCAGCCCGCAAAGCCAGGTGATTTCGGGCCGGGGCGTGCTGGTGGCGAACGCCACCAAGTACGGCGCACAGTTCCTGCTGCACCCGCCGCGCCCGCCGCACTGGGGCGGATTCCGCCTGGTACCCGACCGCTGGGAGTTCTGGCAAGGGCGCAAGAGCCGGCTGCACGACCGGCTGCTGTACACGCTGGAGCAGGGGCAATGGGTGCGCCAGCGGCTGGCGCCTTGAGAACCCAGTTTTACAAACGGTCTATGGGCTGACCCGCCACCGCCTGCAAAGCCTCGGCAGGCACCCGTTCAGGCGCGATTTCGGCCAGCGGCACCAGCACGAAGGCGCGCTCCCACATGCGTGGGTGCGGCACCTCCAGAGAGTCGCTGTGGATGGTCTGCTCACCATAGAGCAGCAAATCCAGGTCCAGGGTGCGGGGGGCGTTGCGGTAAGGGCGTTCGCGCCCGGCCTGCAGTTCCAGCGCCTGCAAGGCCGCCAGCATGGCGTGAGGCGCCAAGGTAGTGCTCACCTGCGCCACGGCGTTGATGAAATCCGGCCCGCTGGCTTCCCAGGGCGCCGTGCGGTACAGGCGCGAAGCGCGCACCAGCCTGGTCTGCGGCAGACTGTCCAACGCTTGCAAGGCTAGGTTCACCGTGTCCGTTGCATCCCCCAGGTTCGCCCCCAGGGCCACGTAGGCGTTGACCGGCTGCGCCCTAGCCAGGCTGGTCACTGGGGTCAAGCGTCGGCCCCGTAGTCAGGTGCATCGCCCCCGCCCGGCTCGCCGGTATTGGGCTTGCGGCGGCGCCGACGGCGCTTTTTGGCTGGGGCGCTGCCATCCTCGGGCATGGCTGACTGATCGGATTCAGTGGAGTCGGTAGATTCGCTGGCGTCAGCATCCACTGTGGCGTCTTCGGTCGGGGCGCGGAACACGCGGGGGCCGCGGACACCCGGTTTGCCAGCGGACTTCGCGCCCCCCTTGGCTCCGCTGCGGATGCGCTGCTGTTGCGCCAGTCGGACTGCATCAACCATGTCCTGGCGCACGGTGTCGCTGGCGGTGCTGAAGGTTTCCCACCAGTGGGCCAACTCCTCTTCCAGTTCGCCGACCTGGGCGCGCAGGCGCAGGAAGTCGAAACCGGCGCGGAAGCGCGGCTGGTCGGCGAGCGAGAACGGCGAGGAACCGGTGCGTTTGTCGAAACGCGGCTGCATCAGCCAAATTTCACGCATGTCGGCGCCCAGCTTGCCGCGACCCGACACGTCGCCGATGCGGGCGTCGAACACCACGTCGACCGATTCCTGCAGCGCCGGGAACGGCGGCACGCCGCCCTTGAGGCGCTGGTTCCAGCCTTCGCGCACGTCCTGCCACAGCACGCAGGCGAGCAGGAAGCTGGGCGCCACTGGTTTGCCTTCGCCGACCCGGCGGTCGGTGTCCTGCAAGGCGGCGCGCACAAAGGGGTCGTCGGC
>CAYQTH010000106.1:0-6542 GCA_964420415.1 uncultured Macromonas sp. | reverse complement strand
GGTCACCAGTGGACAGGTGGCGTCGAACACCTGGAAGCCGCGCGCGGCCGCCTCCTGCTGCACGGCCCGGCTCACACCATGGGCGCTGAACACCAGCGTGGCACCGGGCGGCACGTCACCCAGTTCTTCGATGAAGATGGCGCCGCGCGCCTTCAAATCGTTGACAACATGGGTGTTGTGCACAATTTCGTGCCGCACGTAGATGGGCGCGCCAAACTTGGCCAGGGCCTTTTCCACGATGTCGATGGCTCGTTCGACGCCTGCACAGAAGCCGCGCGGTTCGGCCAACAGGACTTCCTTTGCTGCGTCGGTCATCACAGCACCCCGATCAGTTGCACCTCGAAACGCACCGGCTGGCCCGCCAGCGGGTGGTTGAAGTCGAACAGCACGGCGCCGTCGGCACGCACTTCGCGCACCGCACCAGCGTAGCTACTCAGCCCGTCGGGCGTGGGGAACTGCACCACGTCGCCCACGGCGTACTGTTCATGCGGATCGCCCAGTTGGTTCAACAGCTTCCGCGCCACCCATTGCACCATGTCGGGCTGGTGTTCGCCAAAGGCTTCCCCGGGCGCCAGGTCGAGCGTGGTATGCGTGCCCTCTGCCAGGCCGATCAGACGCTGCTCGATGGCGGGTGACAACTCTCCCCCGCCCATGCTGAGCGTGGCGGGCTGCCCACCAAAGGTGTTGATGACCTCCAGCCCGTCCGGGCCGCTCAGGCGGTAATGCAAGGTAAGGAAGGAACCGGCGTCGACCTGGGACATGGCGGGGAATTTCGATGGTAAAACCGCTATTGTAAAAAAGGGAGGAAAACCGCATGAACACCGTTGCCATGCCACTCAAAGGCATGCCCGCCGAGGCGCGCCCGCGCGAGAAACTGCTGCAACGCGGCCCCGGCGCCTTGAGCGATGCCGAACTGCTGGCCCTGCTGCTGCGCACCGGCATACAAGGCAAGAACGTGGTAATGCTGGCGCAGGAACTGGTGGACCGCTTCGGCGGTGTAGCAGGCTTGCTGCACAGCGGCGCAGACGCCTTGAAAAGTGTGAAAGGCCTGGGCCCGGCCAAACGCGCCGAGTTGCTGGCCGTGGTGGAGCTGGCACGTCGCGCCCTGGCGCAGGAACTGCAGGAACGGGCGATGTTCGATTCGCCACAGGCGGTGGCGCACTACCTGCAACTGCACCTGGGCCACAAACCGCACGAGGTGTTCGCCGTGCTGTTCCTGGACAGCCAGCACCGCCTGCTGGCACTGGAAGAACTGTTCCGCGGCACCTTGTCGCAAACCTCGGTCTACCCGCGCGAGGTGGTGCTGCGCGCCCTGCACCACCACGCAGCCGCCGTGGTACTGGCGCACAACCACCCCAGCGGGGCGACCGAACCGTCACGCGCCGACGAAAGCCTGACACAGACATTAAAAGCCGCGCTGGCGCTGGTGGACGTGCGTGTGCTGGACCACTTCGTCGTCACCGCCGGCGGCTGCCGATCCATGGCGGAGATGGGGCTGGTGTAAAGCCCTGCAATCCTGGGGCGGCAGCCCGGCTGGGCGACAATCAGGCACATGAAAGTGCGTTCCCTGGCCGAGTTGAAAACCCTGCGCAAGGAGATGCACACCCGCGCCGCGCAACTGGCCGCCGCACGTGCCGCCGAAGAAGCTGCGCGCCAAGAGGCTCTGCGTCGCCAGGAGCACGACCGGCTGTTGTTCGAGCGCACGGTGGGTGCAGTACAGCGCCTGCCACACCACGGCAAGCACGTGCAACACCTGCCGCCTCCTTCGCCTCTGCCGCAGCAGCGTCGCCGCGACGAACAAGCGGTGATGCACGAGGCTCTGAGCGACGAATTCGACGCCGAAACCCTGCTTCTGACTGACGAGCATTTGAGTTACCGCCGCGCGGGCGTGGGACCGGAAGTGGTGCGCAAACTGCGCCAGGGCGACTGGAGCATTCAGGCGGAACTGGACTTGCATGGCCAACGCACCGGCGAAGCCCGTCAGACCTTGGCCACCTTTATTCGCGAAGCGCACAAGAACGGGCTGCGCTGCGTGCGGGTGGTACACGGCAAGGGCTTGGGTTCACCCGGCAAGACGCCCGTGCTGAAAAGCCGCGTGCACAGCTGGCTGGTACAAAAAAACGAGGTGATGGCCTTTGTACAAGCCCGTCCGGCCGAAGGCGGCGCCGGAGCACTGGTGGTGCTGTTGCGGCCTTCACCGCGCGTGAACTGAAGCCGCAAAAACCACACGGCTTCAAGCGCCCGGCTGGTTGCGCATCCAGTCGGCGGTCTGGAAAAAGCTCTGGTTCAGGCGGTTGATCAGTTCTTGCGGAACATTGGTTTCGCGCATGGCCTGGTCCATGCAGACCACCCACTGATCCCGCTCACGCACACCAATCTTGAACGGCATGTGCCGCATTTTCAGGCGCGGGTGCCCGAACCTTTCGACGTAATGCTGCGGGCCGCCCAGCCAGCCGCACAGAAACCAGAACAGGTGCTGCCGCGCCCGCTCCATATCGGTATGGGTGGCACGCAGTTCTCGGTAGGCCGGCTCCAGTTCCATCAGATCGTAAAAACGGTCCACCAGCCGCTGCACAGCGGCCTCGCCCCCCAGCCGTTCATAGGGGGTCATGGACTGGCCAGCGGCATGCTGGGGAGGAGGGTCCTGAATTTGCATGCCAGATTTATACCCGGTCCACACAGGGTTGTGCTTGAGTGCGGTCAAGGAAAGCCGCCCTGTTCACCGCGCTCATTCGGCCGCCTGTCGCAGCGTTTGCACCACAGGTGTGCGCAACACCCCGCGCAGGCCCCACCAACCTGCCGCCAGCGCCAGTAACGCACCGGCCAAACCTCCCAACAGCGGCACCCAGGGCGAAGGTGCCCAGGGAAATTCAAATGCAAAACGCGCCAGCGCCCAGCCCACCGCCACGGCCACCGCCGACGCCAGCACACCCGCCAGCACCCCTACCCCCAGCAGCTCGGCCCGTTGTACCTGCCGCAGCAGCCGTGACTGTGCGCCCAAGGCGCGCCAGATGGCCCACTCACGTTCGCGTTCATGGCGTGTGGCCGTGAGCGCGGCAAACAGCACCACCAGACCGGTGGCCAGCGTGAAGGCAAACAGCAATTCCACCGCGCGAACCACCTGCCCCAGCACGCGCTGCACCTGTTGCAGCGAACTGCTCATGTCCACGTTAGTGACATTGGGGAAAGCGTGCACCAGCGCGTTGTCAAAGCCAAGGTCGGTAGGTGCCCGGAAGGCAGTGATGTACGTCAAGGGCACGTCTGGCATCTGCGCTGCAGTGAACAGGGCAAAGAAGTTGACACGCATCGAACCCCAATCCACCCGGCGCAGGCTGGTGATGGCGGCTTCGTGCGGCACGCCAGCAATATCGAAAGTCAGCCGGTCGCCCAGCTTCAGGCCCAGCGTTTCGGCCAACCCGGTTTCTACGCTAAGGGAGTCCGCCTGGTTGTCCTGCCAGCGCCCGGCCACCACCGGGTTGTGCTGGGGCCGCTGGGCGCTGTAAGACAGGTTGAATTCGCGGTCCACCAGGCGCTGGGCACGGTCATCCACATAGTCGCCCGGTTTGACCGTGCGCCCGTTGATAGCAACAAGTCGGCCACGGATCATGGGGTACCAGTCAAACTGTGTCACCCCCTGCTGCCGCAGTTGGGCCTGAAACGGCTCGGCCTGCTCGGGCTGGATGTTGATGACGAAGCGGTTGGGGGCATCGGGCGGAGCAGCCTGGCGCCAGCTGTCGATGAGGTCGGTGCGCAGCAGCACCAGCAGCACCAGGGCCAACAGCCCCAGCGACAAGGCGCTGACCTGCACCACAGCGTAGGCGGGCCGGGCCGTCAACTGGCGGGCCGCCAGCCGCAGCCAGCGTGGCCCGCGGCCTCGCTGCACCCAGGCCCCCAGCAGGCGCAGCAGCAGGTAACTGGCCGCCGCAAACACCAGCACCGCCACCGCAAAGCCGCCCACGGCGATGGCGCCCAGAGTAAGGTCCCGGCTGGTGGCCAGCAACAGCGCAGCAAAACCGCCCGCCCCCAGGGAGAACACCAGCAATGAAGCGGGTTTGATTTGGCCCAGGTCACGCCGGATGACTCGCAAAGGCGGCACACGTGCCAGTTGCAATACTGGCGGCAGCCCAAAAGCCAGCATGAGGGTCAGCCCTACCCCGCCGCCGTACACAGCAGGCCAAACGCTTGGAGCAGGCAAATCGCCCGGCACCAAACCGGCCAGCAAGTCCACGAATGCATGGTGAACCCCGTAGCCCAGCAGCACACCCAGCGCCCCGGCCCCCAGCCCCGCCAGGGCAAATGCGAACGTGTACGCGCGGGCCATGACAGCCTGCGACAGACCCAGCACCCGCAGCATGGCGCAATCATCCAAATGACGTGCGGCATAAGCGCGCGCGGCGATACCTACCGCCACAGCACTGAGCAAGGCGGCCAGCAAAGCCACCAGGTTCAGGAATTTTTCTGCACGGCCCAGGGTTTGCTGCATTTCGGGACGGCCACTGGCCAGCGACTCCGTGCGCACCCCACGCAAGGCCGCACTGTCCACCGTCTGGGAGGCCCATTGTTCAAAAGCACTCACCTGAGACTCGGCGCCAGCCACCGCGAAACGGTAGTTCAGGCGGCTGGCAGGCTGGACCAGTTGGGTCACAGGCAAGTCCTGCGTATTGACCAGCACACGCGGCGCGAACGCCATGAAGCCCGCCCCTCGGTCGGGCTCCTGCACGATGACGCGTTCTATGCGCAACGCCGCCTCCCCCAGCAGCAGGGTACGCCCCACTTGCAGATTGAGTGCCCCGAGCAGCGCCGCATCCACCCAGACCGTTCCTGGCACGGGTATGCCAGTGGCCACCTGCTCCGCCGCCTGGGGCTCTGCCGCCACCAGGAATTGACCGCGCAGCGGGTAGCCCGCCTCTACCGCTTTGAGCGCCACGAGACGGGCCACACCGCCATCGGCATCGGTTGCGCGCGCCATGGTGGGGAAATCGAGCATCTGCGTGCTGCGCAAGCCCAGTTGTTGGGCATGCTGGCGGAACGCTTCGGGCAAAGCGTGGTCGCTGCGCAGCACTGTGTCGCCCCCGAGCAGGGCGCGGGCGTCTCGCTGCAAACTGCCCTGCAGGCGGTCGGCAAAAAACCCCACGGCAGTAAGCGCAGCCACAGCCAGCGACACGGCCAACACAAGGACACGCAACTCACCTGCGCGCCAGTCACGCCACAACGCGCGCCAGCCTATGACCCAAAACGAAGCGACAACAGCATTCATACCGCAAGGTTAGCGCAAACCCCTAGGCGGTGCATTCGCACGATATTCGTATACTGGTCAACTACCACCTTGTTTTCAGAAAAACACCCACAATGAAAAGAACCATTGCCGTCACCGGCACCGCATCGGGCATTGGAAAAGCGTCAGCGCAATTGCTGGAAGAGTATGGCCATCGCGTCGTCCGCATCGATTTGCGCGAGGGTGATGTTTGCGCCGATCTGTCCACCCCGGCGGGCCGCCAGGCTATGGTCGACGGGGTGCGGCAAGCCTGCGGCGGCAAGCTGGACGGCATCGTGGCTTGTGCCGGTCTGTCGGTGCCAGCGCCGCCCGGCCCCATTGTGCAAGTGAACTATTTTGGCGCCCTGGCCACCCTGGAAGGCCTGCGCCCCATGCTGGCCCAGAGCCCAGCACCCAGAGCGGTGGCGGTCACCTCATGGGCTTCCATCCAGGAACGCCACCCGGCACTGGAAAACGCCATGCTGGCCAACGACGAAGCCCTGGCCGTGGACATTGCCCAACGAGAAAACCCGCCCAGCACCTACGCTACCACCAAGGCCGCCTTGGCGCGCTGGCTGCGCCTGAATGCAGTTTCGGCAGACTGGCTGGGCGCGGGCATTCTGCTCAATGGCGTGGCACCTGGGCTGGTGGCCACCCACATGACGCAGAACATCGTGGACAACCCGGAAGTGCGGGCACAAGTGGAAAGTTTCATGCCCCGCCCGATGGGCCGCGACCTGCAGCCGCGCGAACTGGCGGAAGCCATGGCCTGGCTGCTGAGCCCGCAAAACAGCGCCGTCTGCGGCCAGGTGCTGTTCGTGGATGGCGGCGCCGAAGTGGCCGTGCGCCGCGACACGGTGTGGTGACCCACCCCGCGCGTCAGGTGTTCTTGGAAACGGTGATGGTGGGGAATTTGCTGGAATAGTCCTTGGCCTGGTCGGCCACGGCCACGGCCACCCGGCGCGCCACCGACTTGTAGAGCGCAGCGATGTCGCCGTCCGACTCGGCGGCGACCGTGGGTGTGCCGCTGTCGGCCTGCAAGCGGATGCTCAGGTTCAGTGGCAGCGAACCCAGGTGCGGCACGCCAAAATCGGCCGCCATGCGCTTGCCGCCGTCTTCGCCAAAAATGTGTTCTACATGGCCGCAATGGGTGCACACATGCACCGCCATGTTTTCCACGACGCCCAGAATGGGCACCCCGACTTTTTCGAACATGCGCACGCCTTTGCGCGCGTCCAGCAGGGCAATGTCCTGCGGGGTGGTCACGATCACCGCACCTGTGATGGGG
>CAYQTH010000105.1:0-6545 GCA_964420415.1 uncultured Macromonas sp. | reverse complement strand
GAGCAAGCAATTTGACGTGGTCGTCATCGGTGGCGGCCCCGGCGGCTACGTGGCTGCCATCCGTGCCGCACAACTGGGCTTCCAGGTCGCCTGTATCGACGAGTGGACCAACGCCAAGGGCGGCCCGGCGCCTGGCGGCACCTGCACCAACGTGGGTTGCATTCCGTCCAAGGCTCTGTTGCAGTCGTCCGAGCATTTTGAGCACGCCAAGCACCATTTCTCCGATCATGGCATCAGCACCGGCGAGGTGTCGATGGACGTGGCCAAGATGGTGGCGCGCAAAGACCTGGTCGTGAAGCAGAACAACGACGGCATCCTGTACCTGTTCAAGAAGAACAAGATCACCTTCTTCCACGGCCGTGGTTCCTTTGTGGCCGCCACGGATGGCGCTTACGAACTGAAGGTGGCTGGAGCTGCCGAGGAAAGCATCACCGCCAAGCAAGTGATCGTGGCCACTGGGTCCAGCGCGCGCGCATTCCCAGGCGTGGCGTTCGACGAGGAGAACATCCTGTCGAACGACGGCGCACTGCGCATCGGTGCCGTGCCGCAAAAGCTGGGTGTGATTGGTTCTGGCGTGATCGGCCTCGAAATGGGCTCCGTCTGGCGCCGCCTGGGCGCAGACGTGACCGTGCTTGAAGCGTTGCCCACCTTCCTGGGGGCGGCAGACGAAGGCGTGGCCAAGGAGGCCTTCAAGATTTTCACCAAACAACAAGGGTTGAAAATCGAACTGGGTGCCAAGATCGGTGAGATCAAAAACAGCAAGGCGGGCGTGAGCGTGGTCTACACCAATGCCAAGGGCGAAGCCCAGACGCTGGACGTGGACAAGCTGATCGTCTCCATTGGCCGTGTGCCCAACACCACTGGCCTGAACCCCGAGGCCGTGGGCTTGAAGCTGGACGAGCGCGGCGCCATCGTGGTGGACGACGAGTGCAAGACCAACCTGCCCGGTGTGTGGGCGGTGGGTGATGTGGTGCGCGGCCCCATGCTGGCCCATAAGGCGGAAGAAGAGGGCGTGGCCGTGGCCGAGCGTATCGCTGGCCAGCATGGGCATGTCAACTTCAACACCATTCCTTGGGTCATCTACACCAGCCCGGAAATTGCCTGGGTTGGCAAGACCGAGCAGCAGTTGAAAGCAGAGGGCGTTGAATACAAGGCTGGGCAGTTCCCCTTCTTGGCCAACGGTCGCGCACGTGCCCTGGGCGACACCACCGGTTTCGTCAAGTTCCTGGCTTGCGCCAAGACCGACGAGATCCTGGGCGTGCACATCATCGGCCCGATGGCGTCGGAGCTGATTTCCGAAGCCGTGGTGGCGATGGAATTCAAGGCCTCGGCCGAAGACATCGCGCGCATCTGCCACGCCCACCCATCCCTGAGCGAAGCGACCAAGGAAGCCGCGCTGGCGGTGGACAAGCGGACGCTGAACTTCTGAGTCGGCACAGCCAGCAATGACGGTCAGTCAGGAATTACCGGCCCCAGACATGGGGCCGGTGCGTGCTGCCTATGAGGCAGAACTGAAGGTGCGTGGCTACCAGAGCGACCCGGCGCAATTGCGCGCTGTGGAAGCGCTGGAACGCTGCGCGGCGGAATGGACGGACTTCAAGCAGCGGCGCTCCAACCGTTTCAAGAAGCTCATCAACCGGTTGCCCATTCCGCGTGGTGTGTACATGTTTGGCGGCGTGGGGCGCGGCAAGAGCTTCCTGATGGATTGCTTCTACAACGCCGTGCCGCTGCGCCGCAAAACGCGCCTGCATTTTCATGAATTCATGCGTGAGGTGCACCGCGAACTGGCGGACATGCAAGGTATCGTCAACCCGCTGGATGAACTGGGCAAGCGCATGTCCCGGCGCTACCGCCTGGTCTGTTTTGACGAGTTCCATGTGGCCGACGTGACCGACGCCATGATCCTGCACCGCCTGCTGGAAGCGATGCAGAAATACGGCATCGGCATGGTGACCACCAGCAACTTCCATCCAGACGGTTTGTATCCCGACGGCTTGCACCGCGACCGTATCCTGCCCGCCATTGAGCTGTTGAAAGACACCATGGAGGTGCTCAACGTGGACAACGGCACCGATTACCGGCGCCGCGCACTGGAGCACGTCAAGCTGTTTCACACGCCTTTGGGGCCGGAAACCGAACGGGAAATGGAAGATGCCTTCAGCCGCTTGGCCGAGGCGCACGATGAGAGTCCGGTGCTGCACATCGAGGCGCGTGAAATCCGCGCCATCCGCCGTGCGGGAGGTGTGGTCTGGTTCGATTTCAGAACCTTGTGCGGCGGCCCGCGTTCACAGAACGACTACCTGGAAATCGCTACCCAGTTCCATACGGTGCTGCTGAGCAATGTGCCCCACATGCCCGTGAACATGGCGTCGCAAGCGCGGCGTTTCACTTGGCTGGTGGATGTGCTGTACGACCGCCGTGTCAAGCTGATCCTGTCGGCCGCGGTGCCCGCGGAAGAGCTCTACACCGAAGGTCCGCTGGCGCACGAATTCCCACGTACCGTGTCGCGGTTGAACGAAATGCAGTCGCAGGAATACTTGTCGTTGGAACGGCGCGACGTGGACACTTCGCTCACGTAAGCGATTTCTTGATGGCCTGTGGGTCGTTTGGGTTGTCTGTCAATCCAGCGGTTCAAATTTCACCACGATCACCGCGATGTTGTCGCTGCGCCCTGCCGCGCGTTTGCGTGCTTTTTGTACCAAAAACTCGCATGTCTCACGCGGCGTCAGACTGACCAGGATATTGCCCAGTTCAGCGTCGCTGAAGTGGTGCCAGAGGCCATCGCTGCAGGCCAACAGGGAATCACCAGGTTGCATCATGGCGACGTGAGGACTGGTTTGCGGCAACTGTGTACCACCCAGGCAACTGATAAGGATGTTTGACCGGGTGTCGTCACGGGCTGCTTCTGAAGACAACTCGCCATGCTCGACCAGCTGTTGCACGTATGAGTGATCCAGGGTGCGTGTCAGCATGTCTGCCTGGCGGAAGTGGTAAAGCCGAGAATCACCAGAGTGCAGCCAGTGACAGTCCCCGCCTGGCTGCAGCAAAAAAGCCGCAATTGTGCTGTGCGGTTCTTCCTCGGCAGAAATAGCGATCAGCTTGATGACGATGTGCGCTTCATCTACCAGCCGTGCCAAAAAAGCAGCGGGATCGTCGGTTTGCGCATCGTAGCGTTTGAACAGTTGCTGGGCGGTCAGCATCACTTGATCAGCGGCTTTGCGCCCGCCACTGCGGCCTCCCATGCCATCCGCCACCACCCCGAGCAAGCAACCTGGGTACTGGGGGTGCGCGATCAGACAAAGTTGGTCTTGCTGGTAGGCACGGTCGCCAGGATCGAGTCCGGTCGCAGCAACGATGCGGTAGCCGCAGGACATCGGGTGAATGCTAAGTGGGGGTGGTTGCCGCTGCGTATCACCACATTTGCCACCAGGGCGACTGCTGGGTTTTAAAACCTTCCGTCAGGTAGCCGCTCTTGGGGAAATTGGTTTCCAGAACGCGGCGTGCATCCTTGGCGAGGTCGGGCATTTGCAGCGCCTCGTAAGACAGCATGATGATGTAAAGTGCTTCCTCTGCTGCGGGCACGCCACGGTAGTCAGACACCGCAGTCTGGGCACGGCTAATGGCTGCCACGTAGGCACCGCGCGAATAGTAATAGCGGGCGACATGAACTTCTGATTGCGCCAGTGAGTTGACGATGTAGGTCAGCCGCAAACTGGCATCTGGCGTGTATTTTGATTCAGGGAAGCGTTCCACCAGTTGTTTGAAGGCCTCAAACGACTCTTTGGCGGATTTTTGGTCTCGTTCAGACAAGTCCTGGCGTGCAATGGAGCCGAACAGCCCCAGGTTGTCGTTAAAGTTGACGATGCCCTTGAGGTAGAGGGCGTAATCCATGGCCGGGCTGGTCGGGTGCAACTTCATGAACCGATCCAGGGTGGCAATGGCCTGCGCTTGTTCGCGTTGCCGGTGGTGCAGGTAAGCTTTTTCAAGTTGTGCTTGCTGTGCCAGAGGGGTGCCGGCGGCGCGCCCTTCGAGTTTCTCAAAGAGGCCGATGGCTTTTTCCGGACTGCCATGATCCCGTTCGTCGATGGCTTCGGCGTAAATCTTGTTCGGGCTCCAGGTGGCGGTTTCGTCCACAGGTTTTTTGGGGCTGCTGGCACAACCTGCAAGAACCAGGGCCAGGGCTGCAGCGGTCAGTGAGCCACCTTTGAGGGACACAGCGGATAATCGAGACAGAAACATCGTGCGTACACCTTTGTAGCAGCAGGAACAGCGGATTGACTCAAGAAATTATATCGGTGCCCCTTACCCTGCGGCCAACTGCAACAGACCAGCCGTTGGGCTGGGGGGGAGAAGAAGCGGATGAGCTGGATGTGTCGCTGGAAGAGCGCACGTTTGCCGTTGCGCTGGAGGCGCATGGAACGCGGGTGGACAAATACCTGGCTGAGCAATGTCCAGAGTTCTCGCGGGGCTACTTTCAACACCTGATGGAAGAGGGCGCGGTGGCGCTCAATGGCCGAACCGTTCACAAGGCGGCCAGCAAAATCAAAGCCGCTGATCGGATCAGGGTGGAGTTGCGGCCTACCGCGCAGGCCCAAGCCTTTTTGCCCGAAGTAATGCCTCTGACGGTTTGCTATGAGGACGAGCATTTGCTGGTGGTCGATAAGCCTGCGGGTCTGGTGGTGCATCCCGCCGCAGGCAATTGGACGGGCACTTTGCTCAATGCCTTGCTGGCCTACCATGCGGCCGCCAGTCGCTTGCCACGCGCGGGCATCGTGCACCGTCTCGACAAAGACACCAGCGGACTGATGCTGGTGGGCAAGACCCAGGCCGCAGTGGATGCCCTGGTGCGCATGATCGCCCAGCGGCAGGTGCATCGCATTTACGTTGCGCTGGCGCATGGACGGTGGCGGCAGGGTGATGAGGTGCTGGTGAACCAGCCCATTGGGCGCGATCCACGTAACCGTTTGCGCATGGCGGTGCTGCCCGCCGAGAATGCAGCGGCCAAACCGGCACAGACGCAGGTACGTGTGCTGGACCAGGGCAATGACCTGGTCTGGGTGGGGTGCAAGCTGCATACCGGTCGCACCCATCAGATCCGTGTGCACATGGCTTGGTTGGGGTGTCCGCTGGTCGGGGATACGGTCTACGGTGGCAAGCCGTTGCTGGGCATGCAACGCCAAGCTTTGCACGCGCACCGGCTGGTGCTTGCGCATCCCATCACTGGGCAGACGCTGCGCCTGGAAAGCAGGTTGCCGAATGATGTAGCGCAGGCGGTGCAGACGGCGGGGCTGCATTACAATCTAGATCATCTGTGGCAGGTGGATGCGACCTGAACCACCCAGCCGAGCCCAGGGCGGTCGGCGCTTTGACCTCACGGACCCACGACCATGAATACCGCGGATGCTCAGCGCATCCTCGAAACTGCTCTTATTTGCGCGCAAGAGCCCTTGTCCTTGCGCGACATGGCTGTGCTGTTTGAAGGGGCCGTGTCGCACGATACCCTGCGCCTGATGCTGACCAACCTGCAGCAGGCCTGGATCCCCAAAGGCGTTGAATTGGTGTGCGTGTCAACGGGGTGGCGTTTTCAAAGCCGACCGGAGATGCGGCCCTTTCTGGAACGGCTGCATCCCGAGAAGCCCCCCAAATACAGCCGTGCTGTGATGGAGACTCTGGCCATTGTGGCTTACCGGCAACCAGTGACGCGTGGCGATATGGAGGATATTCGTGGCGTCACGATCAATTCTGCCATCCTCAAGCAACTGGAGGACCGTGGGTGGGTGGAAGTCATTGGGCACCGCGAAACCGTGGGGCGACCGGCGCTGTATGCCACCACGCGCCAGTTCCTGGATGACTTGGGTTTGCCGTCGCTGGATGCTTTGCCGCCTCTGCAAGTCGGGGAACTGCCAGAGAATGCCGTGGCAACCCTCGATTTCGACATAGCAGGCGCTGATGCGGCGCCCGAGGAGCGGCCCCTTTTGGCCGAAGAACAAGAACCCGAAGCGACGTCGGCTCTCGATGACGCCAATATGCCGCTCGACGGCCAAATGTGATACCCATGAGCACTGAAGACCAAGCCTCTCCGCCCGACACAAACGACACCACGGCTGCACTTCCACGGCATTCCTCCGACGCTGTGCCTGAAGGTGATTCGGAAGAGGCGCTGTTCCAGCAAGTCGTGTCCGGCGAGTTCGATGCTGAGCAGCAGGATGAAACGCCGTTGCCGACCAAACGCGTGCTGCAACCCCAAGCCGATGCGCCCAAGCTGCACAAGGTGCTGGCCCAGGCTGGGTTGGGTTCGCGCCTGGAAATGGAGCAGTTGATCCTGGAAGGCCGCATTTCGGTGAATGGCGAGCCTGCGCACATCGGCCAGCGCATCCAGTTCGGTGACTCGGTCAAGATCAACGGCAAACCGATCAAAGTGCGCATCGCGCCGCCGCCGCCGCGAGTACTGGCTTACCACAAGCCTGCGGGTGAGGTGGTAACGCACGACGACCCGCAAAACCGCCCCACCGTGTTCCGCCGCCTGCCGCGTCTGTACAGCGGCA
>CAYQTH010000104.1:5164-6578 GCA_964420415.1 uncultured Macromonas sp. | reverse complement strand
TGGTCACGGCCGCCTCCAGCGCCGATGCCGCGGTGGTGCTGGTGGATTCCACCAAGCTGGACTGGGCCAACCCAAAGTTGCAACTGCTGCCGCAAACGCGCCGCCACTCCTTGCTGTGCAAGCTGCTGCGCGTGCCCAGCATCGTGTTCGCCGTCAACAAGCTGGACGCCGTGGATGACGCCAGTGTGGCGTTCCAACACATCAGCGCCGCGCTCAACGCGTTCGCGCAGGACGCGGGCATTCCCGTCACGGCCACTGTGCCGGTTTCCGCCCTCAAGGGCTGGAACGTGGTGGACGTCACCAACTTCGGCTGGTGCGGCTACAACGGCCCCACCTTGCTGCAGATTCTGGAAAAGCTGCCCAACACCCCGGCCGAGGCCGAGGCCCCCATCGCCTTCCCTGTGCAGTGGGTGGAAAAGCAGCACGACAGCAACGTGACCAGCCAGGGCCGCCGCATTTTCTGGGGCCGCCTGGCCACCGGCCGCGTGCAGCCGGGCGACGAAGTGCAGGTGTTCCCCAGCGGCCAGAAGGCCGTGGTGGCCCAGGTGCTGAGCGCCACCCGCCAGGCCAAAACGGTTGAAGCCAGCCACAACGCAGGCATCGTGCTGGACCGCGAGGTGGACGTGTCGCGCGGCGACTGGATCCTCGCTGCTCCGGTGGCGACGACGGTCGCCGAGGACGACTTCGACACCCCGGCCGCCGTCAGCCCCTACCCCGGCCACAAGGAACTGTCCGCCACCGTGGCCTGGATGGACGACGAACCCCTGGTGGCTGGCCGCGTTTACTGGGCGCTGCACGGCCACCGCTGGGTCAAGGCCAAGGTCAAGCGCGTGGTGCACAAGCTCGACATCAACACCCTGGCCGAACAGGACTCCGACCACCTGGACCCGAACGCCATCGGCCACGTGGAACTGCTGCTGCAGGAAGCCGTACCTGCCGTGCCGTTCACGCAATCGCGCGTGCTGGGGGCATTGATTCTGGTGGACACCGCCAGCCACAAAACCTCGGGCGCCGTGCTGGTGAACTGAAGCGTTTGCCCGCAACGCACATTTGCCAATAAAATCACGGGTTTACCCCAGCCGGCCTGCTGGCACCGGGGTGGCCCGTGAGCCTGTTTTTTAGAATTGCTGCCCTGGCAGCCGCAACACCATGACCCACGTTGTTACCGAAGCCTGTATCGCCTGCAAGTACACCGACTGTGTGGACGTTTGCCCCGTCGACTGCTTCCGCGAAGGCCCGAACTTCCTCACCATCGACCCTGACGAGTGCATCGACTGCGCCGTGTGCATCCCCGAATGCCCAGTCAGCGCCATCTACGCCGAAGAAGATGTGCCGCGCGACCAGCAGCACATGATCAAGATCAACGCCGAACTGGCCTTGCTGCCCAACTGGAAGAGCATCACCAAGCGCAAGG
>CAYQTH010000104.1:0-5154 GCA_964420415.1 uncultured Macromonas sp. | reverse complement strand
AACCTGCTGCAACGCTGAGCCAGTATGTTGGAAACCGACGCCGTCATCATCGGCGCCGGCCCAGCCGGGCTGTTCCAGGCGTTCCAGCTCGGCCTGCAGGGCATCTCTGCCCACCTCATCGACGCCCTGCCCCACCCGGGCGGCCAATGCGCCGAACTGTACGCCGACAAACCGATCTACGACATCCCCGGCATCCCGCAATGCAGCGGCCGTGAACTGACGGCCCGCCTGCTGGAACAGATCGCGCCGTTCCAGACCCCGATGCACCTGGGCCAGCAGGTCCAGACACTGCAAGGCCAGCCCGATGGCCGCTGGCTGCTGACCACCAGCGCTGGGCACACCTTCTTGACCCGAACCGTGTTCATAGCGGCGGGCGTGGGCGCTTTTGTGCCGCGCAAGGTGCAGGTCGAAGGCTTGGCGGCTTTTGAAGGCACCCAGGTGCATTACCACGCGGTACCCGCGCAAACCCTGGCTGGCCAGCACGTGGTGGTCATGGGTGGCGACGAGGCCGCGCTGGACACCGCACTCGGGCTGGCCCACGGCGACCCATGCGCCAGCGTCACCCTGCTGCACCGCACCGACCGTTTCAAGGTCGAACCCGCGCTGGAACAGGCGGTGCAAGCCGCGCTGGCCAGCGGCCGCCTCACTTTGCGCCTCGGCCAGCCTGTGGGTCTGGAAACCTCAGGCACGCTCGCCCCGCGCCTGCAGGCACTGCAACTGGCCACACCCGAAGACACCACCGAGCGCCTGCCGTTGGACGCCTTCCTGCCGCGCCTGGGCCTGAGCCCCAAACTGGGGCCGGTGGCCGACTGGGGCCTGGCTCTGGAACGCAAACAGCTGGTGGTGGACACCGAGCGCTTTGCCACCAGCGCCCCCGGCATCTTTGCCGTGGGTGACATCAACACCTACCTCGGCAAACGCAAGCTCATTGTGTGTGCCTTCCACGAAGCCACGCTGGCTGCCTTCGCCGCCGCCGAATACCTGCGTCCGGACGAGCGCGTGCTGCTGCAGTACACCACCACCAGCCCGCGCCTGCACCAGTTGCTGGGCCAAGTAAGGCCCCCGTTAGAATCAACGCCTGACTTCTGACCCGAAGTCAACACGCTAGGGGTGTTGCCGTGCCCACCGGCCGGCGACTGAGAAAGTCCCTTTGAACCTGTTGAGGTAATCCTCGCGCAGGGAAGCTTTGTTCTGCGAACACCGCCCCCTGCCTGCACTTTGTCTGGAAACATTGCATGGCAACACACGACCCCGGGGCCGTCAACCAAGCCCTGACCCCCATCCCCACCCAAGACCGGGTGTTCGCCTGGAACGCCCACGCCTCGCTCTGGTTCAGCCTGGGCGTGGGCCTGCTGGTGATGCAGGTGGGCGCCTACCTGGTGCCCGGCATGGGCACGCGCGACGCGGTGCTGGCCATCGTCATCGGCTCCCTCATCGGCTCCGCCCTGCTGGGCTGGACCGCTCGCGTGGGTGCCGCCAGTGGTCTGTCCAGCGCCGGCCTGATGCACCACACTTACGGCAGCGCCTTTGCCAAGTTGCCCATTGTGCTCAACATTGTGCAACTGGTCGGCTGGACCACCTTCGAAATCGTGATCATGAGCGAAGGCTCGGTGGCCATTGCGCAGCAGGCACTGGGGTTGAACCTGGACCCCGCCATGGCCAAGATCATCACCACGCTGCTGTGGGGCGGCGTGCTGCTGGCCCTGCTGACTGGCTCCATGATCACGCTGGTGCGCCAGTTCGTGGCACGCATCGGCCTGCCGCTGGTCATTGCATCACTGCTGTGGCTGAGCTGGCAGTTCTTTCATCAAATGCAAGCCAAAGGCTGGGACGCTTTCTGGTTGCGCGCCGGTGACGGCAGCATGGGCATGGCATCGGCCATCGACCTGGTGATTGCCATGCCGGTGTCCTGGCTGCCGCTGGTGGCCGACTACGCGCGCTACGGCAAGGGCGGGCGCGGCGCCTTCTGGGGCACCTGGCTGGGCTACGCCGTGGCCAACGCCTGGTGCTACGGTCTGGGGGTGCTGGTCATCAGCGCGGCCGAACCCGGCAGCAACCTGGTCACAGCCCTGCTGCTGGCCCAGGGTGGTCTGCTGGCACTGGGCCTGATCCTGATCGACGAACTCGACAACGCTTATGGCGATGCCTATTCCGCCGCGGTTTCCAGCCACAGCCTGCAGCCTAAACGGGGCATCCGTTTCTGGGGCATGGTGCTGGCCGTGGTGTGTACCGCCCTGGCTGTGGTGCTGCCCATGCACAGCCTGGAGCCCTTCCTGCTGACGTTGAGTTCGGTGTTCGTGCCGCTGTACGGCGTGATTCTGGGCCGCCTGGGTGCCACCCATGGCGCGTTGCCGACCAACACCCGCAGCATCGACTGGCTTGCCGCCGGCCTGTGGCTGCTGGGCATTGCCAGCTACCACGCCCTGGCGCAATGGGCGCCGCAGTGGGGTTCGGCCCTGCCCACCCTGGCGCTGACCTTTGTGCTGGCCTGGCTGACCCGCCCGGTCAGCCGTGGCCTCGCACGCCAGACGGCATGAGCTTCATGGACACGGGGGCGTAACCATGGTTGAGCGGGCCATGCCCCAGTCCGGTGGTGACCGCAGCCCCAGCGGCAATGGCACCCCGGATGTAGCCGTGCGCCGCCTGCACAGCCTCTTCCAGCGGATAGCCCTGCGCCAGGTGCGCCGCAATGGCCGACGACAAGGTGCAGCCGGTGCCATGCACGTTCTGGCTGGCAATGCGCTCGCCCGTCAGGCGCTGCCAGTAGGCCGCCGGTTCGCCCCGGATAGCCAGCACATCGGTCAGCAAATCGCCGCCCAGGTGCCCGCCCTTGAGCAACACCGCCTGCGCGCCCATGGCCAGCAGGTCGTCACAGGCCAGGTCCAGCTCGTCCTGCTCCACCACCTTGCGCCCCAGCAGCAACCCCGCTTCGTCCAGGTTGGGGGTGACCACGGTGGCGCGCGGAAACAGCTCGCGCACCAGCACGGCAACCGTTGCGTTCTCGATCAGCGCATCCCCGCTGGTGGCCACCATCACCGGGTCCAGCACCACCTGCTTCAACTGGAAGGTGTCGATGGCCCAGGCCACCGCCTCCACGATCTCGGGCGCGTGCAACATGCCAATCTTCACGGCATCGACGCCGATGTCCTCCACCACGGCGGCAATCTGCTCCTTCAAAAAGGCCGCAGGCACGCCGTGGATGGCTCGCACCCCCTGGGTGTTCTGCGCCGTCAGCGCGGTGATGGCGGTCATGCCGTAGCAGCCCAGCGCGCTGAAGGTTTTCAGGTCGGCCTGGATGCCAGCGCCGCCGCCCGAGTCGCTGCCAGCAATGGTCAGCACGCGGGGGTAATGCAAGAGGGGGGTCGGGTTCATGCCGAAAATTATCGTGCAGCCGCAGCCGCCGGGCGAACCACCCTACCCCATGTGATGTAATTTCAGGCCGCTTGCCGCGTTTTTCACCATGTCTTCCCGTCCATCTTCTTCTGCTTCCCCCGTCCTGATCCTGGGCGCTGGCCTCATGGGCCGCTTGCTGGCGGTGTCGTTGGCGCGTGCCGGTCACGCAGTGCGCATCGTGGACGCTGGCACGCCAGACGGCTCAGGCGCGGCCGCGCATGTGGCCGCCGCCATGCTGGCGCCGCTGGCCGAATCGGCGGTGACGGAACCCAATGTGGTGATGATGGGCCAGTACGCCGTGCCGCGCTGGCAGCAGATCATTGCCACGCTGGACCAGCCGGTGTATTTCCAGCAGGCAGGCACCCTCATTCTGTGGCACCGGCAGGACGCCCCGCAGGCGCAGCGTTTTCGCGCCTTGCTGGCCGCCACCTGCCAGGCCGTGCCCAGCCTGCCTACCCCGCAGGTGCTGGACAGCCGCAGACTGGCCGAACGCGAACCCGCCGTGGCCGAACGCTTCCAGCAAGGCTTGTACCTGCCAGACGAAGGCCAGCTCGACAACCGCCAAGTGCTGAACGCCCTGCTGGCCACACTGGCTGGCCTGGGCATACAGGTGGAGTGGAACAGCCCCTGGACAATGGAACAGGCCCAAAGCCACCAGCGCCAGCACGGCGGCTGGGTGCTGGACTGCCGGGGCCTGGGCGCCAAAACCGACTGGCGCGACCGCAACAGCAGCCTGCGCGGCGTGCGCGGCGAAGTGCTGCGCCTGCACGCGCCCGACGTGACCCTGCAGCGCCCGACCCGCCTGCTGCACCCGCGCTATCCCATTTACATCGCGCCGAAAGAAAACCACATCTTCATGATCGGTGCCACCGAAATCGAAACCGACGACCTGTCGCCGGTCAGCGTGCGTTCGGCCATGGAACTGCTGAGCGCCGCCTACACCGTGCACCCCGGTTTCGGCGAGGCGCGCATCCTTGAGCTGTGCAGCCAGTGCCGTCCCACCCTGCCCGACAACCTGCCCGCCGTGCACGAAGTGGCGCCGCAGGTGCTGCAGATCAACGGCCTGTACCGCCACGGGTTCATGATCTCCCCCGCCGTGCACGACGCCGTGCTGGAACACCTGCAGCACGGCCAACACACCCTGGCCCAACGCCTGAACCTGCGCTTCGACACCCTGGGTGCCGCAGCCACCGTGAGCTGATTCCCCGCCATGCGCGTATTCATCAACCAGACCCCGCACGACCTGCCCGCCAACGCCACCCTGGCCGACGCGGTCGCCGCCACTGGCACCAACGGCCCGTTTGCCGCCGCCGTCAACCTGCAGTTCGTGCCCAAAACCCGCTACGCCCAGACCCCGCTGGCCGAAGGCGACCAGATCGAAATCATTGCCCCGGTCACCGGCGGCTGAGCCCTGTTCCCATGATGCAACTCACTCCCCAAGACGACGCCCTGCTGCTGTATGGCGAGCGCTTCACCAGCCGCTTGCTGCTGGGCACGGCACGCTACCCCTCGCCCGCCGTGCTGGAGCAGGCCGTGCAGCGCGCCCAGCCCTGCATGCTCACCGCGTCACTGCGGCGCCAGGGTGCCAGCGGGCTGGACGCCACCCAAGGCTTCTGGCCGCTGCTGCAAAAAATGCAGGTGCCGGTGCTGCCCAATACCGCCGGCTGCCACAGCCTGCAGGAAGCCATCACCACCGCCGAAATGGCGCGCGAGGTGTTCCAGACCAACTGGGTCAAACTGGAACTGATCGGCGACGACTAC
>CAYQTH010000103.1:0-6723 GCA_964420415.1 uncultured Macromonas sp. | reverse complement strand
CAATGCCGGTGACGGCGTTGGTCAGGCCGGGGCCGGAGGTGACCAGGGCCACGCCAACGTCGCCCGTGGCGCGGGCATAGCCGTCGGCGGCGTGCACAGCCGCTTGCTCGTGACGCACCAGCACGTGCTGGATGGTGTCTTGGCGGTAGAGCGCGTCGTAAATATAGAGAACAGCACCGCCGGGGTAACCCCAGATGTGCTTGACGCCTTCGGCTTGCAGGGCGCGCACCATGATGTCGGCGCCCATCAATTCTTCGGTTTGTTGGCCGGAAGCGGCCGCTGCGGAGGCGAGTTCCGCCTTGTTGATTTCCATGATGAACCTTTCGAGAATTTCTCTGACGAAAAACCTTGGGTGCCCCTTGACCAACTCTTGTGGAGCGGCCTTGGGACTTGAGACCAAGGCCATGGCGAAAGCTCTTCGCGCAACCTTGATCCGTTTGCCAGTGATGAGGTAGCTTTCAATTATCTCCTATAGTCGCTTAGCATGCGCAAATTTCGTGCATGTTTATGGTCAATTCAGCCCTCATATGCCGAAATGCGACAATGCGACCCTATCTGCACTGCATCCCATGAGTTCACAGCCTTCATCTGGCACCCCCGCCCCCGCCCACCTGCAAGCCCCCCCGATCTGGCGGCGTTTGGCCTGTTGGCTTTATGAAGGGATTTTGCTGTTTGGCGTGGTATTCATGGCCAGCTACCTGTTCAGTACGCTGACGCAAACCCGCCACGCCCTGAACAACCGGCATGCCCAGCAGGCGTTCCTGTTTTTGGTATTGGGAATCTACTTTGTCTGGTTCTGGACCAAGGGGCAGACACTGGCCATGAAAACCTGGCATATCCGGGTGGTGGACGCCTTTGGCCAGCCGGTCACACGGGGACGGGCCGCGTTCCGCTACCTTCTGAGCTGGGTCTGGTTCCTGCCGCCACTGGTGCTTGCTTATGCAGGGGCGCTGCCTGCCAGCGAAGCCGCCGTACTGGCCCTGGGCTGGGTGGTCATCTGGGGTGTGCTGGCACGCTTTCATCCGCTGGGCCAGTTCTGGCACGATGCCTGGGCAGGCACCCGGCTGATCACCCAACTCCCGGCCCAGCGTCACTGAAACCACGATGACCACCACACCCTCCCCCACACGCGAGAACCCGCAGGCACAAAAACAGCGGCACGGTTTGTCGCGGTTGCGGCATGCCCTGCGTTATTCGGTGGCAGGCCTGCGGGCAGGCTGGCATGAAGCCGCCTTCCGTCAGGAAGCCCTGGCCGCGATCGTGATGTTGCCTGCCGCCCTGTGGCTGGGACGCAACTGGGTGGAAACGGCCATGCTGATCGGCACTGTGCTGTTTGTGCTGGTGGTGGAGCTGTTGAACACCGGCATTGAATCGGCCATCGACCGGATAGGGCCGGAATGGCACGATCTGTCCAAACGCGCCAAGGACATGGGCAGCGCCGCCGTGCTGCTGAGTTTGCTGCTTTGCGGCGGCACTTGGTTTGCAGCGCTTTGGCACGCATTTTTAGCTTGACCCAGACCACTTTGACATGGCGGACAACCTGACCTCAGCATTCTCGGTGTGTGTGTACTGCGGCTCCAAAGCCGGAAACAACCCTGCGTACCATGACAGTGCGGCGGCCGTGGGCAACTGGATTGGCCGCCACGGCGGACAACTGGTGTACGGTGGCGGCCACAACGGTCTGATGGGGGTGGTAGCCGATGCCACCCTGGCAGCCGGTGGACGGGTCATCGGGATCATTCCCGAGGCCCTGGTAGCGAAAGAGTTCGCCAAGACCGACTGCACTGAATTGCATGTGGTGCAGACCATGCATGAGCGCAAGCGCATGATGGCGGAACGCGCTGACGTGTTCTTGGCCCTGCCAGGTGGCATAGGCACTTTTGAGGAACTGTTCGAGGTATGGAGCTGGCGTCAGCTGGGTTACCTGGACAAACCCATCGGCCTGTTGAATGTGGCGGGCTACTTCGACCCACTGTTGCATTTTCTGAATTCCAGTGTCCAGGCGGGTTTCATGGGCCCATGGCAAATGGACTTGGTACGGGCAGGCAACGACCTGCACACGCTGCTGCCCGCAATGGTGCAGGAAGCAGGCTTCACCTCCCCCACATTGCTGGACACGATCTGACCGGCCCTCGGGTTCAGACCGCTTCTTCGTCCTGTTCGCCAGTACGGATACGGATGACCCGTTCGACCGGGGTGACAAAAATCTTGCCGTCGCCGATCTTGCCTGTACGGGCTGCGCCGACGATGGCTTCCACGCATCGGTCCACATCTTCGGACTTCACCACCACTTCGATGCGCACCTTGGGCAGGAAATCGACCACGTATTCAGCGCCACGGTAGAGTTCGGTGTGGCCTTTCTGGCGGCCAAAGCCCTTAACCTCGGTCACCGTCAAACCCGTCACACCTTGCTCGGCCAGCGCTTCGCGCACCTCTTCCAGCTTGAACGGTTTGATGACGGCGGTGATTTGCTTCATGCCCTGGGCTCCAATGGGGGGTTATCAATGGTCAAAACTGTATCACGTGTCTGGTTGGCTGTGCGGCATGGTCTGGCCGAACACCCCTGCGACAGCTCAGGCTCGGTACTTGTTGGTATTGGGGTAGCGCCAGTCTTTGCCAAAGCTGCGGTGCGTGACGCGGATACCCACTGGTGACTGGCGTCGCTTGTATTCGTTGATGCGGATCAGCCGCACCACCTGCTCCACCGCCGCCTGCGGGTAGCCAGCGGCCACGATCTGCGCCGGGTCCTGGTCGTTTTCCATGTAGCGTTCGACGATGGCGTCCAGCACCTCGTAAGGGGGCAGGCTGTCCTGGTCTTTCTGGTCTGGACGCAGTTCGGCGCTGGGTGGGCGGGTGATGATGCGGTCCGGAATCGGGTCGGCACCGTAGGGATCGTTGGCGTTGCGCCAGCGCGCTAGGCGGAACACCAGGGTCTTGGCCACGTCCTTGATGACGGCAAAACCGCCCGCCATGTCGCCGTAGAGGGTGCAATAGCCGGTGGCCATTTCGCTCTTGTTGCCGGTGGTCAGCACGATGCTGCCGAACTTGTTGCTCAGGGCCATCAGCAGGGTGCCACGGATGCGGGCCTGGATGTTTTCCTCGGTGGTGTCGATGGCCTTGCCTTCGAACAAGGGGTTGAGTGAACCCAGGAAGGCTTCGAACTCGGGTTTGATCGAGATTTCGTCGTAACGCACGCCCAGACGGGCGGCCATGTCGCGCGCGTCGATCCAGGAAATGTCGGCCGTGTAGGGCGATGGCATCATCACCGCATGCACCTTGTCTTTGCCCAGGGCGTCGACGGCGATGGCCAGCACCAGCGCCGAATCGATACCACCCGACAGGCCGATCAGCGCACCTGGGAAGCCGTTCTTGCCGATGTAGTCGCGCACGCCCAGCACCAGGGCGTGCCACAGGTCTTCCTCGGCGCTGTGCTCCGGCGCCACCGGGCCGGTGAAGGTCACGTGTTTGGACGCGGTGTCAGCCACCACGGCGAACAGGTCGGACTGGAAACTGGGGGCACGCGCCGCCAGGCTGCCGTCGGCATTGAGGGCGAAGCTGCGCCCCTCGAACACAATTTCGTCCTGCCCGCCCACCAGGTGGGCGTAAACCAGCGGCAGTCCCGTGGCCTGCACGCGCAGGCGCATGGCCTGCTCGCGCTCGTCGCCCTTGCCCACATGGAAGGGCGAGGCATTGATGACAGCCAGCACCTGGGCCCCGGCCTGACGCGCGTCTTCCGCTGGCAGGTCAAACCAGGCGTCTTCGCAAATGAGCAACCCAACCTTGATGAACTGGCCATGGGCATCGGCCACCTCGAACACACAGGGCTTGTCACCCGGCACAAAGTAGCGGCGCTCGTCGAACACCTGGTAGTTGGGCAGTTCGCGCTTGGCGTAGTGGTGGATGACGCGGCCTTCGCACAGCACACTGGCAGCGTTCAGGCAGGGCGCGCGCGCCACGCTGCGCGACCGCAGGCCCGCCTGCTCCGCACGGGCCGGGTGCCCGACCACGATGTGCAGTCCCTTCAACCCTGCCGTCTCGCGGGCCACGGTTTTCAGGGCATCATCACAGGCATCGACGAAGGCCGGACGCAGAAACAGGTCCTCGGCAGCGTAGCCGCACAGAGCCAGCTCCGGCGTCAGCAACAGTTGCGCGCCGGCGGCATGCGCCTGGTGTGCCGCTTCGATGATTTTTTGCGCGTTGTCGGCCAGGTCGCCGACCACGAAATTGAGCTGCGCAACGCAGAGTTTGAGGAACATGGAACGTACAGAAAATGGGAAGCAGTGCTTTGACCGGGAATTATGTCACCCGCGTGGTGGAAGACCCAGGCGCGCTGGACGCCCAGGCCTGGAATGACCTGCTCGACCGGCAAACGGGCGGGCCACATGGCCCTTTCATGCGCCACGAATACCTGGCCGCGCTGCACGCCAGCGGCAGCGCCACAGCGAGCAGCGGTTGGCAGCCGCAGTGGATCACACTGTGGCAGGGCGAGAAACTGGTGGCAGCCGCCCCGCTGTACCTCAAACGCCATTCCTACGGCGAATACGTGTTCGACTGGGCCTGGGCCGAAGCCTACGCCCGGCACGGACTGGATTACTACCCCAAGGGCGTGGTGGCGGTACCGTTCACCCCGGTACCTGGGCCGCGCCTGCTGGCGCAGGATGCCCCGGCCCGCGCCGCCCTGCTACAGGCACTGCTGACCCATGCCCAGGCGCTGGGCTGGTCGTCCTTGCACCTGCTGTTCGCGGCCGAGGCCGACCTGGAAGCCACCCGCCATGCCGGGCTGCTGCAACGGCAGACCGTGCAATTCCACTGGCACAACACCGGCTACGCCGATTTCGATGCCTTCCTGGCCGCGCTGCAGCAGGACAAGCGCAAGAAAATTCGCCAGGAACGGCGCAAGGTGGCCGAGGCCGGCGTGACTTTCGAGTGGCGACGCGGCCAGGACATCCAGACCGACGACTGGGATTTTTTCTACCGCTGCTACGAACGCACCTACCGTGAACATGGCAATCCGCCCTACCTGAGCCGCGACTTCTTCGCCCGGCTGGCAGAGCAGCAACCAACGCTCTGGCTGCTGTTCCTGGCGCACAACCGGCAAGGCCAGGGCATGGCTGCCAGCCTGGTGGCGCTGAGCGATGATTCGGCCCAGCCGGCTGCTGCCTACGGCCGCTACTGGGGTGCCCTGGAACGGGTGGACTGCCTGCACTTCGAGGCCTGCTACTACCAGCCACTGCAGTGGTGCATAGACCATGGCGTGCAGCGTTTCGAAGGTGGCGCGCAAGGCGAGCACAAGATGGCGCGCGCCCTGCTGCCGGTGGCCACACACAGCGCCCACTGGCTGGCCCATCCGGCGTTTGCCGACGCGGTGGAGCGCTACCTGGCGCAGGAAAGTGGTCAGATCGACCGCTACCTGACCCACCTGGAAAACAGAAACCCCTTGAAACCGACGACCTGAAGTGGGGTTGCAAGGGGTGTCCCAGCAGCCTGCCAAGAAAGTAGACTCAGGCAAGCATTAGGCGCCGGCCTGTTCCTTGTTGTAGGCAGCAATACCGTCCAGGATTTCCTTGTGAGCGGCGTCCTTGCCAGCCCAGCCCGTCACCTTGACCCACTTGCCGGGATCCAGATCTTTGTAGTGCTCGAAGAAGTGTTCGATGGCCTTCAGGCGCACCGGGTTCAGGTCTTCCAGTTTTTGCCAGCCGGAGTACAGCGGCAGGATCTTTTCGGTCGGCACGGCCAGCACCTTGCCGTCCATACCGCCTTCGTCTTCCATGTTCAAGATGCCCAGGGCGCGGCACGGCACCACCACGCCCGGCGGCAGCGGCACGGGGGTGATCACCAGCACGTCGACCGGGTCGCCGTCACCGGCGATGGTCTTGGGCACGTAACCGTAGTTGGTCGGGTAGTGCATGGCGGTGTTCATGAAGCGGTCCACGAAGATGCAGCCGGAAGCCTTGTCCACTTCGTACTTGATCGGGTCGCCGTTCATCGAGATTTCGATGATGACGTTGAACGATTCGGGCACCTTGCTGCCAGGGGTGACGTGGTCGAGAGACATGTTGAATTCGCCAATGGTTGAAAAAAGGGGAATGTTTTGTGCGATGGGCACAGCCGTGCCTGCACTGGAACGAGGATTACCCGCGATTTTACTGATACCAGGCTGACGATCTGTGACAAAGCGCATATCCGTCACAAAGAGACAGTTGCAAATCACGGTAAATGCGCTAAATTGGTGCCGTTGGCCAATCGCCCTGCCCGTTTTGACACAACTCAGGCGCGAGGAAGCAACGCAGCGGAAGCCAATGGCTCGCAGCGTTGGCTTCTTCCAAGTCGAAACGTGAGGAGAACTCTCAATGGTTGGACAATCCGCGCTTTACTTTGCGCTGGTGTGTGGGCTGGTGGCCGTGGTTTACGGCTTCTGGTCACGCAGTTGGATTCTTTCCCAGGCTCCAGGCAACGACCGCATGCAGGCGATTGCCAGCGCCATTCAGGCCGGGGCTGCCGCTTACCTGGCCAAGCAATACAAGACCATTGCACTTGTGGGCATTGTGCTGGCGGTGCTGATTGGCGTGTTCCTGGACATGAAAACGGCCATTGGTTTCGTGCTGGGCGCGGTGCTGTCGGGCGCGTGCGGCTTCATTGGCATGAACATCTCGGTGCGCGCCAACGTGCGCACGGCCCAGGCGGCCACCCAAGGCATGGGTCCGGCGCTGAACGTGGCCTTCC
>CAYQTH010000102.1:0-6758 GCA_964420415.1 uncultured Macromonas sp. | reverse complement strand
TCTGCACCATCTCGTCGGCGTGCGGGTGGTACATGAAGGTGCCGGGGCGGCGCGCTTCGAACTCGTAGACGAAGGTCTTGCCGACGGGGATGGCGGGCTGCGTCAGGCCGCCGACGCCATCCATGCCATTGGGCAGGCGCTGGCCATGCCAGTGGATGGTGGTGTGTTCCGGCAGCTTGTTGGTGACAAAGATGCGCACGCAGTCGCCTTCCACCACCTCGATGGTGGGGCCGGGGCTTTGCCCGTTGTAACCCCACATGTTCACTACGAAGCCGGGCGCCACTTCGCGCACCACCGGCTCGGCCAACAAGTGGAATTCCTTGACGCCGTTGTTCATGCGCCAGGGCAAGGTCCAGCCGTTGAGGGTGACCACCGGGTTGTAGGGGCGGCCGCTGCTGGGCAGCAACGGGGCGGCGGTACCGGTGGACGTCTGTATGACGGGTTCGGGCAAGCCCGCGAGAGCCGAACGCGCCACCGCCAAGCCAGCCACTGAGGCCGCGGCACCGACAAAGAAATGACGACGGGAAGGTGCTTGATTCATGGTGTATGGGCCTTCAATGACCGGCGGGAGCGGCGTCGGCGGCGGTGCCCGTCAGGGCGATCAGGTTGTCCGGTTCAGCGCCGGACAGCGCCCAGTTCAAATCAAGTTCCGCGATGGCGAAATCACGTTTGGCAGCAAGGCCGCTCACACGGGCCTGGGCCAAGTTTTGCACTTCCGCCAGCAAATCCCAGGTGCTCTTGAGCATGCCGTTGTACTGAAGCTGGGTTTCTTCAGCCATGAGTTCGCGGGTGTTGACAACCCCGTTCAGTGTGAGTCGTGCCACCGCGTGGCTGGCCAGGTAGGCTTCGTAGGCCAGGTGCGCCACTGCACGGTGCCGGGCACGGCTCACCGCAGGCACTTCGGGTTGGATGCGTTGCATGTGCCGCTCGAAGGCACTGGCATCCATAGCCTGCGGTGGCACCACAGGCAGGGCGCTGGGCAGCTGCACGGCAGCGTACCGGCCCGCCAGGTCCATCAGCTTGAGCAGGTGCGCACGGTCCTGTGCGGCGGTGTACTGGGCGCGTTGCCAGTTGAGCTGGGCGTTGGCCCAGGCCAGTTGCTGCGGCGCCTGGGCCTGTTTGCTCCAATTGCCCACCGCCACCATGCGCTGACCCAGTTCCTGCGCCACCTGCGCGGCGTCGCGCGCGGTTTGCAGCGGGGCCAGCGTCAACTGGCTGACCGTGGCCTGCAGCCAGGCCTTGCGCACCAACACAGCCAGTTCGATGGCCTCGTCCAGACCCTCCAAGCGCCAGCTCAGCCGGGGGTCAAGCTCGGCCCAGCGGCCGGCCAGCACCAAGGCACGGTTGACGGACCCGAGGCGGTTCAATGTGCCCGCCAGTTTCGGGCGGGCCTGCCAGGCGCGCTCCACCGCCGCTTCGGGAGTGCTGAGGTCCAAAGTGTTGCCTGGCTCGGCACGCGGCACGGTGGCCGCTGGGGCGGGTTGCTTCTGTTCCCACTTGAGCAGGTCAGCGTGGCCGCGCTGGAACTGCGCGACCACGTCGTTGGCTTGACGCCAAGCCAGGGTGAGGTCCGGGGCGGCCGGTTCGGCCCAGCCCAGCAAGGGCAACCATGCCCAACCCATGAACCATGCATGCCGGTACTTCCGAACCAACCCAAAACGTGTTCGCACAGCCGTTTCTTTCGTGTCAACTTGAAGCGCATTGTGCGCGGACAAGCCTTACCGCAGCATGTCCTGAAGATTACAAATTTGACATCTTTGCTTGCTGGAGCCACGGTCAGAGGAGAATGAGCCTCAGGAGTACAGCGTGAAAGTATTGATCGTCGAAGATGAGCCCAAGGCGGGCGAATACCTGAAGCAAGGCCTGCAGGAAGCCGGCTTTGCCGTGGACTGGGCCACCACCGGCACCGAAGGGCTGCACCACGCCCAGGCCGGAGGCCATGACCTGCTCATTCTGGACGTGATGCTGCCCGGCCTCACCGGTTGGCAGGTGCTGCAGCAACTGCGTGAGCGGGGGCATGGGGTGCCCGTCTTATTCCTGACGGCGCGTGACGAAGTGGAAGACCGCGTCAAAGGACTGGAACTGGGGGCCGATGACTACCTGGTCAAACCCTTTTCCTTTGCCGAACTGCTGGCCAGGGTGCGCACCCTTTTGCGCCGTGGACGCGGCGGCACCGAACCAACCACCTTGCAAGTGGCTGACTTGACGCTGGACTTGCTGCGGCGGCGCGTGACACGCGGCAGCAAACGCATCGACCTCACCGCGAAGGAATTCGGTCTGTTGGAATTGCTGATGCGGCGCCAAGGCGAGGTGCTGCCGCGCTCCCTCATCGCCTCTCAGGTCTGGGACATGAACTTCGACAGCGACACCAACGTCATTGAAGTCGCGGTACGGCGATTGCGCTCCAAAATCGACGAGGGCCATGAACCCAAGCTGATCCAGACCGTGCGCGGCATGGGTTACGTGCTCGAAGTGCCGGAGGTCCGACCGTGAAGCTGCGCTTATCCCTCACCCAACGTTTGACTGGCTTTTACCTGTTGGTTTCGTCCGTCTTGCTGCTGGGCATGGCAGGGTTCATCGCATCGGCGATCTCTACCCATTTCGCCGAACTGGACCGGGACACCCTGAACGACAAAATCGACCTGGTGAGGGGCATCACCCGCCACAATCCGCTGCCAGAAAACTGGCGCGCCACGCTCGATGCAGCGCTGCAAAACCACCCTGGCCTCCACATGCAGATCAAGGACCCGCAGGGGCGACTGTTGTACACCAACGCCAACAGCCCCCTTGCCACCCAGCATGGCTCACAAACAGCATTCCGGAGCCTGTCCGCCCCGCTTTCTGGCACGGCCCTGGCCCCCAGCGGCACCATCTTCGCCACACTGGATACCGTACACCATGCCCATTTTGAATCCGGACTGCGCCATTCCCTGTGGCTCTATGTGCTGGTCGGCGCCGGTTTCAGCGGCCTGCTCGGCTGGTGGGCCGCGCACACCGGCCTGGCCCCCCTGCGGCGCATGCAGGCACAGGCACGGCAAATCACCGCCCGCAAACTGGACCGGCGCATGGAGATGGCCGCCTTGCCCGTGGAGTTGTCCGAACTGGCTGCCACCCTGAACGACATGTTGCAACGCCTGCAGGACGACTTCGAACGCCTGAACGACTTTTCCTCCGACCTGGCGCACGAACTGCGCACGCCACTCAACAACCTGCTGACCCAGACCGAGGTGGTGCTGTCGCGCTCGCGCGCCCTCGACACCTACCGCGACACCCTGGCCTCAAACCGCGAAGAGCTGCAGCGGCTGTCACGTATGGTCAGCGACATGCTGTGGCTCGCCAGAACCGAGCATGGGGCATTGAACCCAGCAGACCTGAAGGACATCGACCTGGCACACGAAGTCACAGCCTTGTTCGACTTCTATGAAGCCCTGGCCGAGGACCGCGGGGTGCGGCTCGTCCTGCTAGGCAACGCAAGCGTCCGGGGCAATGGACTGATGCTGCGCCGCGCCATCAGCAACTTGCTGTCCAATGCCCTGCGCCATGCCCCCCAAAACTCCGACATCGTGGTGCGGATCGACACATTGGCCGGAACGGCGGTGCGCATTGGTGTGCTCAACCAGGGGCTGCCCATTCCGCCAGACACGCTACCGCGTCTGTTCGACCGATTCTTCCGGGCCGACAAATCCCGGCTTCACCTGGATTCGGATGGCGCGGGCCTGGGGCTTTCCATCACGCAAGCCATCGCCCAAGCCCATGGCGGTCATGCACATGCTGTTTCCAAGGATGGCCTCAATCAGTTCTACATTGATTTACCCAACACCGGGCCGCATCAAAGATCAAAGTCATAGTTGACCGTCAACGGCGCATGGTCGCTGAAGCGCTGTTCCTTGAACACGCTGGCGGCCCTGGCCTGGGCGGCCAGTTCCGGCGTGGCCAGGTGGTAATCGATGCGCCAGCCCACGTTCTTGGCCCAGGCCTGGCCGCGGTTGCTCCACCAAGTGTAGGCCTCATCGGTGGCTTCCGGGTGCAGGCGTCGGTACACGTCCACCAGCCCCCCCTCGTTCAGCAACTTGGTCATCCAGGCACGTTCTTCGGGCAGGAAGCCGCTGTTCTTCAGGTTGCCTTTCCAGTTCTTCAGGTCTTTTTCGTGGTGGGCGATGTTCACATCCCCGCACAGCACGTACTCGCGCTCACCGGACATGGCCGCCAGGCGCGGGTAAATCAAGTCCAGAAAGCGGAACTTGGCCTCCTGCCGTTCCTCGCTGGATGAACCGCTGGGGAAATAAGCACTGATGAGGCTGAATTTACGTGCGGGGGTATCGAAACGCAGTTCCACATAGCGGCCTTCGTCATCGAATTCGGTGTGGCCAATGCCGATGACTACGTCGCTTGGCTCGTGCCGCGCATACACCGCCACGCCGGAATAGCCTTTTTTCTGCGCGTAGTGAAAGTAGCCCTTCATCCCGGCCAGCTCCTCAAACTTGCCCGCCACATCAAGCGCCTGGGCCTTGAGTTCCTGCACACAAATACAATGAGGCGATGTGGCCGCGACCCAGTCTTCCAGGCCCTTGGAAGTGGCGGAACGGATACCGTTGAGGTTGAGGCTGACGAGTTTGAACAAGGATTTTCCCCATGGTGGTTGAAGCGAACCCGGCCGCGGCGTCTGTAGACGCGCTGGCCCAGGCATTTGTGCAATTTTCCGTCGAGTCGGGCGTGCTGCGCTTTGGCGAGTTCAAAACCAAGGCCGGTCGCCTGTCGCCCTACTTTTTCAACGCGGGCCTGTTCGACGACGGCGCCAAGCTCAGCCGCCTGGCCGAGTTCTACGCCAAACGCATCATCGCCAGCGGCGTCGAATTTGACATGATCTTCGGCCCGGCCTACAAGGGCATTCCGCTGGCGGCTGCCGTGGCCATTGAACTGGCGCGCCTGGGGCGCAACTACCCGTTCGCCTACAACCGCAAGGAAGCCAAGGACCACGGCGAAGGCGGCACCCTGGTCGGGGCACCGCTCAAGGGCCGGGTGCTGATCGTGGACGACGTGATGAGCGCGGGCACCGCCGCGCGCGAGTCCATCTCCATCATCCAGGCGGCGGGCGCCACCCCTCACGCCGTGGCGATTGCACTGGACCGCCAGGAAATGGCCACCGAGGTGGACGCCAGCGGCGAGTTGCATGACGTGCCGCACAGTGCCGTGCAATATGTACAACACCAGCTCGGTTTGCAGGTTTGCGCCATTGCGCGCTTAAGCGACTTGCTGCAATACTTGCAGCACCAGTCCGGCAGCGACATGGCGCAGCACAGTGCCCGTGTGCAGGCTTACCGCGAGCGCTACGGCGTACATTGACCCCTGTTCCTTTGAACCGCATGACACCCACGCTACCGGCCCGCTTACGCGCACCTTGTCTCAACGCACTGGTGGCCGCCGGGTGTCTGGTGGCAGGCAGTGCCCACAGCGGCCAGATCTTCACCTGCGTGGACAGCCAGGGACGGCGCATCACTGCCGACCGGCCGATCATGGAGTGCCTGGACAGGGAACAGCGTGAACTCACGCCAAGCGGCAGCCTCAAGCGCGTGGTGCCGCCGTCTTACACGGCCCAGGAAAGGGCCGAGGTAGACGCCAAGCAAAAAGCCGCCGAGGCCGAGCAGGCCCAAGCCAAAGAAGCTCAACGGCGCCTGCGCGCCTTGCAACTGCGCTACCCAACCCCCGCCACGCACGACAAAGCCCGTGCTGATGCACTGCAACAGGCAGAACAGGCAACGGAAGCCGTGCGTGCCCACAGCCAGGAACTTGATCGCGAACAGCAAAAGCTGACGGATGAAATGGCGTTTTACAAAAATGCCCCGAAAAAAGCCCCGGCCTGGCTCAAGAACCGCCAAGAAGACAACGCCCAGCGACGCGCGAAGGTGGCCATGGAGCTGGCCGACAAGGAGCGTGAAAGAACGCAGATCAAGGCCCGCTTTGACAACGAGCGGGAGATGCTGCGCCCGCTGTGGGACAACACGTCAGACCGGTGACCCCCCTCAGGGGCCACCGGCCCCAGGCTCACGCCAGCTTCTGTTTCAGCAGTTCGTTGACCTGGCCCGGGTTGGCCTTGCCCTTGCTGGCCTTCATCACCTGACCGACCAGGGCGTTGAACGCCTTGTCCTTGCCAGCACGGTATTCAGCGATGTTTTTCTCGTTGGCGGCCAGCACCTCGTCGATGATGGCTTCCAGCGCGCCGCTGTCGTTCATCTGCTTGAGGCCAAGCGTTTCAATGAAACGATCAACCCCAGCCAACGCTTCCTCGGAACTCGGAACACCCGCGACCTTACCGCTCGCCCACAACACGTCCATCACCTGTTTGCCCGCGTTGTTGCTGATGGTGTTGTCGGCAATGCGCTGCAGCAGGGCGGCCAGTTGGGCGGCGCTCACCGGGCACTGAGCGATGTCCAGCTCGGCGGCGTTGAGGCGGCGTGAAATGTCGCCCATCACCCAGTTGCTGGCCGCCTTGGCCTGGCCGCTGGCCTTGGCGGCAGCTTCGAAATAGGCGCCCATGGCCGGACTTTGCGTCAGCGTGGTGGCGTCGTACTCGGGCAGGCCGTAGTCGCGCACAAAGCGTTCCGCCTGAGCGCGCGGCAGTTCGGGCATGGTGGCGCGCACGCGCTCCACCCACTCGCGCTCAATCACCAGCGGCGGCAGGTCCGGGTCGGGGAAGTAGCGGTAATCGGCCGCGTCTTCCTTGGTGCGCATGGCGCGCGTCTCGCCCGTGTCGGGGTCGA
>CAYQTH010000101.1:0-6844 GCA_964420415.1 uncultured Macromonas sp. | reverse complement strand
CTGTTCCACCGTGTCGCCAACACACTCAACTACCTGGACATCAAGACCGTGGTGGTGAGCTGCGGCACCTGCTACGACCAGCTCGCGGGCTACGAGTTCGACAAGATCTTCCCCGGCTGCCGCATTGTTGACATCCACGAATACCTGCTGGAAAAGGGCATCACGCTGCCCGGCAACCAGGGCGCCTACCTGTTCCACGACCCCTGCCACAGCCCCATGAAGCTGCAGGCCCCGATCAAGACCGTCAAGGCCCTGGTGGGCGACAGCGTGGTGCAGAGCGACCGCTGTTGCGGCGAGTCCGGCACCTTGGGCGTGACGCGCCCCGACGTGTCGACCCAGGTTCGCTTCCGCAAGGAAGAGGAACTGCGCAAGAACGAAACGCAACTCGCCGAGCTGGCCGCCAAGAATGGGGTGGGCCAGGCCGATGGCCCGACCAAGATCCTGACCAGTTGCCCGAGCTGTTTCCAGGGCCTGAGCCGTTACCAGGGCGACCTGACCAATGGCTTGCTGGAAGCCGACTACATCGTGGTCGAAATGGCGCGCCACATCCTGGGCGAGAACTGGATGCCCGAGTACGTGGCCCGCGCCAACGCCGGTGGCATTGAGCGCGTGCTGGTCTGATGAGCGAGTCCTGCCCCCTGTGCCAGGAAGACGGCGGTCTGCTGATCGTCCGTCACGAAAAATTCCGCATCATCCGTGCCTTGGGGGCGGATGGCGCGGACTTCCCGGCCTTCTACCGTGTCGTCTGGAACGCGCACGTGGCCGAATGGACCGACTTGGTGCCCGCCGAGCGCAGCGCCCTCATGCAGGCCGTGGCCAAGGTGGAAACCGTGGTGCGCCAGGTGCTGCAGCCCACCAAAGTCAACCTGGCCTCGTTTGGCAACGTGGTGCCGCACCTGCACTGGCACGTCATCGCCCGTTTTGACTGGGACAACCGTTTTCCGGCGCCGGTCTGGGCCGCGCCCGCGCGCGCCAACGACGCCGAACGCCTGGCCGCCTTGCAGGCCCGCCTGCCGCAGGTCGATGCAGCGCTCGCCGCCTTGTCCTTCTGAACCCTCACGCGCCCTTTCATGGCAGGTCTCACTCCCCACACACCCACCCCCGTGGCACTCACGGTGCACGCCCAGTCGCGTGCGCTGGAGGTGCGGTTTTCCGACGGCGCCGCGTTCCGCATCCCGTTTGAACTGATGCGCGTCTGCTCCCCCTCCGCCGAAGTGCAGGGGCATGGTCCTGGCCAGGCCACACTGCAGACCGGCAAGCGCCACGTGGACATCCTGGACATCCAGCCCGTGGGGCACTACGCCATCCAGCCCACGTTCTCCGACGGGCACGATTCCGGCATCTTCACCTGGGATTACCTCTACACCCTGGGCGCGGATCAAGACCGGCTCTGGGCCGAGTACGAAGCCCGCTTGCAGGCCGCGGGCGTGGAACGCGACGCGCCCATGCCCGGCAAAGCCGGTCCAGGCTGTGGTCACGCCCACTGACATTCGTTACCATAACCCCATGAGTCAGACACATTTCGGTTTTCAAACGGTGGATGAGCGCGACAAAGCCAGGCACGTGCGTGGCGTGTTCGATTCCGTGGCCTCCAATTACGACGTGATGAATGACTTCATGTCGGCGGGCCTGCACCGCTTTTGGAAGGCCTACACCATCACCGTGGCCAACCCGCGTCCCGGCGACCGGGTGCTCGACATTGCCGGCGGCACGGGTGACTTGGACCTGGCCTTCGCCCCGCGCGTGGCCCCCACGGGCATGGTGGTGCACACCGACATCAACGAAGCCATGCTGCGCGAAGGCCGCAACCGCCTGTTGGACAAGGGCTGGGCGCTGCCCACCCTGGTGTGCGATGCCGAGCACCTGCCTTTCCCCGATGGCCATTTCGACATCGTGACCGTGGCCTTTGGCTTGCGCAACATGACGCACAAAGATCAGGCGCTCCAGGAAATGAACCGCGTGTTGCGGCCCGGCGGCAAATTGCTGGTGCTGGAATTCTCCAAAGTGGCCAAGCCGCTGGAGAAAGCCTACGACTGGTACAGTTTCAACATCCTGCCCAAGCTGGGCAAGTGGATTGCCAAGGACGAAGCCAGCTACCGCTACCTGGCCGAGTCCATCCGCATGCACCCCGACCAGGAAACGCTGCGCGGCATCATGCGCGGTTGTGGTTTCGGCCATGTGGATGTGCACAATTTGACGGCAGGCGTGGCGGCATTGCACGTCGGTATCAAGTGTTGAACCGGGGCCTTTGGGTCCCCGATAACAAAGAGTGGGTGGAGACATGAGTTTCGCAACTGTGGCGCTGGTGCTGGCAGTGTTGCTGGCCTGTGTGGTAGGCGTGTGGCTGGTCAGGCGGCATGGATCTCGCGGTCCGTCGTTGGCACGCGCGGCCCGGGTGGAGCCGACCGTGCATCACCCGGATCAGGCGCAGCCCTTGCGCCAGTACAGCCCGCAGAATGTGGGCAACGATGCCTCGGCGCGGCCCTGGGAACGCAGCCAGAGCACATTCGGCGATTTGGATGGCACTGATGCGACGTCCACACCGTCTACGCAGCCGGGGTTCGATGCCGAGTCGTTCTTACGGCTGTCGCGCGACAATTTCATCCGCCTGCAAGACGCCTGGGACCGGGGGGACGTGCCCGTGCTGCGCGGCATGATGACCGGGGACATGCTGCAGCAGATCCAGGCCCAGTTGACGGCACGCGAGGCTCAGCCAGGCGCGGCAGTTTCCAAAACCACGGTGGACATGCTGGAAGCCAAATTGCTGGCGGTCGAAGCACAGGATGGCGCGCACTTGGCGAGCGTGGAGTTCTCGGGCCTGCTGCGCGAAGGCGCGGCCACCGGGCCCAGCCCGTTTCGCGAGGTCTGGAGCATCCTGCGCGCACCGTCGGAATCCGGCTGGCAGGTGGCGGGTGTGCAGGCGCTGCAGTAAACCGGCACATTTATCCGTCAAAATCGGGGGGCCATGAACAAGCCCCCCTTTTTTTCGCCCACCGATCTGCTGCAAACCTTGGCCAAGGCGGTGCCGCCTCCGCCTGCCTGGCTGATTGCCGAAGGGCAGAACCGTCTGCTGCTGGCGCTCAACCACGTGTTGATGCAGGAGCCCCAGGCCATGGAGCGCCTCAAGCGCCAACAGGGAAAAACCGTGAAAGCTGCCTGGGGGGCCTGGCTGCTCTGGTTACGGGCTACCCCCGCCGGACTGTTGGAGCTGGCCGAAGCTTCGGTCGAACCCGACCTGCAATTGACCGTGCAGGAGGAGTCCGCGTTATCTCTGATGCAAGCGGTGCTGGCCGGAGGCAAGCCGCGGGTCGACATCCAGGGCGATGTGCAACTCGCGGCCGAAGTGGGTTGGCTGGTGGATAACCTGCGCTGGGACATGGAGGAAGACCTGTCCCGCATCGTGGGCGATGCGACCGCGCACACCTGGGTTCGCTGGGGGCGTTCCGCTGTGACCGCTTTGCGCGAATTTTTGGTGCAGCGCATGGCCGAACCCGGTCAAGCACCCAAGGCGGCCTCATGAGACGTTTTTGGCGCGGGTTGTTCATTGTCTGGATCGTGCTGCGCTACGGGCTGGACGAGCTGCTGTTGTCGGGTTTTCCGCATCCGGTTTTGCGGGTGCTGCGCCGCGTTATCACGGTGGGGCGCAATTTGCGCAGCCCGCGTGGTCAGCGCCTGCGTGAGGCGCTGGAACGACTCGGCCCCATCTTCGTCAAGTTCGGGCAGGTGCTGTCCACGCGCCGGGATTTGCTGCCGCCAGACATAGCCGCAGAGCTGGCATTGCTGCAGGACCGGGTGCCGCCGTTCTCCAGTGACGTGGCGGTCGCCACCATTGAGCGGGCCTATGGCCAACCCTTGAACCAGGTGTTTGCGGAGTTCGACAGAACACCGGTGGCCAGCGCTTCCATCGCGCAGGTGCACTTTGCCCGGTTGTTGGACGGGCGTGAGGTCGCGGTCAAGGTGTTGCGTCCCGACATGCTGCCAACGATCGAAAAAGACCTGGGCCTGATGCGGATGCTGGCCGCCTGGGTGGACAGCCTCTCGGCCGAAGGCCGTCGGCTCAAGCCGCGCGAGGTGGTGGCGGAATTCGACAAATACCTGCACGACGAGCTGGACTTGGTGCGCGAGGCTTCCAATGCGGCGCAACTGCGGCGCAACATGCAGGCCATGGATCTGGTGTTGATTCCCGAAATGCATTGGGACTGGTGCCGCAACGAGGTGCTGGTGATGGAGCGCATGAAGGGCGTGCCGATCAGCCAGATGGACCGTTTGCGTGCGGCCGGGGTCGATGTGCCGCGGCTGGCGCGCGACGGGGTGAACATTTTCTTTACCCAGGTGTTTCGCGATGGGTTCTTCCATGCCGACATGCACCCCGGCAATTTGCAGGTCAGCCTGGAACCGGCCACATTCGGGCGTTACATCCTGCTGGATTTCGGCATTGTCGGCACGCTGACCCAGTTCGACAAGGAATACCTGGCCCAGAACTTCACGGCCTTCTTCCGGCGTGACTACAAACGTGTCGCCGAATTGCACATCGAGTCTGGCTGGGTGCCGCCGGACACGCGGGTTGACGAACTGGAAGCGGGGATCCGTTCCGTTTGCGAACCGTATTTCGACCGTCCCCTGAAAGAAATTTCTCTCGGTATGGTGCTCATGCGGTTATTCCAGATCTCGCGCCGCTTCAACGTCGAAATCCAGCCGCAGCTGGTGCTGCTGCAGAAAACCCTGCTCAATGTCGAAGGGTTGGGGCGCGAACTGGACCCGGAACTCGACCTGTGGAGCACCGCCAAACCGTTCCTGGAGACGTGGATGATGGAGCAGGTGGGGCCGAAGAAATTCTGGAACCAGCTCAAGGCCGAAGCGCCGCATTACGCCAAATTGATCCCGGAACTGCCGCGCCTGCTGCATGACTACCTGCGCCAGCGCCCGACCGACCTGCGGCGCGAAATTGCCACCTTGGTGCAGGAGCAGCGCCGCACAAACCGGCTGTTGCAAAGCATCATTTTTGGTGGTTTGGGATTTGTGCTGGGCCTGCTGGTGATGCAGGTCTGGCTGCGTATCCGCTTGTGGTGACGGGTGGGGATGCCCGCCTTGAATCCTGGCCGGGGTCCCCAATTTATAATCAACAGTTTTCCTTGTTCTTGCCTCCATAGGTCATTGCCATGCCCATCTACGCGTACAAGTGCGAGTCCTGCGGCCACGCCAAGGACGTGCTCCAGAAAATTTCCGACGCTCCGCTGACCGATTGTCCGGCGTGCGGTGCCTCGGCCTTCAAGAAACAGTTGACCGCTGCCGGTTTCCAGCTCAAGGGCTCCGGCTGGTACGTGACCGATTTCCGCAATGGTGGCGGCAGCGCGTCTGCCGGGACCACCAGCGCTCCGGCCACTGCGCCTGCGGTTGACAGCGTTCCCGCTACCAGTGCGTCCGACAGTGCTGCCCCGGCAGGCGGCTGCGGCGCGTCCTGCGCTTGCCACTGAGCAGGGTCAAGACCATGGCGGCATTTCGAAAATGGTTGTTGGCTGGTTTGCTGGTTCTGCTGCCGCTGGTGGTCACCTTCTGGGTGCTGGACTGGGTGGTGTCCAGCTTGGACCGCACCCTGAACATCCTGCCTGCCGCCTGGCATCCTGACCAATGGCTGGGTGTGCATGTGCCCGGTCTGGGGGTGATCCTGGCGCTGCTGATCGTGCTCAGCATCGGGGCCCTGGCGTCCAATATCGTCGGCAACCGCCTGATTGGCTGGTGGCACGCCCTGCTGCAGCGCATTCCGGTGGTCCGATCCATCTATTCCGGCGTCAAGCAGGTTTCCGATACCTTGCTGTCCGACAAAGGCAATGCCTTTCGCAAAGCCATGTTGGTGCAGTGGCCGCACGAAGGTATGTGGACCATCGCTTTCCAGACCGGCACGCCCGGCGGTGGCGTGGCGCAGCACTTGAATGCCCAGGACTACCTCAGCCTTTATGTGCCCACCACGCCCAATCCCACCGGCGGCTACTTCGTGATCGTGCACAAGCGCGATTGCATCGAACTCAACATGAGCGTGGACGAAGCGCTCACTTACGTCATTTCCATGGGTGTGATCGTGCCGGGCGCTGCCAAGGGGGGAGAGTCCGCCCTGCCGCTGGCCGATGTGAACCGTGGTTAACCCCTTTTTGAAAGCAGCAATTTATGTCAATGCGTAGCGAATACTGCGGTCTGGTGACCGAAGCCCTGCTGGGCCAGCCCGTGACCCTGTGCGGCTGGGTCAACCGTCGTCGCGACCACGGCGGCGTGATCTTCGTTGACCTGCGCGACCGCGAAGGTTACGTGCAGGTGGTGTGCGACCCCGACCGCCCGGACATGTTCAAGACCGCCGAAGGCCTGCGCAACGAGTTCTGTATCCAGGTCAAAGGCGTGGTCCGTGCCCGCCCGGCAGGGACCACCAACGACAACATGAAGAGCGGCAAGATCGAGGTGCTGTGCCACGAGATCACCGTGCTCAACGCTTCCGTCACCCCGCCGTTCCAGATCGACGACGAGAACCTGAGCGAAACCACCCGCCTGACGCACCGCGTGCTGGACCTGCGCCGTCCCTACATGCAGAAAAACCTGATGCTGCGCTACAAGGTGGCGATGGAGGTGCGCAAGTTCCTGGACACCCACGGTTTCATCGACATCGAAACCCCGATGCTGACCAAGTCCACGCCCGAAGGCGCGCGCGACTACCTGGTGCCCAGCCGCGTGCACGATGGCCAGTTCTTCGCGCTGCCGCAGTCGCCCCAGTTGTTCAAGCAGTTGCTGATGGTGGCCGGCTACGACCGCTACTACCAGATCACCAAGTGCTTCCGCGACGAAGACCTGCGCGCCGACC
>CAYQTH010000100.1:0-6896 GCA_964420415.1 uncultured Macromonas sp. | reverse complement strand
TGGGCCAGCACAGAGCTGACCGGCGCGGGTCTGGCGTACAGGTAGCCTTGCCGCAGCACGTGGGGGTGGGCTTCAAAGAAGCGGGCCTGCTCGGGCGTTTCCACCCCTTCGGCCACGACGCGCAGGTGCAGGTGCCGTGCCACCGACAGAATGGCCTCCACCAGTGCCGCATCGTTCGGGTCACGTGGGGCGTCCTGCACGAAGCTGCGGTCGATTTTCAGTTCGTGGATGGGCAGCTTCTTCAGGTAAGACAACGCGGAATAGCCGGTCCCGAAATCGTCGATCGAAAAACGCACACCGTGTCGGGTCAGTTCGCCCATGCGCTCAATCACCCGTTCCACCTGCTCCAACACCACGCCTTCGGTGATTTCCAAAATCAAATCGCTGGGCTGAGCCCCGGTGTCTTCCAGCAGCATCAGCAGGTCGGACGTGAAACCGGGCTGGTGGAATTGGCGCGGGCTGATGTTGACGGCGATGGGCAAGGACTTGCGCTGCCGGTGCAGTTGGCCCAGGTGCATGCATACCTCATGCAGCACCCAGTCTCCCAGGTGAATGATGAGGTCGCTTTCCTCGGCCACGGGGATGAACAGGCCCGGCGGCACCAGCCCTTGCTCCGGGTGTTGCCAGCGCACCAGCGCCTCGGCGCTGACCATGTGTCCGGTGCTGTTGACCTGCGGTTGCAGGTACAGCCGCAATTCGCCCGCGGCCAGGCCGCGCCGCAGGTCTTGCTCAATGGCAAAGCGTTCACTCACGACCTGGCCCATGGCCGCGTCAAAGAAGGCGGTCTGGTGACCGCCCGCCTGTTTGGCGCGGTGCAGGGCGGTATCGACCCGGCGCAGCACGTCACTGGGCTGGTCGTTGTCCTGGTGCGGCAGCAGGGTCACGCCAATGCTGGCCGTGACGTTGATGGGCTGGCTGCCGGGCACGTCGAACGGTGCGCTCAGGGCGTCGTGCAGGGCCTGCGCCAGGTGGAGGGCTTCGTTGGCGGTGGGTTGTTCCCCGCTGTGCAGGGCATGGGTGAGCAGGGCAAACTCGTCAGCCCCTACCCGGGCCAGCAAGTCACCCGCTTGCAGGACCAGGGTAGACAATCGTTCACCCACCTGCTGGAGCAGGCGGTCGCCCGAGCTGTGCCCCAGGGCGTCGTTCAGCGTTTTGAAACGGTCCAGGTTGAGCAGCATCAGCACGCTCTTTTGCTGGGCCCGGCGGTCGCTGGCCAGGGCGTTGTGCAGGGTGGTAATCAGGTGGCTTCGGTTCGGCAGGCCGGTCAGTGAGTCGAACCAGGCCAGCTGGTGTGCTTTGGCCTCGGCGTCACGCTGAGCCGTCACGTCCAGCTGCACCGACAGGTAGTTGGTCACCTGGCCGTCTTCGTTGCGCACCGGCGCCAGCGTCACCGATTGCAGGTACTCGTGCCCGTCTTTGTGCCGGTTGATGAGCTCACCCTTCCACGTTCCGCCGCGCAGCAAGGTGCGCCACAGGCGGTTGTAAACCTCGGGCGGGGTTTTTCCCGACTGCAGGAAGCGCGGGTTGCGGCCGATGGTTTCTTCTTTGGTGTAGCCGCTGATGGTTTCAAACGCCCGGTTGACGTATTCGATTTCACCCTTCAGGTTGGTGATGACCACGCTGGCCGGGCTTTGTTCCGTGGCTTGCGAGAGCCGGAGGATTTGTGCGTCGGCGGCCTTGCGTGCGGTGATGTCGCGGCCCAGCGCCAGAACCTGGGTGACTTCCCCGGCTTGGTTGGTCAGCAGGGTGGTGACCAGCTCCACCGGGATGTCGCGGCCATCCTGGTGCCGACAAGTGATTTCAGTGGTGGCATTGCGCGCACTGGGGTCACCTTGGGCAAAGGCGGCCAGCCGGGCAGGAAAACCATCCGTCATTTTTTCCAGCGATGCTGGCGTCAGGAAGTCCTGGGGGGCGATTGAGCCCGCTTGCCCAGCATCCAAGCCGCACAACTTGGCGACGGAGGGGCTGGTGTACACGAACGCATTCGAGGGGAGGTCGAACAGCCAGATCACGTCGGTGCCGTTTTCGGCCAGCAGGCGGTAGCGGGCCTCGCTTTCGGCCAGTTGCGCCTGGACGTGTTGCAGCTCGGTCAGGTCTTGTGCGGTTTGCTGCAGGCGGCGGCGCTGTACGTACAGGTACACCGCCACGCCGGTGGCAAAGACGGCCAGCACGGCGGTTAGCAAGATGAGCAGCCCATCGATGACGGCGCCGGTCATGAGCTCGTCACGGTCCTGCTTGACCACCAGCCACCAGTCGGTGTGTGGCACCGGAAAGGCCACCGCCAGCACCGGCACGCCCCGGTAGTCCGCGCCATCGAGCAGGCTGCCAGGTACGTGGTGGCGGTTCAGCGCCAGGCTTGACAGGTATTGGGGCTGCGACAGCGGACGGCGTTTCTGCAGGGCGGTACCCGGTTCGTAGCGCAGTTCACTCAAGAACAGGGCGTCGCTGCCTTCTTGGCGCAGCAGCATGCTTTCGGCCGATTTCTGCGGCACCGGCCATGTGTTCAGAACCGGGTGCAGGTGGGGCGGCAGTGCCAGTTCCAGCACCACGGCGGCAGGGGCGGCTTGCGGGTCTTGTGCCAAGGGTGCCACGAAGACCAATCGGGATTGGCCTGAACCGTCCAGCCAAGGGCCGACACGTTGCGTCTGCCCCCGGCTCAGCGCTGCCTCCAGAGCGGCCAACAGCATCGGGTCTTGCGGATCTGGTGCGGGTGAGGTGCTGGAATACCTGATACCCCGCTGCCCGGCCTGGACAATGGCGGCCCTCTGAAACCCCCCGCGCTCGGCGTATCGCTGCAGCCGCTCTTCTACCAGGGCCCTGTGGGCCGGGTCCTGCGTGCGCAGCCAGTCTTGCCAATGTTCGCTCACTGTCCGGCTGTTCTGCAACAGCGTGAGGTCGGCTTGCCGTTCTTGTAGCCAGTCTCCCAATTGCTGCGACTTGGCGTCGGCAATCGCACGCAACTGGGCGTGTGCGACCTGTTTTGCATCTTGATACAAATTCCCGATGCCCAGGGCCGACAGCACGACAATGGTCGCCAGCAGTGTGACGAGCGGCAGCCAGGGAACCTGACGGCGGGTGTAAGAGGTCAAAGGGTAGGCCAACTGGCTGGCGGCTGGCCCGGACGTCAGCCGGTACACCGCCCAATACAGCAAAATCGATGTGGCGGCCACGAACAGCCAGCCCTTGACGGTGCTGGCCAGCACCAGTTGCGCGGGGTCGTGCAACAACCAGCCGATCAGCCGGTCTGACAGCAGAATCCAAAGCGACGCAAACACCGCATACAACAGCATCACCGACAAGGCCTGTTGACCACGGCTGCGCAGCCGGGAAGAACGGCGAGGCGGCGGGGCGGGCGTGGGCGGGTTTGGATGCACGGTGAAAGCGGCGGGACGGGCGGTGTGGTGTGACAAGCCACCCGCATTACGGATAATAGGAACCATTATTGCAACGGCACGTGAGTGTAAACACAGGAACAAGACATGGGCAACCGACTCACCCAGATTGCCACCCGCACCGGCGACAGTGGCAGCACCGGGCTGGGCAACAACCAGCGCGTCACCAAAAACAGCCTGCGTGTGCATGCCATGGGGGATGTGGACGAGCTCAATTCGCATATAGGCGTGTTGTTGTGCGAGGCCTTGCCCGCCGACGTGCGAGCGGTCCTGGTGGAAGTCCAGCACCAGCTCTTCAACCTGGGCGGCGAACTCAGCATTCCGGGTTATGAACTGCTCAAGTCCGACGCTGTGCTGGCGCTGGACGAGGCCCTGGCCACCTACAACGAACAGCTGCCCCGTCTGCTGGAATTCATTCTCCCGGCGGGTAACCGGGCCGCCAGTCAGGCGCACGTGTGCCGCACCGTGGCGCGCCGCGCCGAGCGGGCCGTGGTGGCGCTGGGGCAGGAAGAGTCGTTGAACGACGCGCCGCGCCAGTACCTGAACCGCCTGAGCGACCTGCTGTTTGTGCTGGCGCGCGTGCTCAACCGCATGAACGGCGGCGATGATGTGTACTGGAAAAGCGAACGGCTGGCGCAAGAGGGTGATGCTTGAGGTGACCCGCGCCATGTTTGTTCCCCCTCAGCAGCGGGCCAGCTGGCAACGCTTGCAAACGCTGGCCAGCCAGCCTCTGCCCCATCTGGCCACCTTGTTGGCGGCTGCCTACGCTGCGCGCGACGACGCCTTGGTGCTGGAAGCCGCAGGCCTGCGGTTGGACGCCCGCTGTCAGCAGGTGACTCCCGAGGTGTTGCAAGCGCTGTTTGCGCTGGCCGACGAAAGCCAGGTGACTGAACAAGTGCAGGCCCAGTGCCGGGGCGAAGCCATCAACACGACAGAGGGCCGGGCGGCTCTGCACGTGGCCCTGCGCGGCGCGGACATGCCCGAACCGCCTTGGGGGCATGCGATTTCTGCGCAGGTGCGGCTGGAGCAAGACCGTTTTCTGGACGCGGCCGAGCGCATCCGCGACGGCCGCTGGCGCGGGCACAGCGGCGAACGCATCACCACGGTCATCAACCTGGGAGTGGGCGGGTCCGATCTGGGGCCGCGCACGGCCACCTGGGCGCTGGATGCCTATGCACACCAGGAAGTAAGGGTTCACTTCGTTTCTAACCCTGACGCCTGGGCGTTGCACAGCACCTTGCGCTGCCTGAACCCGGCGCAGACCCTCTTCGTGGTGCAGAGCAAGACCTTCACCACCCAGGAAACCATGACGCTGGCGGCCTCGGCCCGGCGCTGGCTGGCAGACCACGGCATCTGTGGCGAACAGCAGGGCCAACACCTCATCGCCGTCACCGCCAGCCCGGCTGTGTCCGCCGCCCAGGGTTACCTGCCAGAGCACACCTTCGGGTTTTGGGACTGGGTGGGCGGGCGCTACTCGGTCTGGTCGGCGATTGGGCTGCCGCTGGCGGTGGCCATCGGTGCGGAGCGTTTCCGGGAATTCCTCGCCGGGGCCCACGCCATGGACCGCCATTTTTGGGATACCCCTGCGCCGCGCAACCTGCCGGTGGTGATGGCGCTGCTGGGCATTTGGAACCGCAATTTCCTGGGCTGCCCGTCGCAGGTCATGGCCGCTTACGCCGACCGCCTGCTGCACTTTGCGCCCTTTGTGCGGCAGATGGACATGGAGTCGAACGGCAAGAGCACGCACACCGATGGCAGTGCCGTGCAGGTGAACACCGGCCCGGTGCTGTGGGGCGGGCTGGGCATTGAGGGACAGCACGCCTATTTCCAGTTGCTGCACCAGGGGACGCACCGTGTGCCGGTGGACTTCATTGGGGTGGCAACCGAGGACTGCCCCCTGCCGCTGGCGGCCGAGCACCACCGCGTGGTCCTGCTCAACATGCGCGCCCAGGCCCAGGCCTTGGCCGTGGGGCGCGACGCAGCGGCCACGGCGGCGCAACTCCGGGCCGAAGGGCTGGACGAGGCGCAGGTGCGGGCGCTGCTGCCGCACCGCACCTTCCGTGGCAACGTGCCCAGCAACACCCTGTGGCTGCCCGCGCTCACGCCGCACAGCGTGGGGGCCTTGATTGCTCTGTACGAGCACAAGGTGTTCTGCCAGGCCGCCATCTGGGGCATCTACCCTTACGACCAGTGGGGCGTTGAACTGGGCAAGACCCTGGCCCGCGCCATGGAACTGCAGCCTGCCGAGTAACGGGCAGGGCGTGTAGGAAAAACGCCTACATGGTGGCTGGCGGCGGCTGACGCGCCGAACATCCATCTTCCGATTCAAGTTTGAAAGGCCGGATTTCACAATCCTTTTCAACGATTCAACGTTTTTCTGGCTGTGTTAGCCAGGGTTGAAAAGAACACAAGGAGCGTGAAGATGAACACCGTTGCCGCGAACACCGAACAACTGCTGGCCGAAATCCGCGAAGCCAACCTGACCTACCTGATGTTGGCGCAGCGCCTGATCCAGCAGGACAAGGCCGAGGCGGTGTTCCGTTTGGGTCTGAGCGAGCAATCGGCTGAACTCGTCGCGACCCTGTCACCCGCTCAGGTACTCAAACTGTCGTCTACCAACACCCTGTTGTGCCGCTTCCGTGCCGACGACGACATGGTCTGGAGCCTGCTGACCAGCAGCCACGCGCCCAACCGGGTCGGCAATGACACCACCCAGCGCCTGCACGCCAGCATCCTCATGTCGGGTCGCCTGGCCGACGCTGTCTGATCGCACTTCTTTCCCCATCCAAGCCCCCCATTCCGCAGGAGACCCCTCATGGCCGCCGTCAAGAGCATCGTCAACGAAAGCAAAGACATTGAACGCGCGGTGGCGCTGATTGGACTGGGCGCACGCCTGCAGGTGTTGGAGTCGGAAACCAGCCTGTCGTACGAAAAACTGCTGCGCCTGTACAAGGAAGTGGCGGGCAAGTCACCCAGCAAAGGCCAGTTGCCGTTTTCCACCGACTGGTTCCTGACCTGGCAGCCCAACATCCATGCTTCGCTGTACGTCAACATCCACCAGTACCTGAGCAAGACGGTGGCGCTGGACGACATTGACGCCGTGATGAAGGCCTACAAGCTGTACGAAGAGCAGATGCAGGCCAGCGGCATTGAGCCGCTGCTGACCTTCACCCGTGCCTGGCGCCTGAGCAAATTCATGGACGCGGGCATGCTGACGCAAACCAAATGCACCTGCTGCGGCGGTTCGTTTGTGACCGATCTCTACGAGAACGCCCGCCACTACGTGTGCGGCCTGTGCAAGCCCCCGGCACGTGCGGGCAAAGGCAAGGCCGACGGCGGGCTGCGCCTGCACTGAGCTGCGGCAAGGGCCGCAGGGGCGAAAAAAAACCCGATCCTAAAGGGACCGGGTTGGAAGCCTTTTTGCTGTCACACACAAAGGCACCCGCTCAGGGAGGAAAAGCGGGGGAACTGTCAAAGACAGCCCGGAGCAATTATATCTCTGCC
>CAYQTH010000099.1:0-6901 GCA_964420415.1 uncultured Macromonas sp. | reverse complement strand
CGTGACCACCGGTATTTCGGCCACTTGAATGGTGCGGGCACGGTCAGCGGCAGAAATACCGGTGGTCACGCCTTCGGCGGCCTCAATGGACACGGTGAATGCCGTGCTGAAAACAGTGCCGTTGCGCACCGCCATGGGGGGTAGGCGCAGGTATTCGCAGCGTTCGCGGGTCAGCGTCAGGCAGATCAGGCCACGGCCAAAGCGTGCCATGAAATTGATGGCTTCCGGTGTCACATGGTCGGCTGCCAGCACCAGGTCGCCCTCGTTCTCGCGGTCCTCTTCGTCTACCAGAATCACCATGCGGCCGGCTTTCATCTCGGCCACGATCTCCTCCACCGGGGAAATGGGCACCGGTTGCAAGGTGCTGAGGGTTGCGTTGCTAGTCATGTTTCTGTTCCTTGTGGCGCTGGGCGGCGGTCAAGCGGCTGGGCTGGAGGCACCCAGCATGCGCTCCACGTAGCGCGCGATCAGGTCGATTTCCAGGTTCACCGGGCTGCCTGCTTGCAATGTGCCCAGGGCTGTGTTTTGCACCGTGTGCGGAATCAGATTGATGAAGCACTCGCAGCCCCCGGCGCTGTCCTGCACGCGGTTGACTGTCAGGCTCACCCCATTGATGGTGATGGAGCCCTTGTAAGCCAGGTACTTGGCCAGTGCGGTGGGTGCCATGACGCGGAAGTCATAGCTTTCGCCGATCTGCTCGAAGCGGGTGACACGGCCAATGCCGTCCACGTGCCCGGAAACGATGTGCCCGCCCAGCCGGTCGTGCGCGCGCAGCGCTTTTTCCAGGTTCACCGTGCCGGTCTGGTTCAGCCCGGCGGTTTTGTCGAGCGACTCGGCCGACACGTCGATGGTGTACTGGCATTGCGGCAGATCCAAGGTGGTGACGGTCATGCAAGCGCCGTTGTGTGCAATGCTGTCTCCCAGCCCCACGTCGTCCAGGTAGCCCGCAGGCGCCTGGACGGTCAAGCGAACGCCATGTTGCAAAGAAGAGCCTAGGGGCTGGACGGCGACGATGCGCCCCACGCCAGTGATGATGCCGGTGAACATCGGCGTATTTTCGCATGGGCAGGCTCGCCTGGGTTTGTGTCTGTTTTCCGGGCCGGGGTAAACAGGGGTATAAAACCGCATGAAACGCCGAATTGCCGCCGAATTTCCTGATTTCCGCAATTGGGGTGTGGTGTTGCGAACCCTGGTTGTGGCCGAACTGTTGCGCTGGGCGTATGGGTTGTCCATACCCTCTCCTGCGGCGGGTGTCAGCCCGCTGCTCAATGAGTACGGGGCCTTGTACGAGCCTGTGTTGCTGTTCGTGGTGGCAGGGCTGGCCGTGCTGGCGCCCTGGATGCAACGTCTTTCCTATGCATGGGCGTCGGGTATGAGTGTGTGCGTTGCTGTGGGAGTGGCGCTGCTGTGGCACACGCTGGTGCAGCAATGGCTGCCTTTGGTGCCGTTGGGGTCACATTGGTTCAGCGGGACGGTGGCTGCGTGGGTGTCTGCTGCCATTTTGTTTTATTTCAACTGGCGCCACCACCGCCTGTCACCCGCCTGGTCCGAGGCCCGCCTCATGGCCTTGCAGGCGCGCATCCAGCCGCATTTCCTGTTCAACAGTCTCAACAGTGTTTTGTCGTTGCTCCGTGTTGACCCACCCAAAGCCGAAGCCATGCTGGAAGACCTGTGCGACCTGTACCGCCATTTGCTGGCCGACAGCCGACAACTGGTGCCTTTGGGGCAGGAGCTGGAACTGGCACGAACGTATGTGCATATTGAATCCATCCGCCATGGCGCACGCCTGCAGGTACAGTGGGAATGCGGGGATCTGCCTGAACAGGGGCTGGTTCCTCCTTTGCTCCTGCAACCGCTGTTGGAAAATGCGGTACGCCACGGAATCGAGCCGATGGAACAGGGTGGCGTCATCACGGTGCAGGTCAGCAGCCAGAATCAACGGTTGGACATCCGAGTCAGCAACCCATTCGCGTCTGGCGAGGCTGTGACGCGCTTTCCAACGCCAGGCAATCACATGGCTTTGGACAATTTGCGTGAGCGCCTGGAATTGCATTACGACGCTGAGGCCAGTCTGACCACGGACTGCCGCAATGGTGTGTTTGAGGTCCATGTCAGGTTGCCTGTGCAACTGCCCTGAAGCAATGGCATCATTGCCACATGAACACATTGCGTGTGGCGACCTACAACATTCACAAAGGTGTGCAGGGGCTGGGGCCCGCTCGACGCCTCGAAATCCACAACCTGCAACTTGCGGTGGAGCAGCTTGATGCCGATGTGGTCTGTCTGCAGGAGGTGCGGCACTTCAACCACAAGATGCAGCGGCATTTTCAGCATTGGCCCGCCACCGGTCAGGCCAACTTTCTGGCGCCAGATGGCTACGAGTCCGTCTACCGTACCAACGCGGTCACCTGCTACGGCGAGCACGGCAATGCCTTGCTGACGCGCTGGCCTGTGCTGCAGCATGGACACCAGGATGTGTCAGACCACCGCTTCGAGCAACGCGGCTTGTTGCACGTGACAGTGGCGGTGCAGGGATGCCCGGTGCATGTGGTGGTCGTGCATCTGGGGTTGATCCATGCCAGCCGCGAACGGCAGGTGCAGCAACTCGGAGCCTTCCTTGAGCGCGAGGTCCCGGCCGATGCCCCTTTGGTGGTGGCGGGTGATTTCAATGACTGGGGCGTGCGCCTGCATCAGCCCTTGGCACTTTTTGGTCTGCGCACCTTTGAGGACATCCGACTGGCCACGTACCCTGCGCGTTTGCCTCTGTTGCACCTGGACCGTATTTATGTGCGCGGGTTGAAGGCCTTGTCCGCTCACGTGCCGCACGGCCGGGCTTGGCGGCGCATGTCAGATCACCTGCCGCTGGTGGCGGAACTGGCCTTGCCGTGAAGCACGCGTTCCGTCCCGGCCACAGTCTGCACTTGCTGCAGGGCGCAGAAGACTTGTTTCCGGCCATGGTGCAGGCCATGGACCGTTCTCGCCACCTGGTCCATTTGGAAACCTACATTTTCGAGTTCGCCAACAGAGCGTTGCACGTGGCAGAGGCGCTGGAGCGTGCTGCCCGGCGAGGGGTGACTGTGCGTCTGGTGGTGGACGGCGTCGGCACCGGCCGGTTACCGGCCGAATGGGCCGCCCGCCTGACCCAGGCGGGCGTGCAGTGGCAGACCTACGAGCCCTTGGGGCGTCTGGGTCTGCTTATTCCCAGCAACTGGCGCCGCTTGCACCGCAAACTGTGTGTGGTCGATGGCGTGGTAGGGTTCTGCGGCGGTATCAACATCATTGACGACCTGGACGATGTCGCCTTGGGACGCTTGCAACTGCCCCGGCTGGACTATGCCCTGCAGGTGACCGGACCGCTGGTGGCGGACATGCTGGACACCATGGAGCAGTTGTGGCGTCGCATGCGGCTGTTGAACAGTGCCCGGCAGCGTGAGTTCCGCACCGTCTGGGCCACGCTGCGCGATGCCTGGCCACCCCGCGAGGCAGATGACCTGCTGGGCCAGCCCCTGCAGAAGGCAAAGAGGCGTCCCATGCCGGCTGCCCTGCTGTTGCGCGACAACCTGCGCCACCGCCACGACATTGAGCGCGCTTACCTCAAGGCCATCGGGGAGGCTCGGCACGAAGTGGTGATTGCCAACGCCTATTGCATACCGGGCCGCAAACTGCGCCGCGCGCTGGAAATGGCCGTGGCCCGCGGTGTACGCGTGCGCCTGCTGCTGCAGGGCAAGTACGAGCATTTTTTGCAGTACCACGCGGGGCGGCCGGTGTACCAATGGCTGTTGCAGCGAGGCATTGAGTTGTACGAGTATGCGCCCAGTGCCTTGCACGCCAAGGTGGCGGTGGTGGATCAGCGCTGGGCCACAGTCGGTTCCACCAACCTCGATCCGTTGAGCCTGTTGTTGGCGCGCGAAGCCAACGTGGTGACCACCGATGCCGGTTTTGCCGCCGAGCTGTACCAGCGGTTGGACCAGTTGCTGCGCACAGACGTCCACCGGCTGGAACTGACACAGGTACAGCGGCGAACCTGGCACTTGCGCCTGCTGGACCGTTTGGCCTTCATGGTGATGCGTGCCGTGTTGTTCCTGACCGGCCAGCGCCGCTACTGACGGCGAAGCACCCTGTGCCCTTTGGGGTTTGTTGGCATGGCTGGCAAGGAGGTGCGGGGGGTGTTAGCATCCCCGAATGCTGATGAAAGCCAACGACAACATGACCGACACCACGCAGGATGAAGGCACGCCCGTCTCCGTCAAGATCCGTGAACGCCTGAAGGCGGCGCGGCACCGTTTCCATTCCAACGACAACATAGCTGAATTCATCGAACCTGGTGAACTGGAAGCCTTGCTGGACGAAGTGACCGACAAGATGCAGGGTGTGCTTGACAGCATGGTCATCGACACCCAGAACGACCACAACACCGGCAACACCGCTCGCCGCGTGGCCAAGATGTATCTGAAGGAAGTGTTTGCCGGCCGTTACGTCACGGCACCGTCCATCACCGAATTCCCGAATGCCGAGCACCTCAACGAGCTGATGATTGTCGGCCCGATCACCGTGCGCAGCGCTTGCAGTCATCACCTGTGCCCGGTCATTGGCAAGGTCTGGATCGGCGTCATGCCCAACGAACACACCAACGTCATTGGTCTGTCGAAGTATGCGCGCCTGGCCGAATGGATCATGGGGCGTCCGCAGATCCAGGAGGAGGCCGTGGTGCAACTGGCCGACCTGATCCAGGAAAAAACCCAGCCCGATGGCCTGGCGATTGTCATGGAGGCCAGCCATTACTGTATGGCTTGGCGCGGTGTGAAGGACATGGACAGCAAAATGATCAATTCCGTGATGCGCGGCGTGTTCCTGAAGGACTCCAACCTGCGCCGTGAATTCCTCTCGCTGATTCCCCGGAAAGGCTGACCATGCTGGTGCGACTGCTGTACGTGAGCCGGGCCGTGAACCCGGACGACAACGAGGCCATCCAAGCCATCGTGGCTTCGGCCCGCCAACACAACCTGCACAACGGCATCACCGGCATCCTGTGCTACGGTGGCGGGGTGTTTGTGCAAGCCATTGAAGGCGGCCGCAAGGCAGTCAACCAACTCTACAACCACATCATCGAAGACCCACGCCACCAAGACGTGGAGCTGCTGCATTACGAAGAAATCACCGAGCGGCGCTTTGGCGGCTGGACGATGGGGCAAGTCAACTTGAGCAAGCTCAACACCTCCATCGTGCTCAAGTACTCGGAACGGCCGGAGTTCGACCCTTATTCGGTGTCGGGCAAGGTGTCGCTGGCGCTGCTGGAAGAGCTGATGGCGACGGCATCCATCATCGGCCGCGCCTGACCGCACACCGCGCAGTCCGGATTACGGCCCAGGCGGATTTCATTGAACTCCATCCCCCGGCCGTCCAGCATCAGCAAACGGCCTACCAGGCGTGAGCCCATGCCGCTGAGCAGTTTGAGCGCCTCGGCGGCCTGCATGGTGCCGATGATGCCCACCAGCGGCGCGAACACCCCCATGGTGGCACAGCGCGTTTCTTCCAGCCCGTCGGTGTCGGGGAAGACGCAGGCGTAGCAGGGCGATGCCGTATCGCGCGGATCGTAGACCGACAGCTGTCCGTCGAAACGGATGCCTGCGCCCGACACCAGCGGCACACCGTGGCGCACGCTGGCGCGGTTGATGGCGTGACGGGTGGCGAAGTTGTCGGTGCAGTCCAGTACCACATCCGTTCCAGGCAGCAGTTGGTCGAGCAGGGCGTCATCGGCACGCTGCAGCACCGTGGTGATGCGCACTTCCGGGTTGATGGCCAGCATGGCTGTTTTGGCGGATTCCGCCTTGGGGCTGCCCACGCGCGCCAGGCTGTGCGCGATCTGGCGCTGCAGGTTGGTGGCGTCCACAGTGTCGTGGTCCACCAGGGTAATGTGGCCGACGCCGGCGCTGGCCAGGTAGAGCGCCACCGGGGAGCCCAAGCCCCCCGCGCCGATGACGACCGCGTGGGCCGCCAGCAGCTTTTCCTGGCCCTCCACCCCCAGTTCGTCCAGCAGGATGTGGCGCGAATAGCGCAGGAGTTGCTCGTCGTTCATCGCACCCTGGATCTGGTCGCGCGGAATCAGTTCTCGGCTTTGGCTTCGGGGCGTTCGCTCTGGGTCTTGCTCACCACCACCGGTAGGCCCTTCAGCTGGTTCAGCGCTTGTTGCAGCGGGAAGTCGTCTTTGGCGCCGAATTCGGGCAGCAGGCGCTGGTCCGGGTTCTTGCGCTGTTCTTCTTCCAGGCGCAGGCGGGCCTGCTCTCGCTCCTGTTCACGCTGTTTTTCAGCGGCTTTCTCGGTTTCGCTCATGGTGGAAGCAGGCTCCTGCCCATTGCCCAGGTGCTTGTCCAAGTCGGCCTCCCGAGTGCGCAGCACGCTGAACAGGTTGCCATTGGCGGTTTCGTCCACCCACACATCGGGCACGATACCTTTGGCCTGGATGGAGCGGCCGTTGGGCGTGTAGTAACGTGCGGTGGTGATTTTCAGGCCGGTGTCGGGGCCCAGGGCGCGCACCGTCTGCACGGAGCCCTTGCCAAAAGTCTGGCCACCCATGATGGTGGCGCGCTTGTGGTCTTGCAGTGCGCCGGAGACAATTTCGCTGGCCGAAGCAGAGCCTTCGTTGACCAGCACCACCAGTGGCACTTTTTTCAGTGCGCCCTGGGTGACTTGGGTCAGGTGGGCGATGGGGTCGCCGCCACGTGTGCGCTGGTAGAACTGTGGCGCGGCTTTGAACACCTGTTTGCTTTCTTCCAGTTGCCCGTTGGTGGACACCACCACCACGTTTTCCGGCAGGAAGGCGGCGGAAATGGCCACGGCAGCGTCCAGCAGACCGCCGGGGTCGTTGCGCAGGTCCAGCACCAGGCCCTTGAGCTTCGGATTG
>CAYQTH010000098.1:3037-7146 GCA_964420415.1 uncultured Macromonas sp. | reverse complement strand
TGCGTCAGTTGGGCAGCTTGCCTTCCACACCCTTGACGTAGAACGTGATGCCACCCAGGAAAGCGTCGTCGGCCACAGCGTCCTTGGCCAGCACGTCCTTGCCGTCCTGCCCCTTGATCGGGCCCTTCCAGATAACGAAACTGCCATCCTTCAACCCAGCCCTCACACTGTCCACCTTGGCTTTCAAATCGGCAGGCACGTCGTCGGCCACAGAGACCAGGTCAATCGCGCCTTCCTTCACGCCCCACCAGGACTTGCCGGTGCTCCAGGTGCCGTTGAGCACGTCGCCCACGGCCTTCTTGTAGTAAGGCCCCCAGTGGATGACGGCGGAGCCCAGATGGGCTTTAGGGCCATAGGCACTCATGTCAGAGTCCCAGCCAAAGGCGCGCTTGCCCAGCTTTTCAGCGGTCTGCAGCACGGCAGAAGAGTCGGTGTTCTGGAACAGCACATCCACGCCGCTGTTGACCAGCGAGGTGGCCGCTTCGGTTTCCTTCGGCGGGTCGAACCAGCCGTTGACCCACACCACCTTGGTCTTGACCTTCGGGTTCACGCTCTGCGCGCCCAGGGTGAAGCTGTTGATGTTGCGGATGACTTCGGGAATCGGGATGGACGCCACCACGCCCAGGGTGTTGGTCTTGGTCATGCCACCTGCAATGACACCGGCCATGTAGGCACCCTCGTAGGTGCGGCTGTCGTAGGTGCGCATGTTGTCGGCGGTTTTGTAGCCGGTGGCATGCTCGAACTTCACGCCAGGGTGGTCGGCCGCCACCTTGAGCATGGGCTCCATGTAGCCAAAGGTGGTGCCGAAGATGATTTTGTTGCCCTGCGCGGCCATGTCGCGCAACACGCGCTCGGCGTCGGCACTTTCGGGCACGCTTTCCACAAAGCTGGTCTGCACCTTGTCGCCAAACTCGGCTTCAATGGCCTTGCGGCCATTGTCGTGCGCGAAAGACCAGCCGCCGTCGCCCACCGGGCCCACATAGGCAAAGGCCACCTTCAGCGGTTCAGGTTTGGCGGGTGCCGGTGCGGCAACGGGTTGCGCCGGTGCAGGCGCCGGTTCTTCCTTCTTGCCACAGGCAGTCAGCGCGGCAGCGGCCAGCGCTGTCAGCGCCACGGTTTTCAGCCAGGTACGTTTGTTGTGATCTGCCATATCGACTCCTTCTTGACGGGTTGATGACGGTTAAACCATGGCCCAACGGGCCCAGCACAGACTAGCAAAACGCGTGCACACCCTCAAGCACCGGGGTCAAACGCCTTGCCCAGGGAAGCGGGCATGTTGACACGGATCCAGCGCGGGTTGCGCGACATCAGCACCAGCACCGCCACTGTGGCCAGGTAAGGCAGCATGGTCAGGAACTGGCTCGGTATATTGACGCCCATGCCCTGCAGGTGGAACTGCACCATGGTGACGCCGCCAAACAAGTAGGCCCCCGCCAGCACGCGCGCCGGGCGCCAGGTGGCAAAGGTGGTGAGCGCCAGCGCGATCCAGCCCTTGCCAGCGATCATGCCCTCCACCCACAACGGGGTGTAAACGGTGGAGACGTAAGCGCCGGCCAGCCCGCACAAAGCCCCGCCCGCCAGCACCGCGGCGAAGCGGATGCGCCGCACCGGGTAGCCCAGCGCATGGGCCGAAGCCGGGTTCTCGCCCACACTGCGCAGCACCAGGCCAGCACGGGTGCGGTACAGGAACCAGGCCAGCCCCAGACACAAACCCACTGCCAGGTACACCATGGGGTGCTGGCGGAACAGCGCTGGCCCCAGCAAGGGCACGTCGGCCAAGATCGGCAGGCTGAATTGCCCCTGTTCGGGCAGCTTTTCCTGCACAAAACCTGTACCGGCAAAAGCCGAAAAACCCGCGCCGAACAGGCTGAGCGCCAGCCCAGTGGCGTACTGGTTGGTATTGAGCCAGATGACCAGCACACCAAACACCGCCGCCAGCGCCGCACCCGCCAGCATCCCGGCCAGCAGGCCCAGGCTGGTGCTGCCCGTGCCCACCACGGTGGCAAAACCGGCCAGCGCGGCGCACAGCAACATGCCTTCCGCCCCCAGGTTCACCACCCCGGCTTTTTCGTTGATCAACAGCCCCAACGCGGCAATGGCCAGCACCGTCCCGGCATTGAACGAGGAAGCGACCAGCAACGCCAACGATTCCATCATGCGCGCCTCCACGTCAGCCGGTAGGCAATCAACGTGTCACAGGCCAGCAACGCGAACAGCAGCAAGCCCTGGAACACCCCGGTGATGGATTTGGGCAGCCCCAGGCGCGACTGCGCCAGTTCACCGCCGATGTAGAACATGCTCATGAGCATGGCCGAAAACACGGTGCCCACCGGGTGCAGGCGGCCCACAAAGGCCACGATGATGGCGGCAAAACCGTAGCCCACCGGCACGTAGGGCGTGAGCTGGCCGATGGGCCCCGCCACTTCCAGCGCACCGGCCAGGCCAGCCAGGCCGCCCGAGACCAGCAACGCCGTCCACAAGGCCCGGCGCGAAGAAAAACCGGCGTAACGCGCCGCCGCTGGCGCCAGCCCGCCCACCTGCTGGGCAAAACCGGCACGGGTGCGGAACAGGAACAGCCACACCGCCAGCACACCGCCCAGCGCCAGCAGCAGGCCAGCATTCACGCGCGAACCCGCCAGCAAACACGGCACCTGCGTGACCGCCTCGAAGGTTTTGGTCTGCGGGAAGTTGTAGCCCAGCGGGTCTTTCCACGGGCCATAGACCAGGTAGTTGAGCACCTGCACCGCCACATAGACCAGCATCAGGCTGACCAGGATCTCGTTGGCGTTGAAACGGTCGCGCAGCAACGCCGTGACGCCGGCCCAGAGCATGCCGCCCACGATGCCGGCGACGATGACCGCCAGCACGATCCAGCGGCCGGTGTGGGCGTCGGCCTGCAAGGCCACGCCGCTGGCCAGCACCGCACCCATGACGAACTGCCCCTCGGCCCCGATGTTCCACACGTTGGAGCGGAAGCACACCGCCAGACCCAGCGCAATCAGCAGCAAGGGCGTGGCCTTGACCATCAGTTCGCCCAGGGCGTAGGGGGTTTTGATGGGTTCCCAGAAAAACACCTGCAAGCCACGCAGCGGGTCTTTGCCCAGAGCGGAAAACAGGGCGGTGCCGATGGCCACAGTGAGCAACAGCGCCAGCACGGGCGAAGCGTAAGTCCACCAGCGCGAAGCCTGGGGGCGCAACTCAAGCCGCAGCATGGCTCACCTCCTGCTGGGCCGCACCGCCCCACAGGCCCGACATCCAGGCCCCCACGCGCTCCACGCTGGCGTCGGCCCGCGCCACACTGGGCGACAGGCGGCCCTTGGCCATCACATGCAGGCGGTCGGCCATCTCGAACAGTTCCTCCAGTTCTTCACTCACCAGCAGCACAGCGGCCCCGGCATCGCGCAGCGCCAGAATCTCACCCCGGATCTGCGCCGCCGCGCCCACGTCCACACCCCACGTGGGCTGGCTGACAATCAACAGCCGGGGCGCGGCTTCCACCTCGCGGCCCACAATGAATTTCTGCAGATTGCCACCCGACAGCGATTGGGCCGCCGCATCGGGTCCGCTGGCCTTGACGCGGTAGCGCGCAATGATGGCTTCGGCCTGTTCGCGCAAGGCGCCCAGCTTGAGCCAGCCCAACCGGCCCACCGCGTTGCGCCGTGTCAACAGCAGGTTGTGCGCCAGGCTCATCGCGGGCACGGCGCCGCGGCCCAGGCGTTCTTCCGGCACGAAGTGCAGCCCCAGCTTGCGGCGCCGGCCCGGCCCGGCGCGCGACACATCCTGCCCCAGCAGGCGCACGCTGCCCGCAGGCAGGCGCACGCGTTCACCCGACAAGGCCTGCAACAACTCGCCTTGCCCGTTGCCCGAGACACCGGCTATGCCCACCACCTCGCCCGCGCGCACCTGCAAGGCCACATCCTGCAGGCTCACCCCAAAGGAGTCGTCACTGGGCAGACTCAAGGCCTGCACGTCCAGCACCACAGCGCCGGGTTGCTGGCGGCGCGGGGCCAGGCGCGGCGGTTCGTCGCCGATCATCAGGCGGCTGAGCGAGGCGTTGCTTTCCTGGCGCGGGTCGCACACGCCCGTGACCTTGCCGCCGCGCATCACGG
>CAYQTH010000098.1:0-3027 GCA_964420415.1 uncultured Macromonas sp. | reverse complement strand
TGTCCACCGCCTGCGGCGTGAGCACCGAGGTGGGTTCGTCCAGGATCAGCAACTGCGGCTGCGTCAGCAGGGCGCGGATGATTTCCACGCGCTGCATTTCCCCCACGCTCAAGGTATGCACCGGGCGCGCCGGGTCCACGTCCAGGCCGTACTCGCCCGCCTTTAGGCGGATGCCGTCGCTCACCTGCTGCAGGCTCAAACCCGTGTCCAGCCCCAGCCAGACGTTTTCCGCCACGGTAAGTGTGTCGAACAGGCTGAAATGCTGGAACACCATGCTGATGCCTAAAGCGCGCGCCTCCTGCGGGTTGCGCACCTGCACTGGGCGGCCGTTGAACAGCATCACGCCGTCGTCCGGCTTGACGGCACCGTAGATGACCTTCATCAACGTGGACTTGCCCGCGCCGTTTTCACCCAGCACGGCGTGGATGCTGCCCGGCGCCACGCTGAGCGAGACACCGTCGTTGGCGACCACACCGGGGTAGCGCTTGGTGATGTGCGTGAGTTGCAGACGGGGGGGAGGACTCATACTTGAGAACCATCGTACACGCCAACCGGCCAATCTGTGCGCCAAGACACGGCATTTGGTGGCAACATGGCACACATGTTGCCGATCACGCCACAACCCCAGGCTGGCACCGCGCCATGAAGCCCGCCTTGCCCGACGCCCATGCCTCTCACCCCACCCTGCACTTTGTGCACCGGGGCCAGGTGCGGAGCGTGTCCCAGGTGCCGCCCGACCGGACCCTGCTGGCGTTGCTGCGCGACGACCTGGGCCTGACCAGCGTGAAAGAAGGCTGCGCCGAAGGCGACTGCGGCGCCTGCACCGTGGTGTTGGCCGAAGCGCAGGGACAACAGGTGGCATACAAAGCCGTGAACAGCTGCATCCGGCTGGCGCACAGCGTGCAAGGCCAGGCGGTGTGGACCGCGCAAGACCTGACCCTGGACCCGTTGCTGGTGCGTCAGAACACCCCGCAGCACGCCCATGCCCCCTTGCACCCGGCACAACAGGCCCTGGTGGACTGCCACGGCAGCCAGTGCGGCTTTTGCACCCCAGGCTTCGTGATGAGCCTGTTCGGCCTGTACCAGAACCGCGTCTGCGCGGGCCAGGCGGTGGACCGCGAAACAGCGCGCGCGGCCTTGTCCGGCAACCTGTGCCGCTGCACCGGCTACCGGCCCATTCTGGACGCGGCCCAGGCCATGGCCGAACAGCCCCCGGTGCGGGTGGACGAAACCCATCTGCGCCAACTGCTGCGCCAGGCCCGGCATGCCGAGGTTTCAAGCGACTCTGCCGCCAACAACACCTACCTGGCTCCCGCCACCCTGCCAGCACTGCTGCAAGCCCGCGCCCGCCACCCCGGCGCTCAGGTGGTCGCAGGCACCACCGACGTAGGCCTGTGGATCACCAAAGGCCAGCAGCGCTACCCGCGTGTGCTGGACGTGACCCAAACCGCCGAATTGCGCCGGGTGGAGCACTACCCGCACCACATCGCCATAGGCTCTGCCGTCACGCTGACCAACGCCTTTGCCGCCCTGGCGGCCCTGCGCCCTGAACTGGCCACCTTTGCCGAACGCTTTGCCAGCCTGCCCGTGCGCAACGCGGGCACCCTGGGAGGCAACGTGGTCAACGGCTCCCCCATAGGCGACAGCATGCCCCTGCTGCTGGCTCTGGGCGCCAGCCTGGTGCTGATGCGCTGGCAGGGCACCCTCCGGCGCGGCCGCATCGCGCACCGCGAACTGGCCCTGGAAGACTTTTACACCGGCTACCGACGCAACCAATTGCGACCCGACGAGTTGTTGGCCTGGATCAAGGTGCCCAAGCCCGTGCGCCCCTTGCACGCCCCCCTGCCCGCGCAGGCCAGCGGCGAATGGACACGGGTGTACAAAGTGAGCAAGCGGCGCGAAGACGACATTGCCGCCGTCTGCCTGGCAGTGAGCCTGCACTTGAAACGCGGCGTGGTGCAGAGTGCCCGGCTGGGCGCTGGCGGCGTGGCCGCCACCCCGGTGCGCGCCCCTCAAACCGAAACCGCGCTGACCAGCCAGCCCTGGAACGCAGCCACCGTGCAGAACGCCGTGCAGGTGCTGGAGCAGGAATTCCAGCCGTTGAGCGACCACCGAGCCAGCGCCGACTACCGCCGCCAAGTGCTGGCCAACCTGCTTTGGCGCTGCTGGCTGGAAAGCCAGCACCCGCTCCATACCGAGCTGAACACCATGGTCACCGTCCCGCTGGACCTGGCCGGTCTGGAGCCACTGCCATGAGCGCACCGGCCCGCCACCCAACCCGCGCCTCGCACAACGCGGCAGAGCATCCCGTCGGCGCCTGTGGCCAACCCCACCCGCACGAAAGCGCGCACGCCCAGGTGCAAGGCACAGCCACCTATGTGGACGACATTCCCGAACTGAAAGGCACGCTGCACGCCGCGCCCATCCTGTCCCCCGTGGCGCACGGCACCCTCAATGGGGTGGACAGCCGCGCCGTGGTGGCCCTCCCCGGCGTGCGTGCTGTGCTGCTGGCGCAAGACATTCCCGGCGACCCGTTCCTGGCCACCCCGGCCCACGACGAACCCATCTTCGCCCGCGACACGCTGCAATACGCTGGCCAGGTGGTGGGCCTGGTGGTGGCCGACAACGTGGAAACCGCCCGCCGCGCTGCGCGCCTGGTGCAGTTGGACATCACCCCCCTACCCGCCGTGCTAGACGTTCACACGGCCCATGCCCAGCAGCATTACGTGCTGCCGCCCGTGCACGTGCGGCGGGGCGATGCCGCCCAGGCCCTGGCCCGCGCCCCGCACACCCTGCACGGCCGCTTCGAGGTGGGTGGACAGGAACACTTCTACCTGGAAGGCCAGATCGCCTACGCCGTGCCGCAGGAACAGCAGCAGTGGCTGGTCCACAGCAGCACCCAGCACCCCGGCGAAGTGCAGCACTGGGTGGCCCAGGCCCTGGGGCTGGACAGCCACCGTGTGCGCGTGGAATGCCGGCGCATGGGCGGCGGCTTCGGCGGCAAGGAAACCCAGGCCGGGCACTTGG
>CAYQTH010000097.1:476-7186 GCA_964420415.1 uncultured Macromonas sp. | reverse complement strand
AATGGGTCGCAGCAACCGGGCAGGAAGGTGACATGCCGGAACAGCGCTATTTGCAAGCCCTGCGCGCCGACCTGGAAAGCAGCCTGCCGCTGATCTGGGGCCGCACGGTGCACAGCGTGTTCATTGGCGGCGGCACGCCCAGCCTCTTTTCACCAGCGGCGGTCGACCAGTTGCTGTCGGACGTGCGGTCCCTGCTGCGGCTGGAGGCCGATGCTGAAATCACGTTGGAGGCCAACCCCGGCAGCTTCGAAAAAGATCGCTTCAAGGGTTTCCGCGACGCCGGCGTGACGCGCCTGAGCATCGGCGTGCAGAGCTTCGATGACCGCTTCCTGAAAGCCCTGGGCCGCGTGCACAACGCCGAGCAGGCGCACGCCGCCGTGCAAGAGGCCGCCAGTGCCTTCCGCACCTTCAACATCGACCTGATGTACGCCCTGCCGGGGCAGACCCTGGCCGACCTGGACCGCGACCTGGACACGGCCCTGGGCTACCAGCCGCCGCACCTGTCGGTCTACCACCTGACGCTGGAGCCCAACACCTACTTCGCCAAGCACCCGCCTGTGGTGCCGGACGACGACAGCGCCTACGCCATGCTGGACCGCATCACCGAGCGCACTGCCCTGGCCGGTCTGGACCGTTACGAGGTGTCGGCCTACGCGCGGCTGGGGCACCGCTGCTGGCACAACCTGAACTACTGGCAGTTTGGCGACTACTTGGGCATAGGTGCCGGGGCGCATGGCAAGCTCAGTTTTGCCCACCGCGTGCTGCGTCAGGTGCGCTGGCGCGACCCGCAGCTGTACATGGACAATGCGCTCAAGGGCAAGCCCGTGGCCAGCGAAGACGAGGTGCCCGCGCGCGACCTGCCGTTCGAATACATGCTCAACGTCCTGCGCCTGCGCCACGGCTTCACGCTGGCACAGTTCAGTGAACGCACCGGACTGCCGATAAGTGTGTTGAACGCCGCCTTGCAACAGGCGGAAAAGCAGGGTTGGGTCACGCGCGACCTGAACACCGTGTGTCCCACCGAGCGCGGGTTCGATTTTCTGAGCGATCTGCAGGCCTTGTTTTTGCCGGATGAACCCGGTGAGCCTGGCCCGGCGGCAAGGTAGGCATCTTTCAGCATGGGCAAGACGGGAGGTTAGATATGTTTCAGATCTATGGCACGTCGGGCCAGATGTTCCAGGGGCCGTTCGAGGAACTGCGCAAGGTCAGTCCAAGCTTGCGCACGGCGCGGGTACGCCGCGTCGCCGAGCGCGGCGATGCAGCAGCGGTGCAACCGTGGATGCAAAGCAGCCCCCCTGGGGGGTTCCACTCCGTGCCGGAGCAGGCAGTACATGCCTACGCCAGCACACAGCAGCCAGCGACCACGCGCCATCCTTTGAGCCGGGTGGATGATGTGATGACGCGCGACCCCATCGTGTTCCCCGCCACGCTGAACGTCTGGGAAGCCATGCAGCGCTTGGCACAGGATGGTGTGAGTCAAGCCCCGGTGGTCAACGCGCGCCAGCGTCTGGTGGGCATGATCAGTATGGCCGACTTCATGCAGCCCGAGCGCTTGCCCGATCCTGGTCTGAATGCCTTGATCTGGCGCACCCGCATGGCTCAGCCCGTGACCGAATGGATGGTTTCGCCCGTGCCCAGCGTGGCGCCCGATACCGACATACGCCGTTTGGCGCTGGCCCTGCAGGAAACCGGCCTGTCTGGTCTGCCCGTGGTGGTGGCCGATGGTGTGGTGATCGGCTTCGTGTCGCGTTCCGATATCTTGCGCGCTGTCACGCACGATCCGCCGCTGGACCTCTGGGCACGCTGAAAATGCGGTGACAATACGCCTTTGGCCTCGTTGACCGAGGCCTGCCGTCATTACTGCTGCCACTCCTACACGACACGCCATGTCCAAGCCTGCCGATCTGAACCAACTCGACGCCCTGACCGGCGGTGCCTTTACCGCGCCTACCTCGGGCGAGCGAGCCGCCCGCCTGCGTGACTGGCTGGCAGGCAGCCCGTCCCTGGACGATATGACCGAGGTGTATCGCGAGCTGTCGCATCGTGACAAAGGCGCCGCCAAGGCGTTGAAAGAGAAGCTGGATGAGATCAAGCGCGCCAAGGCACAGGACGCCATTGCCAGTGAGTGGGCGACCAAGGCCGAAGCCCTGCTGGCCCAGCCACGCCTGAACCTGGCCGACGCCATGGCCTGGCAGCGCGATGCTGCCAAGGCAGGTGCCCCTCTGTCGCGCGAACCCTTGGCGGGTTTGAAGCAAGCCCTTGCTGAACGCATGAAGGCACTGGAAGACCTGCAGCACCGCGTGCAGGTAGAGCGGGAAGCTGCCGTGCTGCTGGCGCAGCGCACCGAGTGGCTGTCGACCAAGTCCTGGACCGAAGCCCAAGCCGCGCTCGACACCTTGAGCGCCGACGTGGCCGTGTGGCAACAGCAGGCCGCACAGCTCATGGCTGACCCAGCTTGGGACGCTCTGGACCCCAAATTTCACAACCAGCTCAGCACTTCGCACAGCCAGTTGGCGCTGGTCTGGGAGGCCTTCCAAGCCGCCCTGCAGGTGGCCGTGACGGCTGCTGCTGATGTTCAGGCTCCATTGCCCGCCGTACCCGTGTGGGCCGACGAACTGCGCGCTTTGCGTGGTGAGGTGGTGCCTGCCCCGGCGACAGACTCAGCCGAACAGGCGGCACGCCAAGCCGAGGCCGAAAAAGTGGTCGCGGCTGCGCTGGAACTGTTGAAGAAGGAATTGGGTGAGGGCCATGGAAAAACCGTGCCCAAGGTTGCCGCCGATCTGCGCCATGCACTCAAAGACCACGGTCGTCACATCAGCTCCGAGCTGGAAACCCAGGTGCAGGCTATCCTGGCCCAGGCCGGGGAACTGGAGGGCTGGCAGCGCTGGCGTGCCGACCAGTTGCGTGAAGAACTGGTGGCCAAGGCCACAGCCCTGACGCACAGCCCTGAAGGCCAGCGCCTGGGGGGGCGCAAGATGCAGGAGACGCTGCGTGCTTTGCGCGAGCAGTGGAAAGCCACCGACCAGGGCGGTAGCCCCAACCATGCTTTGTGGAAGAAATTCGACGAAGCCTGTAACGCAGCGCACAAGGTGGTTGAGGCCTGGCTGGGCAAGCTGAAAGAACAGAACGAAGCCAACCGCACCCAGCGTCTGGCCCTGATTGCTGAAGTGACAGCCTGGACCGAAGCCCATGTCAGCAACACCGACTGGAAGGCCCAGGCGCGTGCATTGCACACTTTTGCCGAAAACTGGCGCCAGTCTGGTCACTTGAGCGAAAAACTGTTTGCCGAACTGCAACCGCAGTGGAAAGCCACGATGCAGGCCGCGCATGTCCGGCTGGAAGCGGCTCAGGCCGAAAGCCTGGCACGCCGTCAGGCGCTGATTGAAGAAGCCAAGGCCTTGGGGCAAGCGCCCAGCCTGCGCATTGATGCGGTCAAGGCACTGCAACAACGTTGGCAACAGGAGGCCCACCAAGTGCCGCTGGACCGCCGCCAGGAGCAAAAACTGTGGGAAGCTTTCCGCAAGCCGATCGACGAAGCCTTTGAACGCAAGTCGAGCGACCGCGAGAAGGCCGCGACCGCTGTCAGCGCGGTGGACAAAGCGGTGTTGGATGCGGCCCAGGCTCTGGAGGCTGCCAATGCGAGCGGCGACGCCCAGCAGATCAAAGCTGCGGTGGCTGCTTTGCAGGTGGCCATCCGGGGTCAGCAAGCAACGGCGGCGCGTGTTGAACCTTTGGCACCAGAAACGCCTGAGTCAGGAACGTTTGCTGCGGATGACGCAGCCGCATCCGTTCCTGCTGCTGTCAGCACAGAGGTTCCGAAGACTGACGCTGTGCCCAAAAAACTGGTGGCCATGCGGGGTGATGACCGACCTGGCATGGCCAAAACGGTGCCTGCGAGTGCAGGCCGACCGGCACGCGACGGCAAACCCGGTGAACGACGTGACGGGCGTGACAGCCGTGGCGAACACCGTGATGGCCGTGGCCGGACTTTCGAGCGTCCGGGCCAGGAAGCCCGTGGCCCTCGCCTGGGTGATGCCGCCTTCCGTGCGCAGCGACAAGCTCTGGAGCACGCTGAACTGGCGCTGAAGAAATTGGCGGCGCAGGCGCATGGCGAGGTGCTGACCCAATTGTTGACGGCTTGGGAAAAACGCGATGCCATGGCTGTGCCGACGGCACAAACCCTGGGTGGGAAAACGGCGGCGGCTGGACGCACCGCCTGGGTGCAGGCGTTGGCCCAAGCACCGACTGGTGTGGTGCAGGACAAGGCAGCGCAGAATCTTCTGCGCCTGGAAATGGCCGCCGAAGTGCCTACACCTGCCGAGCATCTGGAGGCCCGCCGTGGTTTGCAGTTGCAGTTGCTCACACGCCGCAACGAACCGGCCCCGGTTGAAACCTGGGTCAAGGATGCGGCGCAGGTGCTGGCAGCAGCGCATGACTCGGCTTCGGCGCGCCGCTTGCAAGCTGCGCTGAAGGTGTTGCTGCGGCGCTGAGCAAACAGGGTTGCGCCGCATGACTGGCGGCCTGCCCAAGTCCACGGTGTGGATGGTTCAGTCGATGTTGGGACGAAAGAAGGCTTGGAACAGGGGCCACAGGGTTGGCCACTCTGTGGCGAAACGCGCTGGTTGCACAAAGTACGCTTCGCAGGCCACGGCAAAAAATTCCGCAGGCGATTGGGCACCATAACTGTCCAGCCAAGGGCGGGGGCCGCCGAAACGTTCGGCCAGTGCCATGGTCCGGCTGAATTCGCCATAGGCTTGGTAGATGGCCTCGCGCCACACAGTGCGGGCCTGTGCTGAGGTGGGCTGGTTCATGAAGTGGCGGGGCAGAGCGGGGCAACCGTCTGGTGCCACATGCTGAGGTTTGCCGCGCATGTCCAGTTTGTGGGCGAATTCGTGAATTACCAGGCAATGGCCAGCCTGCAGACTGGCTGTCGAGCCGATCACGTCGGGCCAGCTCAACATCACCGGACCGTGATGCATGGCTTCGCCCAGCAGCGGTTCGTGGTAACGGTGCACCACACCGGCGCTGTCGGTGACCTCCCGAGGGGCCAGCACTTCATCTGGCTGCAACACAATGCCGACGAAATCCCGGTACCAGTCCAGTGCCTTCGGTCCCCAATGCAACAGCGGCAGGCAGGCCTGCTGTGCCACGCTCAGGGCCATGGCGTCGGTCACGTGCAAGCCGTGTGCACCGTGGAATTCCTTGCTGGCGAGGAAGCCTTGGCACAGTTCACGCAAACGGGCGTCTTCGGCCTCGCTCAGCTGAGCCAAGAACGGGTGCTGTTGCTTCACGTGCTGCCACAGGGGCAGTGGAATTGTGGGGGCATGAACCAGCCAGCGCTGGAAACGGCCGAACCATTGGCTGGGGCGCCAGCGCAGCGACAAGGTCTTCATGACCGCAACGGGACACGCTCCCAGCGACCGTCGATGTGCAGACGCAAGGTTTCAGCACGCGGGAGGCGGGCCTGGGCATCCCAGTCGCTCAGCACCAGGCGTTGCAGCCCGTCACCCAGGTCGTGTTCGGCGGGCCGGTGGGTGTGCCCGTGGACCAGGGTGTGGGCACGAGACAGATTCAGCCAGTTGGAGGCAGTCGAGGTGTCCACGTCGGCGTAGGTGATGCTGCTGTCGCCCTGGCTTTGGACTTTGCGGGCTTCACTTTGTTCACGCAACTGGCGCCCAATGGCTTCGCGCTCGGCCAGCGGACGCGCCAAGAAGGCCTGTTGCCACGCTGGGGTGCGAACCTCCTGGCGGAAGCGCATGTAATCGTGGTCGTCCAGGCACCAGGCGTCACCATGGGTGAGCAGCCAGCGTTGACCGGCCCAGTCCAGCACGGTGGGGTCGGTCAAGGGGCGGGTGGCGGTGTGGGCAAAAAAACCGGCCCCGAGCAAAAAGTCCCGGTTGCCGTGCATCACGTACACCGGGCGGTTCAAAGCACAGGCCCGCAACTGTGCACACACGGTGCGCACAAACGCATGATCGGGATCGTTGTCTTGTGTTTCGATCACGTCGTCACCAATCCAGACCTCAAACAGATCGCCCAGAATGAACAAGGCATCGAACGGGGCGGCTGACAGGTAACGCAGAAACACATCTGCCGTGGCCGGTTCGCTAGCGTGCAGGTGCAGGTCGGAAATGACATCGGCCACATGCCACTCTGCCGGGGCCACCAGTGTGTCCCAGGAGGTGGTGGCTGGTGTGGCCGGTGCGCTGCTCACAGAAAGAAGCAGAAAGGGTCAGAGGGCGACGGCCTTTTCGATCACCACGTCTTCTTTCGGTACGTCATCGTGGAAGCCTTTGCGACCCGTGGCCACGCCACGGATGGCATCCACCACCTCGGTGCCCGCCACCACTTTGCCGAACACGGCATAGCCCCAGCCTTGCAGGGATTCGCTTTTGAAGTTCAGGAAACCGTTGTCGGCCACGTTGATGAAGAACTGCGCGCTGGCCGAATGCGGCGCCTGTGTGCGTGCCATGGCCACGGTGTACTTATCGTTTTTCAGGCCGTTGTTGGCTTCGTTCTGGATTTCGCCACGGGTCGGTTTTTGGGACATGCCGGGCTCGAAGCCGCCGCCTTGGACCATGAAACCGTCGATCACGCGGTGGAAGATGGTGTTGTTGTAGAAGCCGTCTTTCACGTATTGCAGGAAGTTGCCAACGGTAATGGGCGCCTTTTCTGCGTCCAGTTCGAGGGTGATGACGCCGTGGCTGGCG
>CAYQTH010000097.1:0-466 GCA_964420415.1 uncultured Macromonas sp. | reverse complement strand
TTTTGATTGCTTTGATGGTACACATCATCATAGAAATGACTGGCACGTAATACCGCACCCACCTTTTCATAACGTGCAATCACCTCACCAAATACGCTGACGCGGTTATTAATTAAACCCCACTTATCAAAGTTACGGGTACCGTCATCATTGTTTGGGTCTTTCAGGTAGGCGGAGTTAGCCGATCCAGTCCGTGTGGATAACGTGTAGTTCGACTTGGGGATTGGCCATGTTATTTCTCCAGGGAGGCTTTGAGGATGGTGACGGGGGAGGAGGGCACGTTCTGGAACATGCCACGGTTGCCAGTGGGCACGCGGCGGATTTTGTCCACCACCTCGGCGCCACTGACGACTTTGCCGAAAACGGCATAGCCCCAGCCATTCAGTGTTGGCTGGGTGTGGTTGAGAAAGGTGTTGTCAGCCACGTTGATGAAGAACTGTGCGCTGGCCGAGTGCGGGTCCATGGT
>CAYQTH010000096.1:0-7325 GCA_964420415.1 uncultured Macromonas sp. | reverse complement strand
CTGGAGGGGTTTTGCTGGCAGCGTGGTAGCGTAGCGTTTGCAGGCGCGAGGCCAGGCGCAGCATGACCACGCGCAGGTCACGCGAGAACGCGAGCAACATTTTGCGCACGTTTTCGGTCTGGCTGGCCGCGAGTTCGGACTGCGGCGTTTTACCGCCACCCGCGTTCTGGGCTTGTTCGGCACGCGCCTGGGCGGCTTTTTGGCGCGCCTGCTGCTGCAACTGCACCAGCTTGGTGGTTTCCAGGGCCACGCTGGCGTAGTCCTCGCCAAAGGCTTTGGCAATGACTTCCTGGGGCCGGTTCAAATGCTGGCAGGCGTACACCAGATAAGCACAGGCCTGCATTTCGGTGGAACCGCCCATGAGGCCGAGGATGCCAACCATGGCGTCGGCATGCGCCAGGGTGTTTTCGCCAGTATCCAGCGTTTCGCTGGCCAGCAGAGGTTCGGCAAAGGCACGGGCACGCGACAGGGCTTGCTGGTCGGCCCGGACACTGGCAGACAGCGCGGCCGCAATGGCGGTACGCTCAGCGCCCTCGGCGGTTTCGGCCGCACGCAGGGTCAAATCGGTGGCAACAACATTCATGGAGACAACAAAAAACGCTTCACCACGGCCACCTGTTCATGGGTCACCAAGGTGGGGGCATGGCCTACACCGGCAAATTCAACACAGCGGGCTTTGGGTCCGCGCTGGGCCATGGCCTGCGCGGTCGGCCGCGACAACAAATCGGATTCTGCCCCCCGCAACAACAACGTGTCTGCCGTGATGGCATCGTAAACCTGCCACAGCAGCTGGTCCGCCGCGCGCGTGGTTTCCGGGGTGCTGACCGCGAGCGCTTGCCTGAAAGGTACGGCGATATCAGGGTCGTAGTGCAAAGTCCAACCCTGCTGCAGTGGGCGCAACATCGGGCGTGACAAGGCGAGCCATTGCTCCGGCGTGTGCGGCCCGAACGAACTGGCCAGGCGCCACAGGGCATCGGCAGCCGCCTGTTCTGACTCGAACACGGGTTGGTTACCCAGGTAGCCGCCTATGCGCTGCAAAGCTGGCAGGTCGATCACCGGCCCCACGTCGTTGAGCACCAAACGCCTGATTTTCATGGCGGGCTGCGCAGCAAGCGCCATGCCAATCAACCCGCCCATGCTGGTACCCACCCAGTCAATGCGCAACTGGTCGGCTTCGTGCGCAGGCACCTGTGCCGCGTGGCGCTGCCGCAAGTGCCCGAGCACCACGCTCAAATCCATGACGTAAGTGGGAATCTGGTAGGCCAGCGGGTCGGCCAGCCAGTCGCTGTGTCCCCGGCCCGTCACATCTACCGCGACCACGCTGGCATGGGGTGCCAGCGACTGGGCCAGCACATCGAAATCGCGCGCCTGGCGCGTCAACCCGTGCACACACACCACCACATGCCCAGGGCTGGTCTGGCCCGTGGCATTCCACTCCCACCAGGCCAGGCGCCGCTCATCGCTGTTCTTGGCCTTAGGGCCAGGCACATCCAGGTAGTGCAGTGTGGGTTCCATCTTTCTTGTTCCTTGTGCGCCGCTCACCACGACCGATGTGCTGCAACGCAGCATAATAATGCTGAACCAAGCAGCCAGCTGGCCTTCATCGTAATGGAAACGGAGTTAACTTATGTTGAAAAACAAGACCGCACTCGTCACCGGCTCCACCAGCGGCATTGGCCTGGGCATAGCCAAGGCGCTCGCACAGCAAGGCGCCAATATTGTCCTCAACGGTTTTGGGGATGTGACGGCCGCACAAGCCCAAGTGCAAGCGCTGGGCACGCGCGTGTTGTACCACGGTGCCGACATGAGCAAGCCTGCCGAGATTGAGGACATGATGCGCTTTGCCGCGAAGGAATTCGGCCAGGTGGATGTGCTGGTGAACAACGCAGGCATTCAGCATGTCGCGAACGTGGAGAACTTCCCGCTCGACCGCTGGGACGCCATCATCGCCATCAACCTGAGCAGCGCGTTCCACACCACCCGCCTGGCACTGCCCGCCATGCGCGCGGCCAATTGGGGACGCATCATCAACTTGGCCTCGGTGCATGGCCTGGTGGCTTCGGCGGGCAAATCGGCTTATGTGGCGGCCAAACACGGCCTGGTCGGCCTGACGAAGACGACTGCGCTGGAGACCGCCACCACGGGCGTGACCTGCAACGCCATTTGCCCCGGCTGGGTGCTGACACCGCTGGCCCAGAAGCAAGTGGACGCCAAAGCCGCCACTTTGGGACTGGACAATGAGGCCGCTACCCGCCAATTGCTGGGCGAAAAAGAGCCTTCGATGCAATTCACCACCCCGGAAGAACTGGGTGCCATCGCGGTGTTTTTGTGTTCCCCCGCCGCAAACAATGTGCGCGGCGTCGCCTGGAACATGGACGGTGGCTGGGTGGCGCAGTAAATCCAGCGCCCGTACCGGTTACTTCATCAACTGGACGCTGCCCGAAACGGTGACCTGGACCAGGCTCTTGCCCGGTTCCACCGGCACCGGGGCAGCAGACAGGGCGGCTCCCGCATCGGCCAGCATGGCACGCTGACGGAACATGGGCACTTCACCGCCGCCGACCTGCACCGACACTTCACGCAACTCGTAGCGTTCAAAGCCAAAACTCCTGGCCACGTCCTGGGCGCTGCCGCGGAAGTTGGCAATGGCCTCCTGGCGAATTTCGCCTTCCAGTTGGCGGCTGGCATCTCGGCTGAGTGAAAACGACATCTGCGCCACGCTCATGCCTGGCACTTGCCCGGACAGGGTCGATAAACGTGCCAGGTCGCGGCCCTGCAGCAGCAGTTCGGCGCTGCCCTGCCAGCCCAGGATCTGGCCTTCGCGCCCGTAGCGGGGCTGCACCGAAAAACCGCCCGTGCTCACCTCCAGCGCCCCCGGCTTGGTTTGCAACATGGCATGCTTGAGGGCTTTTTCCAGCACCGCCTTGAGCTGGGTTTGCACTGTGGCTGCGTCTGCGGCTTGCTGGCGTGTGACCAGAACCACGGTCAGCCAGTCCTGCACAGCCTCGCGGTAGGCACTGGCATTCAGCTGGACCACATTCCTGGGCTCGGGCACCGGCTGGGCCTGGGCCAAGTGTGCCGTGGTCAGAACGGCCATCAGCACAGCGGCCGGGAAAGGTTGAAGACGCATGGCTGAACACTCCGGTTAAGGTCTCAGATTGCAGCAGTTTGCCACGCTGTGCGCCCAGTGCAGGCGCAACATCTGTAACCAGGTGTCACACGCAGGCAGGTGCTTGCACAAACCTGGCCGGGCACTGTCACAATGAGCGCTGTTACAAATTGGAGAAACCCAGTATGTCGAACGCTCACGCCCGCCCCGACCGCATTCTGGTGGTGGATGACGACGCCCGCATCCGTGACCTGCTCAACCGCTACCTGACCCAGGAAGGCTTCGATGTGCTGCTGGCCGAAGATGGCCGCGCGCTGACGCGGGTGCTGACGCGTGACACGGTGGACCTGATCGTGCTGGACCTGATGCTGCCAGGCGAGGATGGGCTGAGTATTTGCCGTCGCCTGCGCGGCGCGAACGACCGCACCCCCATCATCATGCTGACGGCCAAGAGCGAAGACATTGACCGCATTGTGGGCCTGGAGGTGGGCGCCGACGACTATTTGGGCAAGCCCTTCAACCCGCGTGAACTGCTGGCCCGCATCCACGCCGTGTTACGCCGCCGTCCGCCCGCAGAGGTGCCAGGCGCGCCATCGCATGAACAGGAAGTGGTGCGTTTCGGCCCTTACGAGCTGGACCTGGGCCAACGCCTGTTGCGCAAGGATGGCGAAGACATCGCCCTGACCACTGGCGAATTCGCCATGCTCAAAGCATTGGTGCGCCACCCACGGCAGCCTCTGTCGCGCGACAAACTGGCCCAGCTGGCACGCGGCAGGGAGTTTGAACCGTTTGACCGCAGCCTGGACGTTCAAGTTTCCCGCCTGCGCAAGCTGATTGAAGACGACCCGTCCAACCCACGCTACCTGCAAACGGTGTGGGGGGTGGGTTACGTGTTCGTGCCCGACGAAACCGCCAGCCACTGACCTGGGCTTTGCCTATGGCTGCACCACCCAAGATGCCGCGCAGCATACGCAAGGCGGCCCCACGCCAGGGCATCAGCCTGTTCTGGCGCACGTTTTTGCTGCTGGCCCTGTTGCTGCTGGGCTCCATGATTGCATGGATGCAAACCTTCCGTGTGCTGGAGGTGGCTCCCCGCGCCATACAAACCGCCTCCCAACTGGCATCGCTGGTGAACCTGACGCGCGCCGCTTTGGTACACGCGGACCCGATTGCCCGCGTGTCCCTGGTCAAAACGCTGGTGGACGAAGAAAATGTTCGCATTGCCGTGCGTGAACCCACCGACGTCTATCGCAATTACGACCAGGACAGCCTCAGTCGTCAGTTGAGCCGCACCCTGGTAGAGCGCCTGGGGCCGGGCACCATCGTAGCGCGCGAGGTCAACGGCTTTGCCGGTGTGTGGATTGGTTTTCAAATCGGGGAAGAAAACTTTTGGCTGCTGGCCGACCCTGAGCGCATCGGCGCCATTGACCACATGACCTGGCTGGTGTGGCTGGGCATAGGCGGCAGTTTGTCCATACTGGGGGCTGGGTTGCTGACACGGCTCATCAACCGCCCGCTGAAACAGCTCTCCATAGCCACCTCACGGGTGCGGGAAGGGGACTTCAAAGCCAGCCACCTGGACGAAGATGTGTCAACGGACGAAATACGCCGTGTCAACGTAGGCTTCAACCGCATGGCCGAACGCCTGCACAAAGCCGAAGCAGACCGAACATTGATGCTGGCTGGCATTTCCCACGACCTACGCACCCCACTGGCCCGCCTGCGGCTGGAAACCGAAATGAGCGTGGCCGACGACACGGCACGGGAACTGATGGCGGCTGACATTGAGCAGGTCAACACCATCATCGACAAATTCCTGGACTACGCCCGCACGACGCCACCCAGGCTGGAACCCGTGACCCTGCGCGAGGTGTTCGACTTGTCGAGCCAGCCTTTGCTGCCCAGCGGCGCCCTGGCGCTGAAGGTTGAATTGCCCGCCCAGCTGCGGGTCCAGGCGGACCCGGTGGAATTGCGGCGCGTGTTCAGCAATTTGCTGGAAAACGCCCTGCGCTATGGCAAAGACGCCCATGGCATCGCCCTGGTCGAAGTAACGACCGAGGTCAAAGGAAACATGGTGCAGATACGCCTGCGCGACCACGGACCAGGGGTCAAGCCCGAACACCTGGCACGGCTGACCGAACCGTTTTACCGCAGTGATGAGGCGCGCACCGCCGCGCTGGGTTCAGGCCTGGGCTTGGCCATCGTGAGCAAAACGCTCACCCGCATGGGGGGTGAGTTGCGGCTCAGTTGCCCACCCGACGGCGGGCTGCAGGCGGATTTGCAGTTGAAAAAAGCCTGATTGCGCGTCAGGCGCGGTAGAGCAAGGCCACCGCGCGGGCCTCGATGCTTTGGCCTTCACCCACTGGGCCCAGTTTTTCCGCCGTCTTGGCTTTGACGTTGACGCACTCGGGCGCGATGCCCAGTGCCTGCGCAATACGCGTCTGCATGGCGGCTTTGTGCGGCGCCATTTTGGGCGCCTGCGCCACCACAGTGCAATCCACGTTGCCCACGGCGTAACCCTTGACCTGTACCGCACGCGCAGCTTCACTCAGCAGCACAAAGGAATCGGCGCCTTTGAAGCGCGGGTCGGTGTCCGGGAAGTGGTTGCCGATGTCGCCCAGGCCCGCTGCGCCCAACACGGCGTCGGTGATGGCGTGCAGCAGCACGTCGGCGTCGGAATGGCCAAGCAGGCCCAGATGGAACGGGACTTCCACCCCACCGATGATGAGCTTGCGGTCGGGCACCAGGGCGTGCACGTCCCAGCCTTCGCCGATGCGAAATGGGGGCAATGTGGGTGTGCTCATGGCTGGAGTCCGTTCAGTGTTTGCCTTCGGCCTGACGCAAGCGCAGCACGGCTTCGGCCAGGGCGAAATCTTCGGGGTAGGTGACTTTGAAGTTCTGGGCGCTGCCGCGCACCAGGCGCGGTTGCAAGCCCAGTGCTTCGATGGCGCTGGCTTCGTCGGTGATGCCAGCAAAGCCGCTGGCTTCGGTGCGCGCCAGGGCTGCTTGCAAAGCCCCAAGGCGAAACATCTGCGGCGTTTGCGCCAGCCATTTGTCGCTGCGGTCCACCGTGGCCACGGCATGGGCAGCGTCTGGCGGACCGTCGGCGGCTTTCAAGGTGTCGGGCAAGGGCAAGGCCAGCAGGCCGCCTACCGGGTCGTTGCGGCAAGCGGTTAGCAGGCTTTGCACCTGCGCCGGGGTCAGCAGACAACGGGCGGCGTCGTGCACCAGCACCCAGTCATCGGCGTGGGCGCCTGCTTGCTGCAAGGCAGCCAGACCATTGAACACGCTGTGCGCGCGGCTGGCGCCGCCCACGTGGCAAACACGCACGCGCTCGTCAGGTGCGGTGTAAATGGTGTCGTCTGGTGCCACCACCACGGCAACACCCGCCAGCTCTGGCACACCCAGCAGCGCACGCACAGTGTGGTCCACCAAGCGCGCCCCGGCCAGCACCTCGTACTGCTTGGGCGTGCTCAGGCCAGCGCGGCTGCCGCTGCCAGCACAGGGGATGAGTGCGTAGCAGCGCGGCGCGGCATCGGCCGTGCGGGCAGAGGGAAATGCGGTAGGGTCTGAGTTCATAAACTGTGGCGATTCTAAAATCTCTGCATTGGCCCACTTGGCTGACCTGCACACCCCGCCCAAATTGGAATGCGGGGTGTAGGTTTTTGTGGGTGCGCCGCTGACACACGAACACGCATGGACCTGCCCAAACTCACTCCCGGCAAACGCTACACCCTGCCCCGCCCGCTCGGCTCGTCCGACGCCCTGCTGCTGGCGCAACTGGGCCTGCGCGAAAAGGCTGCTGGCCGCCCGGTGGCCATCGTCACCGCCGACGCCAACGACGCCCAACGCCTGCTGGACGAACTGCCCTTCTTCGCGCCCGGCCTGCGCTGCGCGCTGTTCCCCGACTGGGAAACCCTGCCCTACGACAGCTTTTCCCCACACCAGGACTTGATTTCCGAGCGACTGGCCACGCTCTGGCGCATCAACCAGCGCAAGGCCAGCGACGGCGCCGACGTGGTGCTGGTGCCCGCCACCACCGCGCTGTACCGGCTGGCGCCGCCGTCCTTCCTGGCGGGCTACACCTTCGAGTTCAAGGTCAAGCAAAAGCTGGACGAAGCCAAGCTCAAGGCCCAACTCACCCTGGCCGGTTACCAACATGTCACCCAAGTGGTCAGCCCCGGCGAATACGCCGTGCGCGGCAGCCTGATCGATC
>CAYQTH010000095.1:6460-7347 GCA_964420415.1 uncultured Macromonas sp. | reverse complement strand
ACGTGCTGGACGAACCCAGCATCGGCCTGCACCAGCGCGACAACGACCGCCTGATCGGCACGCTGCAGCACCTGCGCGACCTGGGCAACAGTGTGCTGGTGGTGGAGCACGACGAGGACATGATCCGTGCCGCCGACCACGTGATCGACATGGGGCCAGGCGCGGGCGTGCATGGCGGCCGCGTGATGGCGCAAGGCACCTGCGCCGAGGTGATGGCGCACCCGGATTCACTGACCGGGCAGTACCTGGCGGGCACCCGGCGCATTGAAGTGCCGCAGCGGCGCACGCCCTGGCTGCCCCTGCTGGACAAAACGCCCGCCCCCGCGCCGGTTCGTCCCAAACGCGGCAAAGCCAGCCGCAGCACCACCAAGGACGACACCCCCAGCCATGCCTGGAGCGAAGTGGCGCTGGGCGCACCTGCCACAGCCAGCGCGCCGACCGCCTTGCAAACCCTGCGCGTGGTGAACGCGCGTGGCCACAACCTCAAAGGCGTGACGGTCGATTTCCCCGTGGGACTGCTGACCTGCGTCACCGGCGTCAGTGGCTCGGGCAAATCGACCCTGGTCAACGACACGCTGTACGCCGCCGTGGCACGCCATATCTACCGTTCGCACGACGAACCGGAAGCGCACGACAGCATCGACGGGCTGGAGCATTTCGACAAGGTCATCAACGTGGACCAAAGCCCGATCGGGCGCACGCCGCGCAGCAACCCGGCCACCTACACCGGGCTGTTCACCGGCATCCGCGAACTGATGGCCGAGGTGCCGACCGCGCGCGAACGCGGCTACGGGCCGGGCCGCTTCAGCTTCAATGTGGCGGGTGGCCGCTGCGAGGCCTGCCAGGGCGACGGCGTGGTGAAAGTGGAAATGCATTTCCTGCCCGAC
>CAYQTH010000095.1:0-6450 GCA_964420415.1 uncultured Macromonas sp. | reverse complement strand
TACAACCGCGAGACGCTGGAGGTGCTGTACAAGGGCAAGAACATCGCGCAGATTTTGGACCTGACGGTGGAACAGGCGCACGACTTCTTCAACGCCGTGCCGACGCTGCAACGCAAGCTGCAAACCCTGCTGGACGTGGGCCTGAGCTACATCAAGCTGGGCCAGAGCGCCACCACCCTGTCGGGCGGCGAGGCGCAGCGCGTGAAACTGGCGCAGGAGCTGAGCAAGCGCGACACCGGCCGCACGCTCTACATCCTGGACGAGCCGACCACCGGCCTGCACTTCGGCGACATCGAGCTATTGCTGAAGGTGCTGCACCAGTTGCGCGACGCGGGCAACACCATCGTCGTCATCGAACACAACCTGGACGTGATCAAGACCGCCGACTGGGTGATTGACATGGGTCCGGAAGGCGGTGCCGGTGGCGGCACGGTGGTGGCACAGGGCACACCGGAAGAGGTGGCGGCACACCCTGCCAGCCACACCGGGCGCTACTTGAAGCGGCTGCTGGCCTGAGCCTGGCACCGGGCACAAAAAACCGCCCAGACAGGGCGGTTTTAGCTTAAAGCAGGCATCAACGGCTCAGATCTTCAATCGCGTCGATCACCATACTGGTGCCCACGGCAATGAGCAGGATGTCCCCAGCCACGCGAACGAAATCATGTCCTGCTGGTGGTGGGCCGAGGCGGCGGCGCAGGTCGTCCGGCAGCGGGTAGTAAGTCACGCCAGCGGGCAAACGCTGGCCAATGGCCCATTTTTTGGCCTGCCCCGGCGGCAAGCAGCCGTTGTTCTTCTTGGCCAGGCCCGGCGGGCACTTCCCAGCAGCAAACTGCGGCCGGTAGTAATCGCTGATGACGGTACGCTGACCAGTACCGAAATACACCCCAACGCCAGGCGTCAATTGCACCGACACGCCGGCAGAAACACCGGAGCGGTAACCATCTCGGTCATGGCGCTCGTCACGGCGGTCATCGCGTCGGTCAGAACGGTCATCCTGGCGACCATCCCTGCGGTCGTGCCGGTCATCCATCCGGTGTTCCTGCTTGCCTTTGCCGTTGCCGTTTTGCACCCAGTCCGGTTTCTCAGCCCAAACCGGGAGGCCCAGGCTCAAAGCCGCGCCAGCGCACAGGGTCAGGCAGGCGGCGCGCCAAGGTTTCAGAACAGGTAGCATGCGGTTCTCCTTCAACAAGACCAGTTGATGCTAGCAGTTTGCCCGCCGTCTGCAACCTGCAGGTGTAAGACAATGTAGCCACACGCCTCGCTCAACAGTGAGCACGCAACGTTCAGTTGCAACAACGGTAAGCGAGCCCGAAAGAGGCACTCCACGCATCACGCTGCCCGACCAAGGGGCTGAAACGTGCGCCCCCATGCATGCCCGACCAGCCCAGGCCACCGAACACCACCCAGCGTTCGTTGAGCGCGCTGGCCATGCCCCACGACAGGCTGACGCGCTCCCACCCCGAGGACAGGCCATAGGCGCTGCGCCCGCTGGCCTGAGCCACCGCAGGGGTAATGCCGTAATGCGTCTGCATATAGGTCGCGCTGCCCCATTGCACACCCACGCCGGCATCCCAGTAGGTGCTGCGCGACACCGGATGGTGGTACCGGAGCCCGGAACTCATCTGCAAACCGCCATCGCGGCCCAGCAGGTCTTGTGACGCCGTCAGCCCCACCGACCACCGCGGCGTGAAACGGTAACCCAGGTTGACCCGGCCGCGCAGGGTGCTGCGCACCTCCGGCAACCCGATCAGGAGGGGGTCCTCCGACTTGCGCCCGCCATCCCAGCGCAGTGAACTGGACAAACTCCAGCGGTCGTCCTGCAGCAGCGAAGTGCTGACCCCCGCATCCACTGTGTCGCGTCCCAGACTCAGCAGCGCGGCCGCACCGCCCGTGGCAAAGCGGAACCGGCCCCAGCGGAACGCCCAGAGCGGACTCCAGGATTGCTTGCGGCCATCCCCACCCACCGCATCCTGGCTGGTCGACGTGGACAGCCCCAACAAATAGTCTTTGCTGGCGTCCAGCTTCACCTCCTTCGACTGTGCGGGCGGCTCTTGCGCCCAAACCAAAGAGGGCCCCAGACCCAGCAGGGCCACAACACACACACACAGATGAAATGCAAGTCTCATGCGGTTCATCATACGTAAAAGCCGGTTTGTGCGACAGGCCCCGCCGGCCAGACGGGAAAGGCGGGACAATGCCGCCAGGCACCTTGTGAAACAGACATGAACACTTACGACTTTGACCTTTTCGTGATTGGCGGCGGCAGCGGCGGCGTGCGCGCGGCCCGCATGGCGGCGCAACGCGGCGTGCGCGTGGCCTTGGCCGAGGCGCTGGGCAACGACGGCCTGGGCGGCACCTGCGTCAACCTGGGGTGCATCCCCAAAAAGCTGTACTCCTACGCGGCCCACTACGCCGAAGCCTTTGCAGAAGCGGCCGGCTACGGCTGGGAGGTCCCGCCCGCCCGGCTGGACTGGCCACGCCTGAAAGCCCAGAGGGCACAGGAAATCGCCCGCCTGAACGGCGTGTACGCCAGCCTGTTGCGCGGCGCGGGGGTGACACAGATCAACGGTTTTGCCCAGTTGCAGGACGCCCACACGGTGCGGCTGGCCACACTGAACGCCGATGGCAGCGCAGGACACCAGACCTTCACCGCCGAACGCATTCTGGTTGCCACTGGCGGCACACCACACGTGCCCCATTTCAAAGGACGGGAGTACGTCATCACGTCGGACCAGGTGTTCGATCTGGCCTCATTCCCTAAACGCCTGCTGGTGGTGGGTGGCGGTTACATCGCCTGCGAATTCGCCTCCATCTTCAACGGGCTGGGCGCGCAGGTGGTGCAGCTTTACCGCGGCGAGCAGGTGCTGCGCGGTTTTGACACCGAAGTACGCCACTTCCTGGCAGCCGAAATGATCAAACACGGCGTGGACTTGCGCCTGAACGCAGGTGTCACGGCCATCGAGCGCCAGCCCGATGGCCTGCACGCGCTGCTGGAAGACGGCAACAGGCTGGTGGTCGACGCGGTGCTTTACGCCACCGGACGCGTGCCGAATGTGCAGGACCTGGGCCTGGCCACCGTGGGCGTGGCACAGGATGGACAAGGGGCGGTCGTGGTGGATGCGGACTACCGGACCAACGTGCCATCCATCTATGCCCTGGGAGACGTGACCGCCCGCCTGCAACTGACCCCGGTGGCGCTGGGCGAAGCCATGCAACTGGTAGACCACCTGTACAGCCCGCCCGCGGGCAAAGCGCCCCGCCACATGAACTATGACCTGATCCCGACCGCCGTGTTCACCCACCCCAGCGTGGCGACGGTGGGTGACACCGAAGCCCAGGCGCGCGACAAGTACGGCAGCGTGACGGTGTTCCGCAGTGAGTTCCGCGCCCTCAAACACACCTTGAGCGGCAGCACGGAGCGCACACTCATGAAGCTGGTGGTGGACGCCGCCAGCGACCGCGTGGTGGGTCTGCACATGGTGGGCGCAGAGGCTGGCGAAATCGTGCAAGGTTTCGCCGTAGCCATGAAGGCAGGAGCGACCAAGGCACAGTTCGACAGCACGCTGGGCATCCACCCCACGGCCGCCGAAGAGTTTGTCACCATGCGCGAACCAGTCCAGCACTGAGCACGCCGTTCAGCGTCCCAGCCAGACCAAACCCGCCGCCATGGCGGCCGTGTGCAACCCTAAACCCGGCAACAGCCAGGCCAGGTAGCGCCAGCCGCCCGCAAACGCGGCGGTAGCGGACTTGCTCAAACCATGCACAGTGATGGCCAACACGAGCGCCCGCAGCGCTGCCTCGTCTGCTGGCGCTTCGGCCGAGGCCAATACTGCCGCCACCACGGCATGCAAATCGGCCAGCGACGCCAGCACCGCGGCCACCAATGCACCGGCCTGCCCCAACCACAGCCCCAGCCCATAGACCAGCACCTGCACCCCTGTGAGCAAAACCGCCACCAGCAAGGCCCCGCGCAAACTGAACATGCGCCCCGATGCGGTATCGGTGAGCGGCTGGCGCGACAGCGCCGCCCCCTCCCTGCGGGGCGTCACCACCCCGCCGACCGGGTACCCTTCGCGGGTGCCGCGCACCAGCCAGCCGCCCCAAAGCAGCGCCACCAAGGCTCCCAGCAAGCACGGCCAGAGCAAGGTCATCATCCACGCGGGTTGCACGGCCAGTGCCATCAGCAAAATCTGCAAAGACGTGGCCACACAAGACAACATCCCGGCGCCCGCCATCAACCGGGTACTGGCATGGCCTTCGCGCACCGCCATGCCCATGCTGGCAATGGTGGCGGTGCTGGACACAAAACCCGAAACCACCGAAGACAAGGCCACCGCCTGGTGCGCGTCCAGCAAGCGCTGGCTCAGGTGCGCCAACGACTGGATCAGCAACAGCAAGGCGAGCAACTGCGTGATGACGTGCGGGTTGAGCACATTCCCCCAAAGCGGGCGGTCCGGCATCAGCGGCAACGCGATCAGCACCAAAGCACCGAGCACGATACCGTCGCGCACCTCAGAAGGCGTCAACCAATGGTTGACGAAACGGTGCAACCGTTCACGCGCCTCCAGCAGAGCCGTCATGCCCACCGCCACCCCCGCCGCCAGCGGCAGGCTCCAAACGCACAGCACCCCCACCAGGTAGGTCAGAAACAGGGCCGCCTCGGTGGTGACACCTGGATCAGTGGAGCGGTCACGGGCGTGGGCCACCACCCCCAGCGCGCCAATGAACAAAGCCCCCGCTGTGACCAGGCCTGCCTGGCCCGTCAGCATCGCGCTGGCCCCCATGACGCACGCCAGGGCAAAGGTGCGCAAACCGGCCAGCGTGCGTGCCGCGCCCCGGCCCTTGCGCCGCTCACGCTCGATGCCCACCAGCACACCGCAGCCCAGCGCAGCGGCCAGCACCGCGGCAGCTTCAGACACCTTTAAACCGCCAGACAATGTGGCGGGCAAGGATTCCCACATACCAACTCCCAGCACGTCTCCAGATCGGCCCACAATAAGGACCATGTTTCACAGCCCCAACTTTACCCCGCCCCAACGGTTCACCGCCCCCGAGGATGCATTGACCCGCGCACAACAGCTGTACGAACTGGGCGTGCGGCATCTGCGCGATGCCATGCAGGACTTTGTGCGCTCCCCCACGCCCACTGGCGCCACCCCACCACGCCGTGTGCGCGCCTGCTACCCCTTTGTTCGCCTGCACACCCACAACACCACCCGGCTGCCCAGCAAGGCCGGGCTGACGTACGGCTTCGTGGCCGGGCCGGGCCGTTTCGAGACCACGCTGACCCGCCCCGACCTCTACGCCGACTACTACCTGGAGCAGTTCCGGCTGCTGCTGATCAACCACGGCGGCACGCTGGAAGTGGGGGTGAGCAACCAGCCCATCCCCGTGCACTTTGCGTTCGCCGAACACGACCACGTGGAAGGCGAGCTGAGCCCCGCGCACCGCAGTTGGCTGGGCGACGTGTTCGACCTGCCCGACCTGTCGGCCATGGACGACGGCATCGCCAACGGCACCTTCGAACCCGGCCCGGCGGAGCCGCTGCCACTGGCCCTGTTCACCGCACCGCGCGTGGACTATTCGCTGCAGCGCCTGCGCCACTACACCGGCACCGCGCCTACCTGGTTTCAGAATTTCGTGTTGTTCACCAACTACCAGTTCTACATCGACGAATTCATCCAGCTCGGGCTGGCCGAAATGGCCAACCCGGACAGCGCCTACATGGCCTTCGTGCAACCGGGCAACCTGGTCACGCGCCGCACCGGCCTGTCCGCCGAAGCCGAGGATGCGCTGGGCGCCGCCCTGCCGCGCCTGCCGCAAATGCCCGCTTACCACCTGATCCGCGCCGACCGCAGCGGCATCACCTTCGTCAACATCGGCGTCGGGCCCAGCAACGCCAAAACCATCACCGACCACATTGCCGTGCTGCGCCCGCACGCCTGGCTGATGCTGGGCCACTGCGCCGGTTTGCGCAACAGCCAGCAACTGGGCGACTACGTGCTGGCACACGCCTACGTGCGCGAGGACCACGTGCTGGACGAAGAACTGCCGCTGTGGGTGCCAATCCCGGCGCTGGCCGAAATCCAGCTGGCGCTGGAAGGCGCGGTGGCCGACGTGACCCAACTGAAGCCGGGCGAACTGAAGCGCGTGATGCGCACCGGCACTGTGGCCAGCACCGACAACCGCAACTGGGAGCTGTTGCCCGGCAACACACCGCAGCGGCGTTTTTCGCAGTCACGCGCGGTGGCACTGGACATGGAGAGCGCCACCATCGCCGCCAACGGCTTCCGCTTCCGTGTGCCCTACGGCACCCTGCTGTGCGTGAGCGACAAACCCCTGCACGGCGAGATCAAGCTGCCCGGCATGGCCAACAGTTTCTACCGTGAACGGGTGGACCAGCACCTGCGCATCGGCATCCGGGCCATTGAACGGCTGCGCGAAGGCGGG
>CAYQTH010000094.1:0-7392 GCA_964420415.1 uncultured Macromonas sp. | reverse complement strand
AGCAGCTCGCGCAAAGACATGGCTTCCTTACCAAAGAACGTGTTGCTGGTGTTGAACACGGTTTCCTGGTCGGCATCGTTGAAGCCATAAAACGCTGGCTCCAGTTCGGGAATGTTGAGACGCTCCTGGCGCTTGAGGGGGTCCAGGTCGGCCCAGCGGTTACCCACGTTGCGGTACGCGGCAATGAGTTGCTGCACCGCCGTGCGCTTGCGACCCATTTCGGAGTCGGCGCCAGTGGCCATGACCACCTGGGTCACGCCTTGTTTGGCACGTTCGGCAAAGGCATTGATGACCGGCAGGTGCGGCACATCACGGGCATCGGTTCCATCGACGGCAGGCACATGCTGCAAAGCGTCGAAGTAAGCACGCCAAGTGTCGGGAACGCTGGTCGGGTCGGCCAGGTAGTTTTCGTACATCTCTTCTACATAGGGGGCATTGCCGCCGAAGAGATACGAGTTGCCCTGGTAGGCAACGTAGACGTTGTTCGTCTCGCTCATGGATTCGCTGACCTCCGTTTCCCTAAGGGAAACATTAGCTGGTTAAGAAAACCTCCCGCGACACGGCTGAACCGGTTGGCGGATGCGACAGTGACTGTGGAAGGGGCTGTAGCGGCTGCCATTGTGCCACCAAAGTTCAAACGACTGCAAACATATCCCTGATTTGCTGCAAAGCGGCTGGGTCGTCCATGGTGGTCAGGTCCCCAGGGTCGCGGCCTTCGCACACGGCCTGGATGGCGCGCCGCAACAATTTGCCGCTGCGCGTCTTGGGCAACACCGACACAAACATCACCCGCGCCGGGCGGGCCACGGCACCCAGCTGGTCGTCTACCACCTTCATGATGTCGGCTTCCAGCCGCTGGGCGTTGGCCTCGCCCGTGTCCTTCAACACCGCGAAAGCCATGGCGACCTGCCCCTTGAGGTTGTCTGCCACGCCCACCACGGCCACTTCGGCCACCAGCGGGTGGCTGGAAATGCTTTCCTCAATCTCGCGGGTGCCCAGGCGGTGCCCTGCCACGTTGATCACGTCGTCGGTGCGGCCCAGGATGAAGTAGTAACCATCGGCGTCGCGCACACCCCAGTCGAACGTGCTGTACATGACCCGGTGGTGGATGCTGGACCAGTAGGTCTTGACGTAACGGGCATCGTCTCCCCAAATGGTTTGCAGGCAGCCCGGCGGCAGCGGGCCTTCCACGGCAATCACGCCCTTTTTGTTCGGCTCGTTGATTTCTTCGCCCGTGGTTTCATCAATGAGTTTGATGTCGTAGCCATACACGGCCTTGCCGGGCGAGCCGAACTTGGTGGGCGCAGCCTCCACACCGTTGCAGATGGCCATGATGGGCCAGCCGGTCTCGGTTTGCCAGTAGTTGTCGATCACCGGTTTGTTGATGGCATGGGCCATCCAGGTGGCGGTGGGCTCGTCCAGCGGCTCCCCGGCCAGGAACAGCGCCTTCAGGCTGGACAGGTCGTACTTGCTCAAGTAGGCCGGATCTTGCTTTTTGAGCACGCGGGCGGCGGTCGGGGCGGTGAACATGACCGTGACACGGTACTTTTCCACCAGACTCCACCAGACGCCAGCATCCGGCCGGGTGGGCAGCCCTTCGTACATGATGGTGGCCATGCCCGCAATGAGCGGCGCGTAAATGATGTAGCTGTGGCCCACCACCCAGCCAATGTCGCTGGTGGAGAAGAAGGTTTCACCCGGTTTGCCCAGGTAAATGTGTTCCATGGAAGCCGCCAGGGCCACAGCGTATCCGGCGGTGTCGCGCTGCACGCCCTTGGGTTTGCCGGTGGTGCCGCTGGTGTAAAGGATGTAGCTGGGATGGGCGCTGTCCACCCATTCGCACGGCACCTGCTCATTCAGGTGCTGGGCGCGCAGGGTCGCGTAATCCACGTCACGGCCAGGCACCACGGCAGCATCGGCCAGCCCGCGGTTGACCATGAGCACGTTGTGCGGCTTGTGCGCCGCCAGGTGAATGGCTTCGTCCAGCAGGTGCTTGTACGGCACCACCTTGCCGCCACGCATGCCCGCGTCGGCGCTGACCACGAGCACGGGGGTGGCGTCGTCTATGCGGCTGGCCAGCGAATGGCTGGCGAAACCGCCAAACACCACGGAATGGATGGCGCCGATGCGCACACAGGCCAGCATGGCAAAGGCGGCCTCGGCAATCATGGGCATGTAAATCAGCACGCGATCGCCCTTGCCCACCCCCAGTCCCTTGAAGATGGCCGCCATGCGCTGCACCTCGGCGTGCAATTCGCGGTAGCTGTAGGCTTTTTCGGTGTGGGTTTCGGTGGACACGAACACCAGCGCATTCTGGTCGGCGCGTGTGGCGAGGTGGCGATCCACCGCGTTGTGGCACAGGTTGGTCAACCCGCCTTCGAACCAGCGGGCAAATGGCGGGTTGTCGTAGTTGCAAACCCGGTCATAGGGACGCTGCCAGTCAATGCGCCGGGCCTGCTCTGCCCAGAATGCGTCGGGCTCATCCACAGAGCTGCGGTAGAAAGCTTCGTATGAACGGGTGGTGATCCCCATGGTGTCTCCTAGGTTGAGCTTGCGGGATACAGCCCCGCAGCGTCTTGATCACAGAATTATGAAGGCCGGTCTTGCAACTGGCTGACAGGACAGACCCAGGTCAACCCTGAGCCCTGCTGGGCCAAACCACGTCAGTCTTCGGTGCTCACGATTGGCATCGGTACGCGGAACCAGAACCAGGAACCGTGCCCCGGCTGGCTCTGCACCCCTGCTTCCCCATCCATCAACTGCGCCAACTGACGCACCAGGGACAAACCCAGCCCCGTGCCCCCGTATTCACGGGTAATGGATGCATCGGCCTGGGTAAACGGCTGGAAGAGTGTGTGCAACTTGTCGGGTTCAATGCCTATGCCTGTGTCCCGGACACTGAACTCGACCTGCGCCACACCATCAAGCACATCCAGCACCCGGACCGCCAACTCAATCTCACCCAGCGCCGTGAACTTGATGGCATTACCCACCAGGTTGGACAGCATCTGCCGCAAACGCAGCACATCCCCCCGGTAATTGGTCTGAGCCGGGCCATCGGCACTCACGTGCATGGCCAACCCCTTTTGCGTCACGCTGGGGCGGAACAGCTCCGCCACTTCCTGCAGCACGGCGGCGGGGGAGCAAGGACGGCGCTCGATATCCAGTTTGCCCGCTTCGATCTTGGAAATATCGAGCACGTCGTTGAGCAAAGACAGCAACGACTGGGCGGACGTCAGGATGGTGTGCACATGGTCAAGGCGCTGCTGCTCGCTGTCATAAGGCTCCTGCATCAGTTGCGCCATGCCAATGATGCCATTCATAGGCGTGCGAATTTCGTGGCTCATGTTGGCCAGAAATGCAGACTTGGCGCGGCTGGCCGCTTCGGCTGCCAGCTTGGCATCCACCAGCAGACGGTTGCGCGCTTCCAGTTCGGCCACCATGCTTTGGAAATTCCGGCCCAGGCTGTCGATTTCCTCAATACCCGCTGGTGCTACAGCCTGAGTCTTCAGGTTGGCCCCCAGCCCTTGCGTCATTTGTGTCAGCCGTTCAATGGGAGCCGAAATACGGCGCGCCAGTTGGAGCGATTTGCGCTGCGTGTACGCAAAAAAGACCAGGTAGAACAACACCATCAGCGCGATGGCGAAAAAGCCGATGCGGTCGCTCAGCCGCTTGAGTTCGGTGATGGACGCAAACACATGCGCTTTTTCGATCAGGGTGATCATGCGCCAGCCGGTTTGGGGCACCACCTCCTGGCTGACCAGGTATTCCACACCGTCAATCTGCAGGCTGCCCAACCGTTGTTTCGATTCGAACAAAGCTTTCATTTGTGCGCGGGTGTCGGACCTGCCGCGCTGCAACAAGTTGAAATTCTCCGGTTTTTCCACCGTTTGCTCAACATTGCCCTGGTACACATGCGCCTTGAGCTCCCGAAGACGCAGAATAGTCTCGGCACCTGGCTGCATCGCCAGAATCATGCCGCTCCCATCCACCATCAACGTGCTGGCCTCCCAAGGCATCTGCAGCTTGAGCACGTTTTCCACAAAGGAGGCTATCGTGACATCCAGTCCACTCACGCCCTCCAACTTGTCGCCACGGTACACAGGCACCACCACCGACAACATCCAGCCCTGCCCTGCGGGGTCCAGGTACGCCCCCGTCCAGACCGGTTTGCGTAACGGGTTGTGCTGTGCGTCGGCTTCGTAGTAAAAGTTGTAGTCCTCCATGTGCAGCACCGGGCCGTATTGCGTGGGTGCATCGGGCATGAAGGGGTACAGCCGGTTCATGTCGTCCCAGGTGTTCAGGTAGGCCTGGGTGACGATCGGGCTTTGCTCGACGATGGACTTGAGCAGCGGGTCCAGCACTTCGCTGCAACGGGCCTTGCGCAGTCGCTCCGGTCCAATCGCTGTTTTGCTGGAGTAGTACAACGAAGCGCCACCATTGTCTTGCGCTTTGTACAGTACCCCGTTGGCATGCACCGCAAAACGCGGCTCCCCGTTAGGCGTCGCGCAGGCAGCGTCTTTGCGCTGGAAGAACCCTTGGTGGTCCAGTCTCATCAGCTCAGCCAGACGGGAGACCTCCTGAAGTTGACTGTCGATGATGGCGACCTCGCGCGAGGCCACCTCTTGGACCTGAAGTTCGGCTTGCCGCAGCAAGGTCGCTTGATTCTGGCGAGAAATATAAAAATTGATGCTGAAATAAAGCAGCAGCAACACCACCTCAATGGTGATAATTGGTATCAATGAACTGGTTAAAAAGCGACGGTATATCAGAGAGCTGATTGTTCCTCTCTCACTGGTCGCTGATGTTTGCGGCATGTCATTGATTCCAAATTCAGGTGTTTTATTCTCCCACAAAGAAAAAAACTTGGATCATTTTATTATGGTAATAATGCTACTTAACCAGAGCAAGCAGATCGCGGAAATGAGGGTGGTCGGCATCGCGCATCCACTCGTACAGCACCATTTCGCTGGTAACCAATTCGACGCCATTGCCAGCCAGGCGGTCGTAAGCAGCATCGCGGTCACGCTCACGCCGAGAACCGCACGCATCGGTCACCACCCACACATCAAACTCCTGCTCCAACAAACCAAGGGCTGTTTGCAATAAACAGATGTGCGCCTCCACTCCCGCCAGCACAATGGTTGAGCGCACGGACTCCGGTGCCACAGGTTTTTGCAAATGTTTAGGCAAACTGCGTGCATTTCCACTGGCACGGGCCACAGGACGCAGCGCTGTAGGCAAATCGGACTCACAGGCATTGAATGCCTGTTTTTCAAATGTTTTTGCGCACAAAGCACGCAACTGAGCAGCGTTAGACCCAAGTTTGGCGGGATTTTGCTCCGTACCCCACACAGGAACCGACAGCAATCGGGCCGCTTGCGCCAACAGCACCGCACGCGCCAGCACATCGGCCCCTTCATGGATGGCAGGCATCAAACGGGCCTGAAAATCCACCACCACCAACTGACTGTCTTCAACGTCCAGCAACATACATGAATCCTCTTTGATTGATCTTCCCAATTGTTCCACAGCGGCCTTCGAGCGCTTGACTTTGCACCTTTTGACCTTTAGTCTCACGCCATGCCGCGTTTAAGCAAATTTGCCATCACAGCTGTCCTGTGCGCGATGGTCGGTCGTGCCTGGGCCGAACCGGCCGTCGAAGACCCACTCGCCAACTTACTCGCTCGCCGGGGTTTGCTCGCCAATCTGGATGACATGCGCCAGAGCGTGAGCCAGTCAGCGTCACAACTGGTGGTGTATGCCATGGGATTTTTGGGCGTACCCTATGCGCGAGGTGGGGAATCATTCACCACAGGTTTCGATTGCAGCGGCTTTGTACGCGCAATCTATGAACAAAGCATGGGGTTGGTGCTGCCCCGCAGCGCCTCAGAACAAGCGAAAGCCACCCAGATCATCGATCAAAAAGACCTGAAACCGGGTGATCTGGTGTTCTTCAATACCTTGCGCCGCGCCTTCAGTCACGTGGGCATTTACGTTGGCGACGGCAAATTCATCCATTCTCCCCGCACCGGTTCTGAAGTGCGGATCGAAGACATGCGCCAGAGTTACTGGCAACAACGTTTCAACGGCGCGCGGCGTGTAGAGGCCAGTACAGCCTCGTCTACGCCACCCACCCCTTGATGAACCTTGCGCGTCAGGCAGCGGCCTTTTTCAGGATCGTGTACAGCTGATCCTTGAGTTGCAGTTTTTCTTTCTTCAGATTTTCGATGTCCTCATGGGTGCCCGAAGCAATGTGGGCTTCCATGTTTTTGATCTGCTGGTCCAGATCATTGTGCTTGTCGAACAGGCGGCTGAAGTGCAGATCGCTGGTCTTGAGTTGGGAAATCAGGTCGCGGTATTCGGGAAACATGGGTACTCCTAGGTTATGACAGAGGGTCTGCTTGACAAGCAAACCCCCATAAGTATCACTGTAATACATTACTGACGCGGGAATTTTGACCTGCCGCAAAAGAACTCAGGCTTTGCGCACACAATCGGCAAAGTAGCGTTTCTGGCCGTCGAAACCCTCTTCCACCACCAGGCCATGGATGTCGGTTTCGAAACCGGGGCACTGCTGGTTGAATTCGCGCGAGAACTTCAGATAGTCCACGATCTTCTTGTTGAACACCTCACCTGGAATCAGCAGCGGAATGCCTGGTGGGTAAGGCGTGATCAGGCCCACGGTCACACGGCCTTCCAGATCATCCACCGGCACGCGCTCGGTGTTGCGGCGAGCGATCTGCGAATACGCGTCAGTCGGGGTCATGGCTGGCGTCAGGTCGCTCAGGTACATCTCGGTCGTCAGGCGTGCGATGTCGTACTTGGCGTACATGGCATGCACGAACTGGCACAGGTCGCGCAGGCCCATCTTTTCGTAGCGGCGGTGCTTCTGGCAAAACTCCGGCAGGATGCGCCACATCGGCTGGTTGCGGTCGTAGTCGTCCTTGAACTGCTGCAGAGCGGTCAGCAAGGTGTTCCAACGGCCCTTGGTGATGCCGATGGTGAACATGATAAAGAAGCTGTACAGGCCGGTTTTTTCCACCACCACGCCGTGCTCGGCCAGGTACTTGGTGACGATGCTGGCCGGGATGCCGCTGGCGGCAAAGTCGCCGTTCATGTTCAGACCCGGTGTCACGATGGTGGCCTTGATCGGGTCCAACATGTTGAAGCCCGGCGCCATGTCGCCGAAACCGTGCCAGGCGTCTTCGCCATCGGCGGGCTGCACGCCTTCGCTGTCGGTGCGCTTGAGCACCCAGTCCTTGGCCTGGCCCACGCCCTCATCGGCCAGTTCCTCGGGGCCCCAGACCTGGAACCACCATTCGTCCGGGCCGAATTCCTCGTCCACCTTGCGCATGGCGCGGCGGAAGTCCAGCGCCTCGGCAATGCTTT
>CAYQTH010000093.1:0-7484 GCA_964420415.1 uncultured Macromonas sp. | reverse complement strand
CCCAAGGGTTCAAACCGCACGGACGATGACACGCTGCTGTCCTGCACCACGCCCAGGGCCAGGTCGGCCTGCCCGCTGAGCAGCGCTTCCAGCGTGCCCGACAGCGTTTCGGAACGCAGGCGCAAGCGCGTGGGCGCCCCCAGGGTGTAGAAGGCTTCGCACAGTTCGAACAGCGTGGTGCGCGAGATGATGACGTCGGCCGCGATGGTGAGCTGCGGTTCCCAGCCCGTGGCGATGCGCTTGACCCGCTGCGCCACCGCGTCCAGCTCCAGCAGCAGATGTTCGCCCGAACGCAGCAGTTCGGCGCCCGCAGGCGTCAACTGCGCGCGGCGGGAACGGCGGTCGAACAGCAGCACGTCCAGCGCGTCCTCAATCTGCCGCACGCGGTAGGTCAGCGCGCTGGGCACCAGCCCCAGTTCGCGCGCGGCTGCCGCCATGCTGCCGGTGCGGGCCACGGTGTCCACCAGGTGCAGGTTTTCCGGGGACAAGGCTGCGCGCTGTTTTTGCATGTCAAACCCCTGTTTGTTCAATGAAATTGAATGATGCCACCAAAGCCATGCGCCGTGTGCGCGTGGGGCCAGGGCTACAGTCGTTCCCACGGACCCACTCTTTTTCAACGGAGGCCACATGATCACTTTGCGACGCTCACAGGAACGCGGTTACGCCGACCACGGCTGGCTGCGCAGCTTCCATTCCTTTTCCTTCGCCGGTTACTACGACCCGCAGCACATGGGCTGGGGCAACCTGCGGGTCATCAACGAAGACTGGATCGCGCCGGGCACGGGTTTTGGCACCCACCCGCACCGCGACATGGAAATCGTGACCTACGTGCTGGCGGGCGACCTGGCCCACCGCGACAGCATGGGCAATGTGGAAACCATTCCCGGTGGCGAGGTGCAGCGCATGAGCGCGGGCACCGGCGTGCGCCACAGCGAATTCAACAACGCGCAGCAGGTCACGCACCTGTTGCAGATCTGGATCGAGCCGAGCGAAAAGGGCATCCCGCCCGGCTACGAGCAGACCGCGATTGACCGCGTGACCAAGCGTGGCCAGTTGACCAAAGTGGCCACCCCCCCGGGCCAAGGCGGCGCGGTCAGCATCCACGCCGACGCCACGCTCTATGCCGGTTTGTTCGATGCCAGCGAGAGCGCCGAACTGGCGTTGGACCCGGTGCGCAAGGCCTACGTGCACGTGGTGCGCGGCAGCCTGAATGTCAACGGCCAAACCTTGCAGGGCGGAGACGCCGCCTTGCTGGCCAACGAATCCGTATTGCACCTGGACCACGGCCAAGACGCCGAGGTGCTGGTGTTCGATCTGGCGCCCTGAAAAGGCAATTTCAAACTCAAAGGAAGAGAACTATGTCCAACATCGTTGTGGTTTATCACTCGGGTTACAGCCATACCCAGCGCGTGGCGCAAACCGTGGCACAGGGGGCTGGCGCCGAACTGCTGGCCATCGACGCCGACGGCAACCTGCCCGAGGGCGGCTGGGAAACGCTGGAAGCGGCCGACGCCATCATCCTGGGCACGCCCACCTACATGGGCGGCCCGAGCTGGCAGTTCAAGAAGTTTGCCGACGCTTCGTCCAAGCCCTGGTTCGGCCGCAAGTGGCAAGACAAGCTGTTTGGCGGCTTCACCTGCAGCGCCAGCCTGAACGGCGACAAAGCCGCGACCATGATTGCCCTGATGACGCTGGCGGCCCAGCACGGCGGGCTGTGGGTGAGTTTGGGCATGCTGCCCGCCAACAACAGCGCCGCCACCCGTGCCGACGTGAACAACCTGGGCGGTTCGGTGGGCCTGCTGGTGCAGTGCGCTTCCGACGCCGGTGCCGATGCCATTCCCGCCGGTGACCTGGAAACCGCGGTCCGTTACGGCCAGCGCGTGGCGGACTTGGCCGCCAAGTTCAAGGGCTGAAACAAGTCGTCTGTCAGGCCCAGCGCGGGTTTGCCGGCGTAACATCCAGGGCATGAAGATTTTCAGTCTGCTGCCCTGGATGGATGGGCTGGCCATGGGCGCTTTCTTTGCCTTGTGGCTGGGTTACGCGTGGTTTGCCAAGGCCTGGGGGCGCAAGCGCATTTCCTTGCTGGCCACCACCAACCGCTACCGGCACCTGTGGATGCTGCGCACCAGCGCGCGTGACCCGCGCATGTTCGACGGTCAAATCACGCAGACCCTGTCGCAGACACCAGCGTTCTTTTCGTCCACTTCCATCATCATCATCGGTGGGCTGTTCGCCTTGCTGGGCACCACCGACAAGGCCGCCGAACTGGTGAGCGAAATCCCCTTCGCTCAAGCCACACCCATGCTGGTGTTCGAGTTCAAGGTGCTGGTGTTGATCGGCATCTTCGTCTATGCCTTTTTCCGGTTTTCCTGGAGCATGCGCCAGTACACCTTCGTGTCGCTGGTGATCGGGGCCATGCCGGCGCCAGCAGACTTTGCAGAGGGCCGTGCCGACCGCGAGGCCTATGTCCGGCGGGCCGGGGACATGGTCGCGGCTGCAGCGGAGTCGTTCAACGATGGTTTGCGCGCCTACTACCTGTCGTTCGCGGCCATGGCCTGGTTTTTCTCACCCTTGCTGCTGGTGCTGGCCACCTTGCTGGTGGTGGGTATCCTGTACCGGCGCGAATTCCATTCCGAGGTGCTGGTCATCCTGAACGACTGAGAGCCAGCGATGCACGCCCCAGCCCAGCAGCGCCCCGGCACATTCCGCCAGAATGAACCCGGACGCACTGGCGGGCGCGATGCCGGCAAAGCTGTCACTCATCATGCGGCCCCACACCGCTGCCGGGTTGGCAAACGAAGTGGAGGCGGTGAACCAATAGGCCGACCCAATGTAGGCCGCCACCATGGCCGCCACGCGTGCTGAGGGGGCGCGCAAAATCACCAGCACCAAGCCCGCCGTGGCCACCCCTTCGGCCAGCCACAAGCCGGGGCCAGAGCGCACATGGGTGGACCACTGCCACACCTCCACCTCAAACATGAGATGCGCCAGCCAGGCGCCGCAGGTGGCGCCCGCCAATTGGGCCAGCACGTAGGGCAGCCACTGGCGGCCAGGCAGTTGCGACTGCAACACCATGACCAGCGACACCGCCGGATTGAAATGCGCCCCGCTGACCGGGCCCAGCACCTCGATCAGGATGTACAAGCCACCCACCGTGGCCAAGGTGTTGGCCAGCAGCGCCACCGCCAGGTTGCCGCTCGCCAGGCGCTCGGCCATGATGCCGGACCCGATCACCACCGTCAGCAGCAATGCCGTGCCCAGCCATTCAGCGAAAAGTTTGCGCGACAGGTTCATGGGCAGACTCACTGGTGGCCAATGGCGTTGAGCGCCTGTTGCAGCTCGGCCGGATCCAGTTGTTGCAGCGGCAATTGCAGCAGTTGAAGCATGCGGTAACCGATCGCTTGCCGCGTCAGTTCAAAGGCTTGGCGTTTGCCTGCATCACCGCCCGGAGCATGAGAGGGGTCGGGGTAGCCCCAGTGCACTTTGACGGGCTGTCCTTGTCCGCCAAAAAACACTGGGCAGGTTTCCGCCGCCGCACTGTCGCACACGGTGATGACGATGGACAGGGGTGGCGCCGTCGGGGTGGTGAATTCGTCCCAGCTCTTGCTGCGGTAGCTGCTGGTGTCTACCCCGGCCTGGTTCAAAACCTCCAGGGCAAATGGGTTCACCTGTCCGCTGGGAGCGCTGCCTGCGCTGTGGGCACGCACGTCGTGGCCAAGGCGTTGTGCCCAGTGGTTGAGCATGCCTTCGGCCAGCACGCTGCGCGCCGAGTTGTGGGTGCACAGAATGAGTACGTTGATTGTCATGTAGGCTGATTCGTGGTGGGTGAGTGTCCAGTCAGGCTGAGCAGGCGTTGCACACCGATGGGTTCGCTGGTTAGCAAGGGCACCAGTGCGTAGCGTCGGGCATGCTGTGTGGCGACTTTGGCGATTTCACGCAGTTCATTCGCGGCTCGCTGGCGCAGCAATGGGGCTTGTGGCTGGCTGGCCGCCACGCAGTTGTTCACGACCCAGGCCCAGGGCTCTATGCCGGCGCGGCGCAAATCCGCTTGCAGGTTGGCGGCTTCCAGCACAGGCGTGGTTTCGGCCAGGGTGACGATCAACACCTTGGTTTGCTTGGGGTTTTGCAGCTGCATCATGGGCGTGGTGAAGCGTACGCCCTTGGTGTCGCCCATTTGGCGCACGATGTCGCGGTGGTAGGCACCCGTGGCGTCCAGCAACAGCAAGGTGTGGCCGGTGGGCGCGGTGTCCATCACGACAAATTTCTTGCCAGCCTCGCGTATGACGCGTGAAAACGCCTGGAACACCGCGATTTCTTCAGTGCATAGGGAGCGCAGGTCTTCGGCCAGCAGGGCGCGACCTGCGTCATCCAGGTGCGCGCCTTTGGTGGCCATCACGTGGTCGCGGTAGCGCGCAGTCACTTCTTGCGGGTCGATGCGGCTGACGCTCAGGTGCTCCAGCGACCCTTCCAGGGTGTGCACCAAGTGGGCAGCCGGGTCCGATGTGGTGAGGTGCACCGGCAGGCCGCGCCGAGCCAGCTCCACCGCCACAGCAGCCGCCAACGTGGTTTTTCCCACCCCGCCTTTGCCCATCAGCATGACCAGGCCGTGACCATCTGCGGCCATTTCGTCCACCAGTTGCGACAGGTTGGGAGCCTGGGGTGTGGTCCAGGTGGCTTGGGTGCTGTCGTCGGTGGTGGGGGGAGTGTCGTGCAGCAACTGGCGCAGCGTTGGCAGGCCGACCAAATCAAATGGTTTGAGCGGGATGCGGTCTTGTGGTAAAGCGTGCAGCACCGTGGGCAATTCGTCCAACGCATGCTGTTCACGGGCATGGATGGCGGTGGCCAGTGGGTCGTGCTGCACGTCGCGGGCGTCCAGCACGCCGTTGATGACCAGGTGTTGCTGTCGCAGGCCAATGTCGGCCAGTTCGCCGTGGGTGCGGGCAGCTTCGCGCAGCGTGACGCTTTGGGCGCGCGCCACCAGCACCAGCCGGGTGCGCGTTGGATCGGCCAGGGCTTCTACCGCCGCTTTGTACTGTGAGCGTTGTTTTTCCAGCCCTGCCAGCGGCCCCAGACAGGATGCATCCCCTTTGCCTGTTTCCAGAAAGCCGCTCCAGGCGCCGGGCAGTTGCAGCAGGCGGATGGTGTGTCCGGTGGGCGCAGTGTCAAAGATGACGTGATCGAAACCGCGCGTCAGGTGATGGCCCACCAGCAGTTCGGTGAATTCGTCGAAGGCCGCAATTTCGGTGGTGCAGGCGCCTGACAGCTGTTCTTCCATGGCTTTGACCACCAGGTCGGGCAGTATCCCACGCACCGGGGCGACGATGCGGTCGCGGTAAGCCTGGGCGGCGGCTTGCGGGTCGATTTCCAGGGCCGACAGGCGGGGTACCTGGGGGATGGCGGTGATCTGGTTACCAATGGACAGGCCGAACACCTGTCCCACATTCGATGCTGGGTCGGTGCTGACGAGCAGCACCTGTTTGCCAGATTGCGCCAGCTCAACCGCGCTGGCACAGGCAATGGACGTTTTGCCTACGCCCCCCTTGCCCGTGAAAAACAGAAAGCGCGGAGGGTTCTGGAGAAATTGCATCCGATTGGCTCCTGAGCGTGTTCAGCAGCGGCAAGCCTGGCTGGATGCTTCCAGGCAGGGTTCGCCTTGACAGCAGTTGGCTGTCAGGTACGCCAGCAGGCTGTTCATGCAGTTGTATTCGGCACGGTATACGAGGTGGCGGCCCTTGCGTTCCTGGCTCACCAGACCCGCATTCAGCAGCTCCTTGAGGTGGAAGGACAGCGTTGCCGCAGGCACGCCTAACTGTTCACTCAGTCCGCCTGGACTGGCGCCTGATGGTCCAGCCACCACCAGCGCCCGGAACACCTGCAGCCGGTTGGCCTGGGCCAGCGCTGCAAGTGCCTTGATGACATTTATTTCTTCCATATTTCCAAATTCATAGAAATTTAGAAAAGTATAAACCAGAGTCATGTCGGACAACGCCGCTGGTATAACCAGCCCTTCTACAATGCCCGCATGTTTGTTCACCTGCGCCTGCACACCGAGTTTTCCGTGGTCGATGGCACCACGCGTATCGACGATGTGGTGGCCGCTGCGGCTGCCGACGGCCAGCCCGCTCTGGCCATCACCGACCTGAATAATCTGTTCGGTGCCGTCAAGTTTTACAAGGCGGCGCGCGGCGTGGGCGTCAAGCCCGTGCTGGGGGCCGAGGTGTTCGTGCAGGGCCTGGGTGGCGAGGCCGCGCCCGGCGCTTCCGTGCAGGCACAGAGCCTGCCGCGCATGCTGCTGCTGGTGCAAAGCAAGCAGGGTTACCTGAATTTGTGCGAATTGCTGGCGCGCGCCTGGACGAAGAATGTGCAGCGCGACGTGGCCGCCGTCAAATGGGAATGGCTGCAGGAACTGGGCGAAGGGCTGATCGTGCTGTCGGGCGCGCACTTTGGTCCGGTCGGGCAAGCCCTGCTGGCCGGTGACGAAGCCCGTGCCGCCGACTTGGCACTGCAACTGTCCACCACCTTTCCGCACCGTTTCTACCTGGAGCTGCAACGCGCCGGTCGCCCGGACGACGAGCGCCATGTGATGGCCACTGTGCCGCTGGCCGCGCGCCTGAAACTGCCGGTGGTGGCCACGCACCCGGTGCAGTTCCAGGAGCCGGACGACTACGAGGCGCACGAGGCGCGCATTTGCATTGCCGAAGGCGAAATCCTGGGCAACCAGCGCCGCGTGCGCAAGTTCACGCGCGAACAGTATTTCAAGTCCAGCGCCCAAATGGCCGCCCTGTTTGCCGATGTGCCGTCGGCCATTGCCAACACGGCCGAAATTGCCAAGCGCTGCAACCTGACGCTGGTGCTGGGCAAGCCACAGCTGCCCAATTTCCCCATCCCGCCGGTCGATGGCGTGGTCATGTCGGTGGACGACTACTTCCGCCACGTGTCGCACGAAGGCTTGAAGGCGCGCCTGGTCCATCTGTACCCGGATGAAGCCCAACGCGAAGCCGAGCGCCCGCGCTACGTGGAGCGGCTGGAGTTCGAGCTCAACACCATCTTGAAGATGGGCTTCCCCGGTTACTTCCTCATCGTGGGCGACTTCATCCAGTGGGCCAAGGAAAACGGCTGCCCGGTGGGGCCGGGCCGGGGTTCTGGTGCCGGTTCGCTGGTGGCCTACGCGCTGCTCATCACCGACCTGGACCCGCTGCAGTACAACCTGCTGTTCGAGCGCTTCCTGAACCCGGAGCGGGTGTCCATGCCCGACTTCGACATCGATTTCTGCCAGACCAACCGCGACCGCGTCATCGACTACGTCAAGGACAAGTACGGCAAGGAGGCGGTCAGCCAGATCGCCACCTTCGGCACCATGGCAGCGCGCGCGGCCATCCGCGACGTGGGCCGCGTGCTCGACTTCGCCTATGGTTTCTGCGACGGCATTTCCAAGCTCATCCCCAACAAGCCGGGCATGAGCGTGACGCTGCAGTACCCGCCGA
>CAYQTH010000092.1:2414-7646 GCA_964420415.1 uncultured Macromonas sp. | reverse complement strand
CTACATCCGCCGCAACTACGGCATGCTGATCGGTGAACCCACCGCCGAGGCCATCAAAAAACAGATCGGCTCCGCCTTCCCTGGCTCGGAGGTCAAGGAAATGGAAGTCAAAGGTCGCAACCTGAGCGAAGGCGTACCTCGCAGCTTTACGATTTCAAGCAACGAAGTGCTGGAAGCGTTGACCGACCCGATCAACCAGATCGTGTCCGCCGTGAAAACCGCGCTGGAACAAACCCCGCCCGAACTGGGGGCCGACATTGCCGAACGCGGCATGATGCTGACCGGCGGCGGCGCCCTGCTGCGCGACCTGGACCGCCTGCTGGCCGAGGAAACCGGCCTGCCGGTGCTGGTGGCCGAAGACCCGCTGCTGTGCGTGGTCAAGGGCTGCGGCATGGCGCTGGACCGCATGGACCGCCTGGGCAGCAGCCTGTTCACCAGCGAATAAACCACAGACGCTGTCGGCCATGACGCTGGGTACCGTCGACCGCGCCCCGCCGCCCATCTTCCGGCAAGGGTCTTCGGCCCTGTCCAAGTTGATGGTCCTGAGCGCCCTGGCCATCCTGTTGATGGTGGTAGACGTGCGGCTGCAGTGGGCGGCCCCTTTGCGTTCGGGGCTGGCCACGGCGCTCTACCCCTTGCAGTGGCTCGTCACCCAGCCATTTCGCCTACTGGACAACGCGGGAAACTACGTGGGCAGCCTGTCGGCGGCCCGGCAGGAGGCCGCAGCCGCCAGGTCAGAACTGACGCGGCAGGCACAGCGCGCAGCACTGGTGGAGCACCTGTCGCAAGAGAACCGGGAACTGCGCACCCTGCTTGGCATGCAGACCCGAATCACGCCTGACGCGCTGGGTGCCCAGGTGCTGTACGAAGGGGCCGACCCCTATTCACGCCGCCTGGTGATCGACCGGGGTGCGCGGCAGCACATCCAGCCAGGCTCTGCCGTGATGGATGGCTACGGCGTGCTTGGACAGGTCACACGCGTGTACCCAGGCTCGTCGGAAGTGACTTTGCTGACCGACCGCAACCAGACCGTTCCCGTGCTCAACACCCGCACCGGGCTCCGCAGTCTGGCGGTGGGCTCACCAGGTTCGGGCGACGGCCAGTTGCTGCTGCGGTTCGTGGCGGCCAACACCGACACCCAGGTCGGCGATGTGCTCACCACCAGCGGCGTGGACGGCGTCTACCCTGCCGGACTGCCCGTGGCCAAGGTGGTGTCGGTATCGCACCAGGGGGAAGCCGGCTTTGCCCACATTGCCTGCAAGCCCATGGCACGCGTCGGCAGCGCCATGCATGTGCTGGTGGTGCCCCCGCAACCGGCACGCCCACTTGAGGAGGTGCAACCATGATCATGCGGCCCGGCCAACCGCTGCTGCTCCCCGCCAGCCCGGTTTTTATCTGGGTCAGCCTGCTGGGCGCCCTGCTGCTGGACATGCTGGCACACATCGGCCTGGGCCAGGCCGCTTGGCGGCCCGACTTGCTGGCGCTGACCCTGGTCTTCTGGACCGTACACCAGCCGCGCCGCATTGGCGTGGGCAGCGCGTTTGCGTTTGGTCTGTTGCTGGATGTGCACCAGGGGGCCGTGCTGGGCCAACACGCGTTGGCCTACACGGTGTTGGGTTTCCTGGCGAACCAGATCCGCCGCCGGTTGCTGTGGTTCCCCCCGCAAGGCCAGGCATTGCACGTCATGCCTTTGTTCGTGATCAGCCATGCCCTGCAGCTGGTGGGCGCCCTGCTGGCTGGCGGACATTGGCCAGGCTGGCCCTTGCTGCTGGCCCCGATGCTCGAAACCGTGCTCTGGCCGCTGGCCACCGTGTTGCTGCTGGCCCCACAGCGCCGCGCCCATGACCACGACGAAACCCGTCCAATCTGAAGCATGACGGAGTTCAAGGACGTCGAAGGCCAGCTGAGCCTGTTCCGCTCCCGCGCCTGGGTAGCCACCGCCCTGGTGCTGCTGGCCTTCGGCCTGCTGGTCGCACGCCTGTTCGTGCTCCAGGTGCTGCGCCACGATGACTACCTGGCCCAGGCCGAAACCAACCGCACCGTCGTGCTGCCCATCGTGCCCAACCGGGGGCAAATCGTGGACCGCAACGGCATCGTCCTGGCCGACAACTACTCGGCCTACACATTGGAGCTCACGCCCTCACAGGTGCCCGACCTGGACGCCACGGTGCAGGCGCTGAGCGAATTGGTCCCGATTGCCCCGCGCGACATCAAGCGCTTTCGACGGCTGGTGGCCGAATCCAAGCGCTTCGACTCGCTGCCGTTACGCACCAAGCTGACCGACGAAGAGGTGGCGCGTGTCGCGGCCCAACTCTACCGATTGCCGGGCGTATCCGTCCAGGCCCGGCTGCTGCGCAACTACCCGCTGGGCGACACCGCCAGCCACCTGATCGGCTACATCGGCCGTATCAACCAGCGCGAAAAAGAAGCCATGGAAGACTGGCCGGACGAAGAGCTGGCCAACTACCGGGGTACCGATCACATCGGCAAACTCGGCCTGGAACAGCGCTACGAGCGCATCCTGCACGGAACCACGGGTTTTGAACGGGTGGAAACATCGGCAGGCGGCCACGCGGTGCGCACCCTAACCACCACCGCCCCTGTGCCTGGACAGAGACTGATCCTGTCGATCGACATCAAACTGCAACGGCTGGTAGAAGACCTGTATGGCGCCCGCCGCGGCGCCTTGGTCGCCATCGACCCACGCAACGGCGAGGTGCTGGCGCTGGTCAGCAAGCCGACTTTTGACCCCAACCTGTTCGTGGACGGCATCGATGCCGAGAACTGGAAGGCGCTCAACGAATCCATTGACAAGCCGCTGCTCAACCGTGCCCTGCGCGGCACCTACCCGCCCGGATCCACCTTCAAGCCATTCATGTCCATTGCCGCGCTCAACAGCGGCAAGCGCGATGCGCGCACGGTGATCATGGACAACCTGACCTACAGCTTTGGCGGCCGCACCTTTGGCAGCCCCGAAGCCGATCGTCCCGGTCCGAAGGACATGCGGGCGGCCATCGTGTCGTCGAGCAACGTCTACTTCTACAGCCTGGCCAACGAAATGGGGGTGGACCTGATCCATGACCAGCTGGCTCCGTTAGGCTTTGGCCGCAAGACCGGCATTGACCTGGAAGGCGAACTCACCGGCGTGTTGCCGTCGACTGAGTGGAAACGGCGAACCTACAAGCGCCCTGAACACCAGAAATGGTACGCGGGCGAGACCATTTCACTCGGCATTGGCCAGGGGTACAACCACTTCACCATGCTGCAGGTCGCCAACGCCATGGCCACCCTGGCAGCACAGGGCCAGCGTTTTGAGCCGCGCCTGGTGCGCGCGGTCGAAGACCCGGTCTCACGCACCCAAGAAGCGGCGCCCGCACCGCAGCTCCCCCCGCTGCCGCTCAAGGCGGAGCATGTGGCCGTGGTGCTGGACGCCATGCACGGCGTGACGACCGAAGGCACAGGCGCACGGGTATTTGCCGGTGCCGCTTACAACAGCGGCGGTAAGACCGGGACCGCCCAGGCGGTTGGCAAACGGGGCAATGAAAAATACAACGCCGCCCGGCTGGCCGAACACATGCGCGACCATTCGCTCTACGTGGCGTTCGCCCCGCTGGAACAACCGCGGGTGGCGCTGGCCGTGATCGTGGAGAACGCCGGCTGGGGGTCCGCTGCCGCCGCGCCCATAGCGCGCCGGGTATTCGACTACCTGCTGCTCGGGCAATACCCGAGCCAGGAAGACATCCTGGCCACTCGGCTCGGGCAAAGCACGCGACCCATCGGCGGGCCGCGTGCTGTGGCAAACATGCCCTGGCCGCCCACAGAGCCCGCCAACCCTCAACCTAGCGCGCCGTAAGCGTCCCAACCGGTTTTCAGAATCAACAGCGCCACTACGACCAGGAAAGCGCTCCGCACAAAACCAGCACCATGGCGCAACGCCAGGCGTGTCCCGAGCACACTGCCGGCCACATTGGCCAACGCCATGGCTGCGGCGTAGTGCCACCACACATGACCGCTCCAGGCAAACCAGCCAATGGCCAAGGCCAATGCACAAACCGCCAGGGTTTCGCGGCGGCCACCAAAGCGTGGCCGGTGCACACGCCCCAGCGCCTTCTTGGCCGAGGTATACACCAACAACGCCACCAACAGCCAAGGCAATGCCAACCGCAGCAACTGCGGTGAGAACACCGTCACCGCCCAGGCCCCGGCAGCCGACGCCCCCAAACACACCAGTGCGGCCGGGGCCAGTGCCCGCCAGCGCATCTCTACCTAGCGTGCATACTGCCACGCGGCCACCGAAGTACCCCAGACCGATGCCGTTTTATTGATGCCAAACAATGTGGCCGGGTGCGTCTGCGGAAACGCCGCAAACAGCGCCGGCACTTGGATCAGCCCGCCGCCGCCCACAATCGCATCCACACATCCGGCCAGCCCGGCCGCCAGCACCAGAAACACCCACTCCATCATCTTGGATTGTGCCTGCCCATGCCGACCAAAATTGAAAAAGCCCGCCAGCAGGAGCTGAGCGGGCCTGAGCCGAGATTCCGTTTCAGGCCTGACGTGCAGGCCCGAATGCGAGATCAGCGGTTGTAAGCAGTTTCGCCGTGGGACGTGATGTCCAGACCTTCGCGTTCGGCTTCTTCCGACACACGCAGACCGACCAGCATATCCACGATCTTGAAGGCGATGAACGCAACCACGCTCGACCACACCATGGTGATCACCACACCTTCGGCTTGGACCCACAGCTGGCTCACGATGGAGTAGTCATCGCCCTTGATCCCGCCCAGGGAGCCGGCAGAGAAAACCGCCGTCAACAAAGCACCGGCAATACCACCCACACCGTGCACACCGAACACGTCCAGGGAGTCATCGACACCCAGCATCTTCTTCAAGCCGGAAACCCCCCACAGACACAGGAAGCCAGAGATCAGACCGATCACGATGGCACCCATCGGACCCACGGAACCGCAAGCCGGGGTGATAGCCACCAGACCAGCCACCGCACCGGAGGCCGCACCCAGCATGGAAGCCTTGCCTTTGTGCAGTGCTTCACCCACCGACCAGGCCAGCACAGCGCCCGCGGTCGCCACCAAGGTGTTGATGAAAGCCAGGCCCGCACCGCCGTTGGCTTCCAGGTTGGAACCCGCGTTGAAACCGAACCAACCCACCCAGAGCAGGGAAGCCCCCACCATGGTCAGCGTCAGGCTGTGCGGCGCCATGGCTTCTTTGCCG
>CAYQTH010000092.1:0-2404 GCA_964420415.1 uncultured Macromonas sp. | reverse complement strand
GCTTGCCCACCATGTAGGCACCAACCAGACCCGCCATGGCCGCGTTGATGTGCACCACCGTGCCACCTGCGAAGTCCAGCGCGCCCTTACCGAACAGGTAACCGCCTGCCCCCCAGACCATGTGCGCGATCGGCAAGTAGCTGAAGGTAAACCACAGCGTGCTGAACAGCAACACGGCACTGAACTTGATGCGTTCGGCAAACGAGCCCACGATCAGCGCACAGGTGATACCGGCAAACGTGGACTGGAAGGCCACGAACACCAATTCAGGAATCATGACGCCAGGCGTGAAAGTGGCCGCCAGGGTGTCCAGCTTGATCCCGGCCAGGAACAGCTTGCTCAGGTCAGCAATGATCAGGCCCTCACCGCCGAAAGCCAGACTGTAGCCATACACGGCCCACAGAACAACGATCAGCGAGAACACCACCATCACCTGCATCAACACGGACAGCATGTTCTTGCTGCGCACCAGACCGCCGTAGAACAGGGCCAAGCCAGGGATGACCATCATCACGACAAGAACGGTGGCCACCATCATCCAGGCCACGTCACCCTTGTCCATGGTTTCCTTGACCGGCTCAGCCGCAGGCGCGGCCTCGGCAACGGCCACCGGGGCCGCCTCTGCGGTCGGTGGTTGAGCGACAGGCATGTCGGCGGCCGGAGCGGCCACGGTGGCCTCGGGAGTTGGCGCCTCAGCGGTTTGCGCCATCACGTGGGCCGTACCCAGCGTCAGGCCCAAGCCCAGACACAGACTCAATAGAAGTTTTTTCATGCTAGACCTCTTAGGTGTCGAGATGGGAAATCAGAGCGCTTCTTTGCCGGTTTCGCCAGTGCGGATACGCACCACCTGCTCCAGCGGAAACACGAAAATCTTGCCGTCGCCGATCTTGCCGGTGCGGGCTGCGCCCTCGATGGCTTCGATCACGCGGTCGACCAACTCGTCCGCCACGGCGGCTTCGATCTTGACCTTGGGCAGGAAGTCAACCACATACTCCGCGCCGCGGTACAGCTCGGTGTGGCCCTTCTGGCGACCAAAGCCCTTGACTTCGGTCACGGTAATGCCTTGCACGCCCATGACGGACAGCGCTTCACGCACCTCGTCGAGCTTAAAGGGCTTGATGATGGCAGTTATCAGTTTCATGGTGCCTCTCGTTGAAAATGAACAGCGCCGACCATTAAGCAATAAGCTTGCCAACCCCAACCAACACCCACCACCCAAACCCATCTGTCTGTCGGTAAGATATTTACCAAATCACACTCGGAATTTGCACCAAAATTGTGCACAAATCAACGGTGCACCAGATGGGGCGCCAAAATAGCCGGGGTTTCAGGGAAGGAAACACACATGGGTTTGTCTTTGGTGCACAGCCGCACCTTGGTTGGGCTGCAGGCCTGTCCAGTCGGCGTGGAAGTCGACCTGGCCAATGGTCTGCCTTGCTTCACGCTGGTCGGTTTGGCCGACACGGAAGTGAAGGAATCCCGCGAACGGGTGCGCGCGGCCATCCTCAACAGCGGGCTGGAGTTCCCCAGCAACAAGCGCATCACCGTCAACCTGGCCCCGGCCGACCTACCCAAAGACTCCGGCCGCCTGGACCTGCCCATCGCGTTGGGCATTCTGGCAGCCAGCGGACAGATCGACGGTCAGCGTTTGCAGGGCCACGAATTCGCGGGTGAATTGTCACTGGGCGGCGAATTGCGCCCGGTGCGCGGTGCGCTGGCCATGGGCCTGGCCTTGCGGCAACACCAGGGTCATACAGCACCCCCGCGCCTGGTGCTGCCACCGGGCAGCGCCGAAGAAGCCGCCCTGGTGCAAGGGATCCGGGTCTATCGTGCCCGGCACCTGCTGGACGTGGTGCGGCAGTTCGCGTTGACCGGACTGCCAGACCCGACTGGCGCAGACGACGGCTGGCAACAGCTGTGCAGCGCACCCCGGCATGCGCCCCCGTGCGGGCCCGATCTGGCCGAGGTGAAGGGACAGGCTGCCGCCCGGCGGGCACTGGAAATTGCCGCCGCCGGTCAGCACAGCCTACTGTTGGTGGGTCCGCCGGGCGCGGGGAAATCGATGCTGGCGCAGCGGCTGGCCGGGCTGCTGCCGCCCATGAATGAAGAAGAGGCCCTGGAAGCTGCCGCACTGGCATCGCTGGCGGGCCGCTTCCGGCCCGAACACTGGGGGGTGCGCCCCACGTCGGCCCCGCACCACTCGGCCAGTGCCGTCGCACTGGTCGGCGGAGGTTCGCCGCCGCGGCCTGGCGAGGTGTCATTGGCCCACCACGGCGTGCTGTTTCTGGATGAACTTCCAGAATTCCCGCGCAGTGCGCTGGAGGCTCTGCGTGAACCGCTGGAAACTGGACAGATCCGCATCTCACGCGCGGCCCGTCAGACGGATTTCCCCGCTCGCTTCCAG
>CAYQTH010000091.1:0-7773 GCA_964420415.1 uncultured Macromonas sp. | reverse complement strand
CGATCTGGCCCTTGGTGCGGCGCTTGGGCTTGTAGGGCAGGTACAGGTCTTCCAGTTCCTGCTTGGTGGGCGCGGCGGCGATGGCGGCATGCAGTTCGGGCGTGAGCTTGCCCTGCTCTTCAATGCTTTTCAGCACGGCGGCGCGGCGGTCTTCCAGTTCGCGTAGGTAGCCCAGGCGTGCGTCCAGTTCGCGCAGTTGCGCGTCGTCCAGGCCGCCGGTGGCTTCCTTGCGGTAACGCGCCACGAAAGGCACCGTGGCCCCACCGTCCAACAGGTTCACGGCGGCTTCCACCTGGCGCGCCTGAACCGACAACTCCTGAGCAATCTGCGTGATGATTTTCTGCATATCCATCCATGGCGCCCACCTGGGGCAAGCGCACCTGACCAACCAAAGCCGGCGAGTGTGCCACAGCCTGCCGTTTTTCCGGCGATCATCCTGGCGCAATACCGAACCAAGGGGAAACCCTGGCATGGTGCTTGCTCAATTTTTCCAGACATCCAACGGCGGGTGTTTTCAGTTATATCAATAAGTGCAGCGAAGCCATGTCCACAGCCACGTCCCATTTGCCCATCGACACCTATCTGCCCTACATGCGCGATGTGTCCCGCTGTGAAAACTCACTGCACGAACTGAACCTGATGTGGCGCATGATCGAGTCGTCGGCCAAGATGAACTGCCCGAACGAGGCGCAAACCATCCTCCCCACCATGGCGGCCACGCGCGCCGGTTTTACCCGGCTGGAAGAAGAACTGGTGCGCAGCCTGGTCGGTGAAAAAGTGGCCAACGTCATGGAAGCCATAGGCACCAAGTCGCAATACGTCATCGACATTGTGGTGCGCAACCTGTACGAACGCACGGCCGATGTGGGTTTCCTGGCCACCGATCGCGACCTGTGTGAATTCGTGGCGCGCCAGCACCGCGACGTGGAAGCCATACGCGCCCGGTTGCAGTCCTACCGCAGCAAGTACACCGTGTACACCGAAATCCTGCTGGTGGACCTGGAGGGCAACGTGCTGGTGCAGATCGACCCCACCGCCCCGGTGGAAGGCAGCAGCGACCCGCTGATTCAGCAGGCCCTGGAAACCGAAGGCTTCATTGAAACCTTCCGCGAAACCGACTTGCGCCCTGGCAAGGGTGAGGTGCTGAGTTATTCGCGCCGCATGCAAGACCCCAACACTGGCAAACCAGTGGGCGTGCTGGTGCTGTTCTTTGGTTTCAAAAACGAAATGGCGGGCATCTTCCGCTCGCACCGCGACCCGGAAGGCCGCTCCAACATGCTGCTGCTGGACGGCAACAACTGCGTCATTGCCAGCGCGGATGAACACTGGATTCCACGCGGTGCCACGGTGCCGGTGAACCTGGATCAGCGTCCGCAGCTGATGCTCTATGCCGGACGCGAATACCTCGTCAGCACGCGCCGGGCCGAGGGTTACCAGGGCTACATGGGACCCGCCGGCTGGCAAGGCCAGGTGATGATCCCGGTCGATCTGGCTTTTCAACACGACGACAGCAGCCACCTGACGCAGCTCGACCCGGCGGTGGCGGCTGGGCTGCTGTCCCATGCACGCTCTTTCAGCCCGCCGTTGCACGAGGTCATCACCGCCACCGAAACCATACGCCGTGTGGTCTGGAATGGACAGGTCATCACCGCCGGGCAACGCGCCGAACTGCACCGCCTCAAAACCATCCTGGACCAGATCAGCGAGACCGGCGCCCGCAGCAACGCGCTGTTTTCGCAGTCCATCCGCGACCTGTATGAAACCGTGCTGGCTTCCAACCTGCAGCAGATCGGCTTCGTGGCGCGGCTGCTGGTCGACCTGCTGGACCGCAACCTTTACGAACGTGCCGACGATTGCCGCTGGTGGGCGCTGACCCCCGAACTGCGCAACATCCTGGCCGAGCCGGAACCGTCCAGCCAGCAGTTCAAGGACATCAGCGGCATCCTCGCCTACATCCACTCCCTGTACACGGTCTACACCCGTTTGTTTGTGTACGACCGCCAGGGCCGCATCGTGGCCCATTCGCACGTGGGTAACGACAACGCGGTGCTGGACCAGCACATCGACCCGGCCACATTGCAGCAGGTGCTGCGCCTGGCCGACGAGCAGGACTACCACGTCACGGCCTTTGAAGCCAACCAGCTCAGCGATGGACACCCCACCTACATCTACCATGCGGCCATTCGCCATCCGGCAGACGAACGGCAGGTGGTGGGCGGCATAGGCATTGCATTCGATTCGGACCGCGAATTCGCCGCCATGTTGCGCGGTGGCCTGGGGCACAAAAGCCAGGCACAGGCGTATTTCATCGACCGCCAGGCGCGCATCATTGCCAGTACCGACCCGCAACGCCCGGTGGGCGCCACGCTGGAAGTGGATGGCGCCCTGCTGAGCCTGGCCAACGGCCAATGCAGTTCACGCATCGTGGTGCATGACGGGCAGTACGCCACCATGGGGTGTTCGGTGTCGCAGGGCTACCGGGAATTCAAGGTGAGCGACGGTTACAAGGACGATGTGCTGGCGGTGGTCATCAGCCCGCTGGGCGAGGTGCGGCACGACCTGGGCAGCATCCACCGCAACGCGGACGAATTGCTGTCGGGCGACACGCTGGCGGGCGGCACGGAATACGCCACTTTCTACATGGGCAACACGCTGTATGCCCTGCCCGCCATCCACGTGCAAGAAGCCTTGCCCGCCAGCGAAATGACGTCCACCCCCAAAGGCGGCCACCCGTGCCGGGTGGGCATGCTCACCCCCAAAACACAAGGCAGCAACAGCCACTTCATCTGGGTGTTCGACCTCAGCCTGCTGCTGCGCCAGCAGCCCACCCCGCCCAACAGCAGCAGCCAGATCGTGGTGGTGCGCCAGGGCGACACGGTGTTCGGCCTGCTGGTGGACGAACTGCACGGCGTGCCGGAATTCACGGCGGACAAGATCATCCCCTCCCCCTTTGCCGCTGGTGGCAAGGCGGCGCTGGTGCACCAGTTCATCAAGGCCGGGGGCGGCAAAGCGTTGATTGCCGTGCTGGACACCACGCTGCTGAACGAACAGATGCTGGGCACCACAATGCAGCAAGCGGCCTAAGCCGCCTGCGCAACGGCTCATGCCGTGCTGTCTGTGAACGATGCGGGCCGCGTGTCAGGCGTTGTCTGATGAACGCAACGCAGCGTCCTGGTGCACAGTACGCGAGCCCGCAGGCAGCCGTTTCACATATTTGAAAGTCCCGCTGGCGGCGGCGCACAGGTGGCCTTGTGCGTCGTGCACCTGCGCTTCGCAAAAGGCCAGCGTGGCGCTGCGCTGCAGCACGCGGCCACGCCCAATCAGAGCTCCTTTGGCGGCGCGCATGAAGGTCGTCTTCATTTCGATGGTCACGGCGCCCATGCCCGGCTGCTCACTGCGCGCCGCTTGCGACATGGCCACATCCAGCAAGGTCATCACCGCGCCCCCGTGCGCCACCTGGAATGAGTTCAGGTGCTCGGGGGCCGGGGTGAAGTGAAGCTCGCTCTGACCGCCGCCAACGCTCTTGAGCTCGATTCCCAACAGGTGAACAAATGGCACGGTGTGGCTGAAATCCATGTGATCCTCGTCGCTGATCCGCGCATTGTGCCGCACCCACTTGCAGGTGCCCATACAACTGCAAGGCCAATGGCGGCGCGGGACAATGCCACCATGCACCTCCAAACCAGCCGCTTCGAACAACTGGGCGACGCTTTTTTCACCCGGCTGCACCCCACGCCCCTGCCCAACCCTTACTGGGTGGGGCACAGTCACGCAGTCGCACAATTGCTGGAACTGCCCAACGGCTGGCACCAGAGCACATTGGGCCTGCAGGCGTTCAGCGGCAATGCCTTGCTGCCGGGGGCTTCGCCACTGGCCAGCGTGTACAGCGGTCACCAGTTTGGGCACTGGGCCGGGCAATTGGGCGACGGGCGCGCCTTGCTGCTTGGGGAACGCGGCACCACCCATGGCCACTGGGAAGTCCAGCTCAAGGGCGCAGGGCTCACGCCTTACTCCCGCATGGGCGATGGCCGGGCTGTGTTGCGCAGTTCCATCCGGGAATTCCTGGCCAGCGAAGCCATGCATGCGCTGGGCATTCCCACCACACGCGCACTGTGCATCACCGGCTCCAACGCGCCCGTGCGGCGTGAAGTCGTGGAAACCGCCGCCGTGGTCACCCGTGTGGCGCCCAGCTTCATCCGCTTCGGCCACTTCGAACATTACGCTCACAGCGGGCAGCACGACGCATTGCGGCAACTGGCGGATTTCGTCATTGAGCACTACTACCCTGGCTGCCTGCACCCTGCGCCGGGCCTGAGCAACCGCTATGCGGCCTTGCTGGCGGCGGTCACAGAGCGCACCGCAGAATTGCTGGCCCAGTGGCAGGCCGTGGGTTTTTGCCATGGGGTCATGAACACCGACAACATGAGCATCCTGGGGCTAACCATCGACTACGGCCCCTTCCAGTTCATGGATGCCTTCAACCCAGGCCACATCTGCAACCATTCCGACCACGGTGGCCGCTACGCCTATGCGCGCCAACCCAATGTGGCGTACTGGAACCTGTTCTGCCTCGGGCAGGCTTTGTTGCCCCTCATAGGCACCCCAGAACAGGCCATGGCGGCACTGGAACCCTACAAAACCATGTTCCCGGCCGCGCTCCAGCGCCGCATGAACGCCAAGCTGGGGTTGGCCGAAGCACGCACCAACGACACCGACCTGCTCGAAACCCTGCTGCGCCTGCTGGCGGCCGACCAGGTGGACTACACAATTTTCTGGCGCCGCCTGAGCCAGGCCGCCGTTGATGGCAACCTGCAACCCGTGCGCGACCTGTTCCTGCAGCGGGATGCATTCGACGCCTGGTCGCTCAACTGGCTGGACCGGCTTCGTGCTGACCCAGGCTTCCAACCCCAGCACCCCGAAGCCGCCGGGTTGCGCATGCTGCAGGTCAACCCGCACGTTGTGCTGCGCAACCACCTGGGCGAAATCGCCATCCAGCATGCCCAGCAGGGCAATTTCGCCTCCTTGCAGCGCTTGCAAACGGCGCTCGAAGCCCCCTACACTGCCTTGCCCGGCCACGACGACCTGGCCGACTTCCCGCCCGACTGGGCAGCCAACATCAGCATCAGCTGTTCCTCTTGAACCGCACGGAGCAACAGACCATGAACTTCCCCGTCCAGAAAACCGAATCCGAATGGCGCGAACACCTGGCGCGGCAGAACGCCGAACCGCTGGCCTTCGAAGTCACCCGCCACGCTTACACAGAACGCCCCTACACGGGCAAATACGAACAGGTCTGGGCCGATGGCAGCTACCACTGCATCTGCTGCGGCAACAAGCTGTTCGACAGCAGCACCAAGTTCGATGCCGGTTGCGGCTGGCCCAGCTTTGCGCAAGCCCTGCCTGGCGCCATCGCCGAGAAAAGAGACCTCAGCCACGGCATGGTGCGCGTGGAAACGGTGTGCAGCCAGTGCGGTGCCCACCTGGGCCATGTGTTCGAGGACGGGCCTGCCCCCACGGGCCTGCGCTACTGCATGAATTCCGCCGCCCTGGACCTGAAACCCGAAACTTGAACGAGCCAGCCCGGATAATGCCGACATGCGCTTCCTGATTGATTTTTTCCCCATTGCCCTGTTCGTGGCGGCCTACAAGCTGCACGACATCTACGTGGCCACGGGCGTCCTCATGACTGCCACCGTGTTGCAGACCGCTTTGATCTACGGCATCGACAAACGCCTGCAAACCCTGCAAAAGGTGACGTTGGCCCTGGTGCTGGTGTTTGGCACGCTCACGCTCCTTCTGCACGATGAACGGTTCATCAAGTGGAAACCCACCGTGCTCTACGCCAGCATGGCCATTGTGCTGGCCGCCGCCCTGTGGGGCTGGAAGAAGAATCTGCTGCAATTGCTGCTCGGCAGCCAGTTGCGCCTGCCCGAAGCCGTCTGGTCGCGCCTTACCGTGGCATGGATAGGTTATTTCCTGTTCATGGCAGCCATCAACGGCTATGTGGCGGCGTTGTACTCCACGGAAACCTGGGTCAATTTCAAACTGTGGGGCTACGTGTTCCCGCTCGTTTTTATCGTGGCCCAGGGCATCTACGTGGCCCGCCATATGCATAACGACACCAGCGACCACACATGACCGATACCGCCATTCCCACCGCCAGCGCCATTGAAGCCACTTTGCGCGCGGCCCTGGCCCCGGCCACCCTGGAGGTGGTCGATGAAAGCGGCGCGCATGCCGGGCACAGCGGGTCCAACGGCCTGGGCTACGGCACGCACTTCCGTGTGCGCATAGGCGGGCCCGCTTTTACAAAACTTAACCGGGTGGCCGCCCACCGCCTTGTGTATGATGCGTTGCGCGCCTACATGGACGCAGGTCTGCATGCCCTGGCCATCGAAATCGAACGCTGATTTTTCTTCTTCATTTTCCTTTTCCCATGAAACACGTTTTGACCGCCGTGGCACTGGCCACCACCCTGACCGCTCCTGCCTGGGCTCAGAACCTGGCCATCGTCAACGGCAAACCCGTTCCCCTGTCGCGCGTTGCCGCCCTGACGGAGCAGGTCGAGCGCAGCGGCCGCCCGATTGATGATCAGGTCAAAGCCATGATCAAGGAAGAAGTCATCGCGCGCGAAATTTTCATGCAGGAAGCTGAGAAGCGCGGCTTGAAGACCTCGGCCAACTACCGCAAACAGATTGAACTGGCGCAACAGACCATTCTGATCAATGAATTGCGTACCGATTTCCTGCAAAAGAACCCGGTCACCGACGCCGACATCAAGGCCGAATACGACCGTTTCGTGTCGATGAACGGCGACAAGGAATACCATGCCCGCCACATCCTGGTGGACAGCGAAGACGAGGCCAAAGCCCTGATCGAGCAGATCAAGAAAGGCGGCAGCTTCGAGGCCCTGGCCAAGGAAAAATCGAAAGACACGGGTTCTGGCGCGAACGGCGGTGACCTCGACTGGTCACCGGCCGGCAACTACGTGCCTGAATTCTCCGCCGCGCTGTCCAAGCTCGACAAGGGCCAGATGACCGATGCGCCGGTCAAGAGCGAGTACGGCTGGCACATCATCCGCGTGGAAGATGTGCGCGATGCCAAACTGCCAGAACTGGAACAAATCAAGCCGCAAATCGCGCAACAATTGGCACAGCAAAAACTGGCCAAGTTCCAGGACGAATTGCGCGCCAAGGCCAAAGTCAAGTAAGCCGGTGTCGTTCCCGGGCTCTGCTCTGGCGGACAATAAAAAACCAGCCATGCGGCTGGTTTTTTATTGGTAACGCGGCCCTCAGTGCACCACGCGCCCGAACTGGAACTGCCCAGGCGCAGTGATGGGGTCCACGTCCACCGGAATTTCGCTCTTGGGCGGGAACTTGCCTTCCAGGATCAGCCGGGACAGCGGGTTCTCAATCCGCTGCTGAATGGCGCGCTTCAGCGGCCGCGCGCCGAACACCGGGTCGAACCCAACTTTAGCCAGCTCAGCCAGCGCCGCCTCGCTCACGTTCAGGCTCAGGTCCATCTTGGCCAGGCGCTCGGTCAGCACCTTGAGCTGGATTTTGGCGATGGATGCGATGTGTTCGGCATTCAGGCCGTGGAACACCACCGTCTCGTCAATCCGGTTCAGGAATTCGGGGCGGAAGTGCGCTTTCAGCTCGCCCCACACCGCGTCCTTGATGTCCTCGGCATCCTGCCCCACCATGGCTTGAATCAGGTGTGAACCGATGTTGCTGGTCATCACGATCACCGCGTTCTTGAAATCCACGGTGCGGC
>CAYQTH010000090.1:0-7814 GCA_964420415.1 uncultured Macromonas sp. | reverse complement strand
CGGCACCGGCCTTCTGGAACTCGGCGTAGTTGTCGGCAGCGTCTTCGATTTCGGTCGGGCAGTTGAATGTGAAAGCCGCCGGCATGAAGATCAGCACAGACCACTTGCCCTTCAGGCTTTGTTCGGTCACTTCAATGAATTCGCCCTTGCCAGCGCGGTTCACAAACGCTTGGGTCTTGAACGGCTGAACTTGGGTGTTGATCAGGGACATGTCGCTTCCTTTCGGTTGAAAAAAACAGAGAATGTGAAATCAGCAAGGGTTGAATCATAGCCTGAAGCAATGAATTTCCCGCATTGATAGTTTCTATGAGATTCATAGGCAAACCAAGGGGCCACCACCAGCAGGTTTCGACATTAAGACACAGAGACCTGTTGCTTTGATCAGACAGCATTGAATAGTTAATGCTACTGGTTCTCATTTGCTTTATAATTATTTTCATCAGCCAGCCACAGCGTGACAGCGCGTTGAAGCCAGCCATCGATCCAACCAACTGCCACAACGCTAGCACCATGTCACGACCCCTGACTTCTCCCACAAAACCGTCCCACCCTGCCAAGCAAATTGCCGTGCCCCTGGGCGCCATGCTGCTGGCCGGTTCCATGAGCGCACTGGCGCAAAGCAACGGCAGCGAAAGCACACTGACCACAGTCACCGTCAAAGAACAAGCTGCTGCGCCCGAAGGCAAGGACAGCTTACGCGCCACCGAAACCACTATCGGCAAAGGCAAACAGCAGTTGCGCGACATTCCGCAATCTGTCACCGTGGTGACCGAGAAACTCATCGATGACCGCAACCTGGACACGATGAAAGAGGCGCTGAAAAACACCGGCGGCATCAGCTTCCTGGCGGCAGAAGGGAGTGAGGAAGACATCCGCCTGCGCGGCTTCAGCCTGCAGGCCACTGGCGACGTGTTTGTGGATGGCATGCGCGACCCGGCCTTCTATGAACGCGACACCTTCAGCCTGGACCGGCTGGAAGTGTTGCGCGGCTCCGCGTCCATGCTGTTCGGCCGAGGCTCCACTGGCGGGGCAGTGAACATGGTGAACAAAGTGCCGCGTCTAATGGATGAGCACCAGGTTGATGTGACCATTGGCAGCCACGCCTACCGCCGCGTGGTGGGTGATTTCAACCTCCAGACCAGCGACAACGCCGCCCTGCGCCTGAGCGCCATGAACACCGAAGCCAAGAACAACGGCTCGGGCAGCAGCCTGGACAAAAACGGCATCAGCGCCAACTACCGTTGGGGCATTGGGGAAAAGGACGAATTCAGCGCCAGCTTGTACCACCTGAACAACAACAATGGCATGAACTATGGCATGCCCTGGATTCGACCAAGCACCCCACAATCGGCCGCTTTCCCGAACGGCGCAACAGCAGACACCACCACCCTGCTGCCACTGGACCCCACCGCCTACTACGGCATGGCCAGCGACCGCAACCATGGCAGTGCCACCACGCTCACACTCACACACACGCACCGTTTCGACCGCGACAACGAACTGACAACCAAGGTGCGCAAGGGACAATACGAACGTGACCAGCGTGCGGGAGCGATCAGGCTCTGTGGTCCGCAAATCAACACCACCACGGGCGCCCTCACACCGAACACCAATTGCCCTACGCAATTGGTACCCGTTTCATTGCAAAACTTCAACAGCAGCACAATCCTGACACGCGGCACACACTTGAAAATCCAGGACCTGGACAGCCTTTACGCCCAAAGTGACTTCAGCAGCAAGTTCCAGGCCCTGGGGTTTAAGCACAATCTGCAGGCCGGGTTGGATCTGTCCAAAGAAAAAAAGGTGGTGTACGCTGCCCGCAGTGCCGCCCAAGGAGGCGTTAACTTGACCAAACCCACCACCACGGTGGGCACCGAAAACGACGGCGCCTGGGTGAACGAAGACAGCCGCGTGCTTCGCGCCAGCAGCGAATACACCTCGACTGGCTGGGGCGTGTACGTGCAAGACCTGATCGAAATTGCCCCACACTGGAAACTGCTGGCTGGGCTGCGCTACGACAGCCTGGAAGGCGATTACGACACATACAGCATCCCAAACAACGCTGCGGGACCGGTCACCACCGCAAACTACCGTATGAAAGTGTCAGAGCTGAGCAAGCGTCTGGGCCTGCTGTTTCAGCCCAACGAACGGCACAGTTACCACGTTTCGCTGGCCAACTCGTTCAACACATCGGGCGACGCTTACTCCCTGGGTGCCAGCAACGTGAACACGCCGCCGGAACAAGCCATCAACTTCGAAATCGGCGCCAAGCTGGATTCCGCAGACAAGCAATGGACCACCCGCGTCGCGGCCTTCCGCGCCACCAAGCTGCATGAACGCAACACCGATCCGTTGGTCGATCTGGTTACGCTGTCTGGCAAGCGCCACGTGGCCGGGGCCGAAATCGACATCACCGGTCGCTTGACACCGAAGTGGGAAATCTATGGTTCCTACGTGTGGATGCCGGTAGCCAACATCGACGAAGGCGTGGCGGGTTCAGAAGGTGAAGGCACCCGTCCCTCCCTCACCCCCATTCACTCCGGCACGGTGTGGACCACCTACCAAATCGACCGCAACTGGCGTGTGGGTGGCGGCCTGAACTTCCGTGGCAAGCAAACGCCCAACCGCAACCCCGGCTGGAACGCGCCCAGCTACGTGACTGCCGACCTCATGGCCGAGTACAAATTCGATTTTGACCAGCTCACCCTGAAAGCCAACCTGACCAACATCACCAACAAGCTGTACGCTGAACAGCTTTACAGTGGGCACTACATTCCTGGTGCCGGTCGTACGCTGCAAGTCACGGCCAGCTACAAGTTTTGATCAGAGGCCTTAGGGTTGATACCGCCGTGCTAACGGCTTGACGGTTTCACTGCTTTGGCAGTGAAACCTTTTTTTGCTGAAAACGTCCATCGCCATGCTTTTGACTTTGCCCAACGTGCTGTCAGCAGCCGAACTCACACACATTCGTCAACTGCTGGAGCATGCTCCTTGGGAAGACGGACGCCTGAGCGCGGGCAAACAGGCGCGCGAGGTCAAAAACAACCAGCAACTGCCCCACGACTGTGCTGCGGCACAACACATCCGCAGCACCATCCTCGAGGCCCTGGACCGCCAACCCACGTTCTTTTCCGCCGCACTGCCGCTCAAAGTGTTCACGCCGCGTGTCAACCGCTACGGGGGTGAGCACAACCACTACGGTGCGCACATCGACAACGCGGTGCGCGTGCTGCCCGACGGCCAGCGTGTGCGTACCGACGTTTCCTGCACCGTATTCCTGAACGAACCCGAAGCCTACGATGGCGGCGAACTCACCATCCACAGCGTCTTTGGTGCCCAGCGCGTCAAACTGCCCGCAGGCAGCGCAGTCATCTACCCTGGCACCAGCCTGCACGAAGTCAGCCCGGTGACGCGCGGCGAGCGTCTGGCCTGCTTCTTCTGGATCGAAAGCATGGTACGCAGCGACGAGCAACGCCGCCTGCTGTACGAACTGGACATGAACCTCCTCGCCCTGCGACACCAACACGGCGAAAGCCCCGAAACCACGGCGCTCACAGGTGTGTACCACAACCTGCTGCGTCAATGGGCCAGCACATGAACATCCCTGTCCCGCGTTTGCAAGCCCTCCCCCCCGGCATACACACCCTGGCCGACCACGAATCACTGGCCCGGCAGCAGCTGGACCCGGCGGTATGGGCCTATTTCAGTGGCGGCGCGGCCGATGAAACAACCCTCCACGCCAACCAGCAAGCCTGGCGTGACCTGCCCTTGCATCCCCGTGTGCTGCAACCGTTGGCAGGTTTGCACACCCGAGTGCGCCTGCTGGAGCGGGACTGGCCCACGCCACTGCTGGTCGCCCCCATGGCCCACCAGCGCCTCCTGCACGACGATGGCGAGCGCGCCACGGCCCTGGCCGCCGCCGCTCAAGGCGCTGGCATGGTGCTCAGCACCCAAAGCAGCACTCCCCTGGAACACGCGGCCGCGCTGCACCTGCAAGACAGTGACCGCGGCCCCCTCTGGTTCCAACTCTACGCTCTGGGTGACCGGGGCTGGCAACTGGAGCTGATGCAACGCGCCGCTCAGGCGGGCTACGAAGCTTTGGTCCTCACGGTCGATGCTCCCGTCAACGGGGTGCGGGACCGCGAACGGCGCGCCGGCTTTGCGCTGCCGCCAGGCTACACCCCAGCTCACTCGCCACCCTCGCACCACACATCCGATTCATGGTCTAAGCTGCTGGCGCATGCCCCCACCTGGGACGACGTCCGCTGGCTGCTGGCCCATGCGCCATTGCCCGTCCTGCTCAAGGGCATCACCCACCCGGCCGATGCCCAACTTGCCACCGAGCTCGGTGTGGCTGGCTTGGTCGTGTCCAACCATGGTGGCCGCGTGCTGGACACCCTGCCAGCCACTGCTCGGCTGCTGCCAGCCATTGTTTCAGCAGTGCAAGGGCGCTGTACGGTGTTGGTGGACGGGGGCATTCGCCGCGGCACCGATGTGTTCAAAGCCTTGGCTCTGGGCGCAGATGCGGTTCTGGTTGGCCGACCTGTCGCTTACGGTCTGGCCAATGCGGGGGCAGCGGGCGTATCGCACGTGCTGCGCTTGTTGCGCGATGAACTGCAGGCCACCATGGCCTTATGTGGCTGCCAAACGGTGCAAAACATCCAAGCCAGCCACCTGAATGCCCATAATTAAATATATAATACGAATCATTCTTATTTAATTTCCTGCACATGATGCATTTCACCGTTTTCATCAGCAGCTTGCTGCTGGTTGTGCTGGTCAGTTGGTGGGCGTTGGACCAATGACTGCCCAGTCCAGCGAAACCCGCATCCGGCCCTGGCACCTGGGGGTGTTCACAGGCGTAGTGCTTATGCATGCCATCGCCATCGGTGTGTTGAGCCTGGCTTTTGAGCGCCAGGAGCCCCCCCGCATCGTGACAGCCGAAATGGTGGTGCAATGGGTGGCGCCCGAGGCCAAGCCACAACCCGCACCGACAACACCTGCACCGCAACCCGCCCCAAAAACCAAGCTGCAAGAAAGCCGTATACCGGTCCCTGCGGCCGTGCAACCCACAGCCCCCACACCAGCGGCAACCTCGGAAGTCGCGGCCACAGTCCCATCCAGCACCCCAGCCCCCAGCCAAACCACACCCGCAACAGCCACGCCAACTGTCTCAGCGCCACCAGCACCGCCGAAACTGGAACTGCCCTCCACAGACGCCGACTACCTCAACAACCCGCGCCCGGTTTATCCGCCGCTGAGCAAACGCCTGGGTGAGCAAGGCAAAGTGGTCGTGCGTGTTTATATTGAAGCCAATGGCAGCGCCAGCCAAGCAGAAATACGCACGTCCAGCGGTTACGACCGGCTCGACCAGGCGGCATTGCAAAGCACGCTGCGCTGGCGCTATGTGCCTGGTAAACGCAATGGCGTGGCCGAAGCCATGTGGTTCAACGTCCCCATCAATTTCGTACTGGAGTAATCAAACATCATGGAAACACAATTTGGCTTGAGTCACGTCTGGCTGCAAGGGGACTGGGTCATCCGCACCGTCGCGCTGGTGCTGTTGCTCATGTCGGTGGCCAGCTGGGTGGTCATCGTGATCAAGGCGTTGAATTTGCGCCGCCACAGCCGCCACGCCAAGGCATGCGACCAGTTCTGGCACAGCAAGGATTTTTCTGAAGCGCTGCACAAGCTCGGTGCCGAGCCCCACAACCCGTTCTACCTGCTGGCCTTGCAGGGCCGCGAGGCCACCAGCCACATCCTGCACCTGGACGGTGAACACCCCAGCCAGCTGCACGACAGCCTGGACGTGAGCGAATGGGTCACACGCACCCTGCGCAACACCATCGACGACGCCACCACCCGCCTGCAAGCGGGGCTGGCCATCTTGGCCTCGGTCGGCTCCACGGCCCCGTTCGTGGGCTTGTTCGGCACCGTCTGGGGCATTTACCACGCTTTGCTGGGCATCGGCGCCGCCGGGCAAGCCAGCATCGACAAAGTGGCCGGCCCCATTGGCGAAGCGCTCATCATGACGGCCCTGGGCCTGGTGGTGGCGATCCCCGCCGTACTGGGCTACAACGCACTGGTGCGTGGCAACAAAGGCATCCTGCACAAGCTCAACCGCTTTGCCCACGACCTGCACGCTTACTTCGTGACCGGCGCGCGCGTCAGCAGCAACGGTTCGCCCAAAGCACCCGCCCCACCCAAGGCTTGAGGCTCACACCATGGCTTTTTCCCATCAGGACAACGACGACACCGAAGTCCTCAGCGAGATCAACATGATCCCGCTGATCGACGTGATGCTGGTGCTGCTGATCGTGTTCATCATCACTGTGCCGGTCATGCAGCATTCGGTTAACGTCGATCTGCCGCAGGCAGCAAGCCAGCCCAGCCAGGACAAACCCGAAACCGTGCGCCTGAGCATCGAAGCCACCGGCCAGTACCACTGGAATGACACCCCCGTCAGCGACGAAGAACTGGCGCAACGGCTGGCAAGCGCTGCGGCGCAGGAACAGCAGCCTGAGCTGCACATCCGGGCTGACAAAACCGTGCGCTACGAACGCGTGGCCCAGGCCATGGCGGCCAGCCAGCGTGCGGGCATCCACAAAATCGGCTTCATCACCGAACCCTGAACGCGCATGACCTTGCCCGATCCGAGCCACGGCCCGATGCATCAGGCGCTGGCGCCAGGCCACCATCACGCCTTGCAGCGGGCGGATTCAGACGCTCCCCTGGACAGCCAAGCCCTGCTGCTGGGCCGCAAGGAAGTGCTCATCACCCACGGTGGCGTCACCTACCGCCTGCAGACCACACGCCAAGGCAAGTTGATTCTCACCAAGTAACGGGGTCCAGCGCCGCCACGGCCAGGCGTGCCAAGTGGGCGTCTTCGTTCGGCATGACGCCCGATACACCCACTGCGCCCAGGCATTGCCCATCCTTGACGATGGGCACCCCACCCTCCAAAACGCAAGATATCATCCGCGCGCTCAGGAAGGAAGGGGAGCCGCGGTTGATGAAGTCCTCCAACCCTTTGCTTTCCATGCGGCTCACGGCGGCCGTTTGCGCTTTGCCCAGTGCCAGATGCGACGACATGACCGAGGCATTGTCCTGGCGCTGAAGCCACATGGGGTGGCCACCATCGTCCACAACAGCGATCGACACGGCCCAGCCGTTGCGCACGGCCTCCGCTTCGGCAGCTGCCGCCATGCGCTTGAGATCGGCCAACTCCAGCACTGCTTTGGTTTTCATGAGGCAAATTCCTTCAAAATCAGGCACGACGCGCGCCATGTTCACTGGGAATGCGCCAGTCTAACCAGACGCCATTCAAGTTCACGCCTGGGTAACCGAAAATCCTTTTATGCACATCCCATTTTCCCCTCGCGGTGTCCCGACCCGGGCTGGCTTCGCGCTGTTGCTGTCCGTGACCCTGCTGTCTGGTTGCGACATGCTGGGCATTGAAACGCCTGCGCAAACGGCGGCCAAAAAGGAGGCCGAAGGCAAGGCCATTGGCAGTGCCTGCCGCCACGCCGTGCGCAGCATTGAGGACTGCTACCGCAACAACCCCAAGGCCACCAAAGCCGCCGTGTTCGACGGCTGGCGAGAAATGGACGCCTACATGCGCGAAAACAACATTGAAGGCATGCCTTATGCGCCTGCGGTCACCGGCCCAGACGAAAGCCTGGTGCCAAACACAGGCGCATCCGACAAAAAACCAGCTGAAACCGAAAAAACCTCCGAGCAGAACAAGCCTTGACCCGGCCTGGTTCACCGGCACCACAAGTTCAGTCGGCCCGTTCAAACACGGCAATGCTTTC
>CAYQTH010000089.1:0-7870 GCA_964420415.1 uncultured Macromonas sp. | reverse complement strand
CGTTCACTGCACCTGCTGCGACGCTGGCGGCTGTTGCTGCTGCTTCAAAAACAGCTGCGCCGCGTCCACCGGGTCGAAGCGGTACTTCATGCCGCAGAAGTCGCAGCCCACGTCCACCTCACCGTGGTCGGCCAGTATGGACTCCACCTCCGCCCTGCCCAGCCCCTGCAGCATGTTGGCCACACGTTCGCGTGAGCAGGTGCAGGCAAAGTGCGGCGTATGCACGCCTTCGTGCGGCACAAAGCGCAGCAGTTGTTCCTGCCAGAACAGGCGGTGCAGGATGGTGTCGGCGTCCAGCTCCAGCAGTTCCTCGCGCTTCAGGCTGGCGGCCAGGGTGGCAATGCGGTTGTAGTCTTCGTTCTGGCCTTGTTCGTCGCCGTGCGCCTGGGTAGCGGCGGTGCCCGCCAGGTTGGCCTCGCCGGTGGCGGGCAGGCGCTGGATCAGCAAGCCGGCGGCAATCTGGTCGTTGGCGGCCAGCACCAGCTTGGTATCCAGCTGTTCGCTGTGCAGCATGTAATGCTCCAGCATGGCACTCAAGGACTCCATTTTTTCGCCGCGTTCGTTGCTCAGCGGCACCACGCCCTGGTAGGGCTGCTGGCCGGGCTGGCGGTCTTTCGGGTCCAGGGTAATGGCGCAGCGGCCCTTGTGGTTCACATTCACCAAGTGGCTCAGCGGCACGCCTTCGGCCACTTCACCCACCACCTTGGCGGTGGCGCGGAAGCCGTGGTCCGGCCCCACTTCGGCCACGGCCAGTTTCACCGGGCCGTCGCCTTCCAGTTGCAGCACCAGCGCGCCGTTGAACTTGATGTTGCCTTGCATCAGCACGGCGGCAGCGCTCATTTCGCCCAGCAGTTGCTGCACGGCCGCCGGGTAGGCGCCGGACTGTTCGTGCCGTTGCAGCACTTCCTGCCAGCTGTCGGTCAAGCGCACCAGCATGCCGCGCACGGGCAGGCCTTCGAACAAAAATTTGTGCAATTCAGACACGTTCGTTCCCTCAACCCAGCTTCTTCAAACCGGCTTTGTAGCGGCGGCCGTTCTGCACATAACCTTCTGCGCTGCGGCGCAGGCCTTCAATCTGTTCCGGCGTCAGTTGACGCACCACCTTGGCAGGGCTGCCCAGAATCATGGAACCGTCGGGGAATTCCTTGCCCTCGGTCACCAGGGAACCGGCGCCCACCAAGCAGTTCTTGCCAATTTTGGCGTTGTTCAACACCACGGCGCCAATGCCAATCAGGGTTTCGTCGCCTATGGTGCAGCCGTGCAGCATCACCTGGTGGCCCACGGTCACGCGCTCGCCTATGGTCAGGGGCACGCCTTTGTCCACGTGCAGTACGCTGGCGTCCTGGATGTTGCTGCCCGCACCTATGCTGATGGAGGACGTGTCGCCCCGAATGACGGTGCCAAACCACACGCTGCAATCTTCACCCAAGGTCACGTTGCCTATCACTTGGGCGCTGTCGGCCACAAAGGCGCTGGGGTGGACGTTGGGGGTGAGGTCGTCAAGTTGGTAGATGCTCATCTTTAGAATTGTACGGATGGAACCCCAACCCTCGCTCAGCCCGGCCCCGGCGACCTTGGAACTGCGCGCGCAAGCGCTGGCCATTCTGTGCCTGAACGACCTTGACACCAAATGCCGCCAGACGCGCGCCCTGTTCGCTGCCGCACAGGCCACGCCGTTGGACACGCGCGCCCAATGGCAGCCACCCGCAAGCGCCCCCCTGCCCGGCCGCCCGCCTTTACCGCGCCTGGTGCCGCCTGTCGATGTGCCCACACGCTCACCTTTCACCACCGAAGGCCTGGGCGCGCTCATCCATTCCATTTGCCACATTGAATTCAACGCCATTCACCTGGCACTGGACGCCATGTGGCGCTTCCCCGGCATGCCCGAGCCTTTCTACCGGGACTGGCTGCGCGTGGCCGACGAAGAGGCCTACCACTTCAACCTGCTGCGCACCCATTTGCGCGGGTTGGGTTTTGACTATGGCGACTTCGACGCGCATGACGGCCTGTGGGCTATGTGCGAAAAAACCGCTGGCGACATCACCGCCCGCATGGCGCTGGTGCCGCGCACGCTGGAAGCACGCGGGCTGGACGCCACGCCACTGATCCAGTCCAAACTTCGCAAGGTGGGTACCCCCGACGCGCTGCAGGCCATCGATCTACTGGACATCATCCTGCGCGACGAGGTGGGCCACGTGGCCATAGGCAACCACTGGTACCGCTGGCTGTGCGACCAGCAGGGGCTGGACCCGGTGGCGCACTACCGCACCCTGGCGCGCCGGTACACCGCCCCGCGCCTGAAACCGCCGTTCAACCAGGCAGCGCGGCTGCAAGCGGGTTTCAGCCAGGACGAAATCGACTTTCTGACCCAGGTGGTGTGAACCCGCCTTCCGCTCCTTCAGCCGCCGCGCGGGTGGTGCTTGGCGTGCAATTGCTTCAACCGTTCGCGCGCCACGTGGGTGTAGATGGTGGTGGTGGAAATATCGGCATGGCCCAGCAGCAGTTGCACAGCTCGCAAGTCTGCGCCGTGGTTGAGCAAGTGGGTGGCAAAGGCATGGCGCAGGGTGTGCGGTGACAGATGCACGGCAATGTTAGCCTGCAACGCGTACTTTTTCACCAGCACCCAGAACATGGCGCGTGTCATGCCTGCGCCGCGCGCCGTCACGAACAGGTCGTTGCTGACCTGCCCGGCCAGAATGGCGCCGCGCGCTTCGTTCAGGTAGCGTTGCAGCCACTGCAGTGCCACGTCGCCGAACGGCACCAGGCGCTCTTTGCTGCCCTTGCCTTGCACGCGCAGCACCTGGTCGGCCAGGCTCAGCTCAAAAGTGCGCAGGCCCACCAGTTCACTCACGCGCAGGCCGCTGGCGTACATCAGCTCCAGCATGGCGCGGTCGCGCAGGCCCAGCGGCTGGCTCGCGTCCGGCGCGTTCAGCAGGCTTTCCACCTGCGCTTCCGTCAGGGTTTTGGGCACACGTGCCAGGCGCTTGGCCGCCAGCAATTGCAGTGTGGGGTCGGCCTGCACCAGCCCTTCGCGCAGGGCCCAGCGGTAGTAGCGACGCAACACCGCCAGGCGCCGGTTGGCGCTGCTGGCCTTGCTGCCGCTGAACCGGCTGGCCATATAACCCTGCAGCTCCACGGTGCTGGCCTGTTCCAGCGTCAGCAGCGGCTGGCCTGCGCGCTGGCCTTTGGGGCCGGTGTCGGCCAGCCAGTGGGCAAATTGCGTCAGGTCGCGCCGGTAGGCTTCCAGCGTGTTGCTGGCCAGGCCGTCTTCCAGCCACAGGGCATCAATGAAACGCTCCACAGTCATCAGGCTATTATGTAATGCAGCCTGCCACCCTTTACTGCCCTACCCCAGCCGCCATGCCCTCGTTGCTTCCCATTCCCGCCTTTCAGGACAACTACCTGTGGCTGCTGCACGACCAGCAGCACGCCTGGGTGGTGGACCCTGGCGACGCCGCACCGGTGCAGGCCTGTTTGAAGCAGCACCGCCTGACGTTGCAAGGCATTTTGCTGACCCACCACCACGCAGACCACACTGGCGGTGTGGCCGAGTTGCGGCAGGCTTGGAACTGCCCGGTGTTTGGCCCCGCGTTTGAAACGCTGCCCGAACCCGTGCAACGGGTGGCCGACGGCGAAACCCTGCACCTGCTGGGCCTGGGTTTTCAGGTGCTGGCCGTGCCGGGCCACACCAGCGGACACGTGGCTTATTTTGCCGAAATACCTGGCCAGGCCCCGCTGCTCTTCTGTGGCGACACGCTGTTTTCTGCCGGATGCGGCCGCCTGTTCGAAGGCACGCCAGCCCAAATGCACGCCTCACTGCAAAAACTGGCCGCGCTGCCCGACAACACCCGTGTTTGCTGCGCCCACGAATACACCCTCAGCAACCTGCGCTTCGCCCAGGCGGTGGAACCCAGCAATTCCGATGTAGCCGCACACCTGCTGGATTGCCAGGCACTGCGCAGCCAAGGCCAGCCCACCCTGCCCAGCACCGTGGGGCAGGAAAAACGCATCAACCCCTTTCTGCGCTGCCATGTGCCCGAAGTCCAGGCCATGGCACGCAGCCAGGTGCCACAGGCCACCACCCCGCTGGAGGTATTCACCGCCTTGCGGGAATGGAAGAACCGCTTTTGAACAGATCGACACCCCCATAGCGGATAATCGGCTTCGCCTCCGTATTCACGCCCTCTGCGCGCTTCATCCATTCAATGCTCCGTTACCGTTTCTGGCTGTCCCTGCTCACGGCTCTGCTGTTGACCGCTTGCGGCACCGTGCCGCTGTCCCCCAACGCCTCAGGCCATGGGTCCACCTCGCCGTATACCCTGCAATCACCCAAACGCAGTGGCACGGCCCTGATCCCATCCGGCCCGCTCAGCACCCTGTCGGTGGCCAGCAACCCGTCCAACGGCAACTACGCTGTCACCTCCATTGCCGCACCCAAAGACCTGTGGGAACGCATGCGGCGCGGCTTCATCATGCCCGACCTGGACAGCGACCTGGTGCGCGACCGCGAACAGTGGTACGCCAACCGCCCCGAATACATGCAGCGCATGGCCGAGCGCAGCAGCAAGTACCTGTTCCACATCGTGGAGGAGCTGGAACGGCGCAACATGCCGCAGGAACTGGCGTTGTTGCCGTTCATTGAAAGCGCCTTCAACCCGCAGGCCGTCTCCAGCGCCAAGGCCGCTGGCATGTGGCAGTTCATGCCCGCAACCGGGCGCGACTACGACCTGAAGCAAAACGCCTTCCGCGACGACCGGCGCGACGTGCTGGCCTCCACCCGCGCCGCGCTGGACTACCTGGAACGCCTGTACGCCATGTTCGGCGACTGGCACCTGGCCCTGGCCGCCTACAACTGGGGCGAAGGCAATGTGTCGCGCGCCATCAAGCGCAACCAGGCCATAGGCCTGCCCACCGGCTACCTGGACCTGCGCATGCCGGAAGAAACACGCTATTACGTGCCCAAGCTGCAGGCCGTGAAGAACATCGTGCAAGACCCCCGGCGTTTCCGCACCGCCCTGCCCAGCATTGGCAACCACCCGTTCTTCGACACGGTGACCCTCCAGCGCGACATGGACGTGAGCGTGATTGCCCAACTGGCTGACGTGCAGGAAAAGGACTTCCGCCAGCTCAACCCGTCCCACAACAAGCCGGTGGTGCTGGCAGCGGGCACGCCCACCATTTTGCTACCGTGGGACAACGCCCACCTGTTTGAAGAACGTCTGAAATCCCACAAAGGCCCGCTGGCCAGCTGGACCGCTTGGACCGTGCCACGCACCATGAGTGCAGCGGCCGCCGCCAAAGAACACGACATCGGCGAACAGGAACTGCGCGAAATCAACAAGATTCCACCGCGCATGCAACTGCGGGCCGGTTCTACCCTGCTGGTGCCGCGCAACGGCAAGAAAGCCGATGTGCCCGAGCACATTGCTGACAACGGACAGATCCTGCTGACCCCGGAAATACGGATCAAAACGGTGAAAGTCAAGGCCAAGGCAGGCGACACCCTGGCCAAGCTGGCCAAGCGCCACAAGGTGAGCGTGACCGACCTGAGCCGCTGGAATGACCTGAGCGCCAGCGCCAAACTGAAAAACGGCCAGGTGTTGCTGCTGCAGCGCGCTGTCACCCCAGGTAAGAAAAATACAGCAGCCAAGGGCAAACCACGGGCCAAATCGGCGGCCACGGCCAAACCCCGCAACAAAACCAAGAGCCAGCAACCGGTCAGAGGCAAAAAACGCCCAACCTGACTGACACACGGGGCCTGTTGACCGTTACGAGCGACTCAACGCCGGTCGGCCAGGGCGTGGGCAATGGTGCCCAGATCCACATACTCCAGTTCGCTGCCAATAGGCACGCCGCGTGCCAATCGCGTGACCTGAACGCTGCGCGCCTTCAATGCCTGCGCAATCACGTGTGCCGTGGCTTCGCCTTCAGCAGTGAAATTGGTGGCCAAAATCACCTCGCGCACGGTGTTCGGCGGCGGTTCCGCTACGCGGTCGAACAGCTTTTTCAGGCCAATGTCGTTCGGGCCTACACCATCCAGCGGGCTGAGCTTGCCCATCAGCACAAAGTAGCGCCCCCGGTAGGCGCCGGTGCGTTCCAGCGCAGCCTGGTCGGCCGGGGTTTCCACCACGCACAACTGCCCGGTGTCACGCTGCGGGTCCAGGCAGGTGGGACAAATATCGGCTTCGGTGAAGGTGTGGCACAGGGCGCAGTGGCGCACCTGGGTTGTGGCCTGTTGCAAGGCCTGCGCCAGGTGCTGCGCCCCGTCACGGTCGTGCTGCAACAGGTGAAAAGCCATGCGCGAAGCCGACTTCACGCCCACGCCCGGCAGACGCTGCAAGGCATGCACCAGGGCGTCGAGCGCGCTGTGCGGCTTCATGGGCAAATGGCTGAACAGGAAAACTGGCGAATCAGAACGGGAACTTCATGCCGCCCGGCAGACCAGGCATGCCCGCGGTGATCTTGCCCATTTTTTCCTGGCTGGTTTCTTCGGCCTTGCGCACCGCAGCGTTGAAGGCGGCGGCCACCAGATCCTCCAACATGTCCTTGTCGTCTGCCAGCAGGCTGGGGTCGATGGTGACGCGCTTGACATCGTGCTTGCAGGTCATCACCACCTTGACCAGACCAGCACCGGATTCGCCCGTGACTTCGATGTTGCCCAGTTCATCCTGGGCCTTCTTCAGGTTGTCCTGCATGGCCTGGGCTTGTTTCATCAGGCCGGCGAGTTGTCCTTTGTTGAACATGTGGTTTCCTTGTTGGATTCAGAAAAATATCAAAGCGCTTGGAGGCTTCCGGGCACGATTTTGCCGCCAAAGTCACGCATCATCGTTTGCACGAAAGAGTCATTGAGCAGGGTTTCTTCGGCTTGCCGCAGGCGCGCGGACTGCGCGGCCGCAATACGCTGCGCCGGTGTGTCGCGCGTGGCCCCGGCTTCCACTTGCAGCCGCACAGCATGGCCAGCGGCTTGCAGCGCGGTTTGCAGGCGTTCGCGGGTGGAGGCTTGCGTGAGCGTGGCATTGCCCACGCGCAGCAACCATTCGTCACCACGGCGCGCCACCAGTTCAGATTGCAAGGCCAATTCGCGCACCAGCGCGGTCACTGCCTCGGCCTGTGTCAATGCGGTCACGGTGGCAAACCAGAAGTCACCTTCCGGTCCAGGCGCCACAAGGGCGTGCGGCGCAGGCACCTCTTCACCTTGTGCGGGCAGCCGTGCAGGCGGCTCTACCGCAGCTGCAGGTTCCCCCGCAAGAGCAGGTGCAGCCACCGGCTCCAGTTCTTCCCACGGCTGCAGGTCGGGCTCCAGGTCAGGCTCGGGCTCGGCCAACCGTGGCACTGGCGCCACGGCTTTGGGCGCTTCCGGCGGAACCGGCGATGCCTGTGGCACTGGCGTGGGAGCGGCCAAAACGGGGGGAGCCACTGGAGCCGGCGGGGAAGCCTGGACCGGTGGGGCGACCGGCGCACGCGGCGCGGCGGTTTCAGCCGAAATGGCCGGTTTCAGTGTTTTTTTTTCAGCCGGGCCAGAAGCCAAGGGCTGCACGGCACGTTCGCCGACCTGCTGGAAAGCCAGCAGGCGCAGCAGCACCATGGTCAACGCGGCGTATTCGTCCGGGGCCAGGCCCAATTCGCCACGCCCATGCAAGCACAGGCTGTAGAGCAACTGGGTTTCGTCCGGCGGCAGTACTTGCGCCAGGCGGACAATCTCGGCACTGTCCGGGTCGTCGCCAGCGGCCATGCCGGGTACGGCCTGCGCCACAGCCATGCGCTGCAGCACACCGGTCATTTCTTCCAGCGTGGAGGCAGCGCTGAAACCATGCACGCGCAAGGCTTCCACCGTGTCCACCACGGTCTTGCCGTCACCTGCGGCCAGGGC
>CAYQTH010000088.1:0-7978 GCA_964420415.1 uncultured Macromonas sp. | reverse complement strand
GACCATGCGCCAGGAGGCCAAGTTATCGAGCGCGGTGCCCCACAGCACGGCCTTTTTGCCGCCCGCGTTCATGGCGATGTTGCCGCCCACGCAGGAGGCTTCGGCGCTGGTTGGGTCCACAGCGAACACGTAACCGGCGCGTTCGGCGGCGTCGGCCACGCGCTGGGTCACCACACCGGCTTCGGTGTAGATGGTGGGCACCTTCTGGCCCAGGCCCGGCAGGTCGACCAGTTCGACCTCGGTCATGGCTTCGAGCTTTTCGGTGTTGATGACCGCGCTCTTCCACGTCAGCGGAATGGCGCCACCGGTGTAGCCGGTGCCGCCGCCGCGCGGCACAATGGTCAGGTCCAGCTCGATACAGGCTTTCACCAGACCGGCCATTTCAGCCTCGGTGTCGGGTGTCAGCACCACAAAGGGGTATTCCACGCGCCAATCGGTGGCGTCGGTCACGTGGCTGACGCGGCTCAGGCCGTCGAACTTGATGTTGTCTTTGGCGGTGCGGCGGCGCAGCGTTTTGGCCACTTTCTGGCGCAGCACGGCCATCTCGTCGAACTGGCGGGCGAACGTGCGCACCGCCTGTTCGGCCAACTGCAGCAGCTCACCCACCAGCGCATCGCGTTCGCCGTCTTCCTGCGGGCGGCGGCGCTTGCCCACTTCGCCCAGGCGGTGCAGCATGGCGTCCACCAGCGCCTGGCGGCGTTTGGGGTTGTCCAGCAGGTCGTCGTGCAGGTAAGGGTTGCGTTGCACCACCCAGATGTCACCCAGCACTTCGTACAACATGCGGGCGGAACGGCCGGTATGGCGCTCCTGCCGCAACTGGTTAAGCACTTCCCAGGCGCGGGAGCCCAGCAGGCGGATGACGATTTCCCGGTCAGAGAACGAGGTGTAGTTGTACGGAATTTCGCGCAGACGCGGAGCGTCCGAAGCGGCGTCGAGCAGGTGCTGGATCGGGGTGGGAGCGTTCATGTCCAGGGGAAATTCAGCCGTAGTACGGGGTGGTCGATGTTACCGCAGCGCAACAAGCAGCCCAAGGGAAGACCCGCATGGCACCACATCGGGCAGGGCTTACGCCCACAATTGGGGACACTTTCGCTTGCACCATGCCCCCCGTTTGCTTCCACCATTGGCCGTACCCGCGCTGGATTGCCCACCGCGGTGCCGACACGCTGGCGCCGGAAAACACCCTGGCCGCGTTTCGCTTGGGCTGGGAAACGGGCCTGCGCATGATGGAGTGCGACGTGAAGCTGAGCGCCGACGGCGTGCCCTACCTGCTGCATGACGACACACTGGAACGCACCAGCAACGGCCACGGTTGCGCCGCAGACCTGCACTGGGCCGAACTGGCGCGGCGGGATGCCGGGAGCTGGCACTCCCCTGGCTTTGCCGGCGAAGCGCTGTCCACCCTGGCCAGCGTGGCACAGTTTTGCCTGACCCATGGCTGCGCCCTGAACATTGAAATCAAGCCGAACCCTGGACAGGACACCCAAACCGGCACGGTGGTGGCACTCGAAGCGGCACGCTTGTGGGCCGACGCCACCACCCCACCCTTGTTGAGTTCTTTCAGTGAAACGGCGTTGACCGCCGCCCGGCAAGCCACCCCCCACCTACCCCGCGGCCTGCTGCTGGGCCACTGGCCAGAAGATGCGTTGGAGCGCGTCCTGCGTCTGGGCTGTGTGGCACTGGTGGCCCATTACCCCCTGTGGACCGAGGCACGGGTGCGGGCAGCACATGCCCTTGGGCTGCGCACCCTGGGTTACACCGTGAACGACCTGAGCGTGGCGCAGCAACTGCTGGCCTGGGGGCTGGACGGGCTGATCACCGATGCGATTGACCAGTTGCCGGCGGCGCTTGTGTGCTGACAAAACAATGTCATGAACAAAGGCCATTGTTCATGCGAGGGGGGAAACAGTTCCGGCCAATACGCTTCGACCAGAAGTCACTATCGACCCAAAGGCGCCCTTCGGAAGGTGGAACAGGGGGTATCTACATCTGCCTCCCAAAAAGCTTTCAAAGAGTGTCAGTGCACAATCGACACGCGATCCACATCAATCTCTGGAGACTCCATGAAGTCTTTCTCTACCTCCCCCTCAATAACCAAGGTCATATCTTGATCAAAAGGTTGAGATGGAAGGAGCTTGCGATCAATTTCGATCCGGATTTGCTGGCGTCCGTCGCTAAACAGGTATTTGTCGCTGGACAGTTGCTTGATGACATGCCCACGCAGCTTCACTCGTTGATCATCTACTGGATTGGCGAGCACTTCAGCCACAGCGGTTTTTTCAGGCAAGGCGCCTGGGCCGGTGAATTGAGCTTGCGCGCTGCTCATCACCCCCAAGAACAGCGTCAAAGCGCCGACCGGCATCAAAGTTTTAATTGCCCAAGCAGAATGAATTTTCATGGAGGAATGGATCTTTCGTTGCTACGAGTTGTGATCTTCTGATTCTGCAGGTGCGAAGCTGAACGGCACATGAATGACTCGTTCGCACGTTCATCTGATGAAGTCCTTTCTTCGATCTTCTGAAGTGCTGGTTTACGCGACCTGCAGTGTCGGGTAGTCCGTATAGCCCTTGGCACCACCTGCGTAGAACGTGTCCGAGTCAGGCGCGTTCAGCGGTGCCTTGGCCTTGATGCGTGCGGGCAGGTCCGGGTTAGCCAGAAAGGCGGTGCCAAAGGCCACAGCGTCGAGCTTACCTGCGGCAATGGCTGCCTCTGCTTCGTCAGCGCTGTAACCCATGTTGCCCACCAGCACGCCCTTGTACTTTTCACGCGCTACGGGCATGACATCGGCCTTCTGCAAGCCGAGGAAATCGGCTCGCATCACGTGTAGATAAGCCAGCTTGAAGGCATTGAGCTTATCGGCCAAGAAGCCGATGAGGGCCAGCGGGTCGCTGTCCTTCATGCTGTTGAAGCTGTTGAGTGGCGACAGACGCAGACCCACACGCTCGGAACCGATGGCCTGGGTAACGGCGGTGAGTACCTCGAACAGCAAGCGTGCACGGTTTTCGAGCGAGCCGCCATAGGCGTCGGTACGCTGGTTGGGCGTGTCGCGCAAAAATTGGTCTATCAGGTAGCCGTTGGCGCCGTGCACTTCCACCCCATCAAAGCCGGCGGCAATGGCGTTGCGTGCGCCTTGGGCAAACGCGGCCACGATGCCGGGAATCTCTTCGGCGGTCAGGGCGCGGGGCACCGCGTGCGGCACCTTGCCTTGGGGCGCGTGGATCTCTCCCTCAATGGCGGTGGCGCTGCTGGAAACAATGGGGGCGCCATCGGCGGCGCCCGGGTAGGCTGCGCGGCCAGCGTGCCAGATCTGCATGAAGATGCGTCCGCCCTTGGCGTGCACCGCGTCGGTCACCTGCTTCCAAGCGGCAATCTGCGCGTCGTTGTAGATACCTGGCTCATTGATGAAAGCCGATGTGCCGGGCGCCACCATGGCGCATTCGGAAATCAGCAGGCCGCCGGTGGCACGCTGGCTGTAATACTCGGCCATCAGCGCGTTGGGCATGTGGCCAGCGTCGGCACGGGTGCGAGTCAGCGGTGCCAGAAGGATGCGGTTGGGCAGGGTGAGGGAACCTACTTGGAGTGGATTGAATAGCATGCTGATGAAAACCCTGGTTACTTGAACAGAAAACGGTGATAAACGTAACAGCTTCCCAATATTCGGACCTTGGCAAGGTTACTGAAGACTGCGTTAGCACGGCAGGTGCTTTGGCACCCAACGCACGCTGCAGTGGGCACGGGTGGGGAAAAGTCCAGAACACACTCTAGGCACGTGTCCTGTAAGTAACCAAGGCCAGCATAAAAGCGTAATTACCCGGCCAAGTCAGCGAAAGAATTTCTATTATTTGGTTATATAACCACAGAAAAAAACATCTAGGCATTTCTGCGCTAGGTGCTTGATTTATTTGGAGTCGTGATCGGGAGTCGGTAAGAGCCGGCGGAGCGGAGAAGATTCTCCTTCGCCTTGTGGTCTTACACGGCAGCTGATACCTGGGGTCGGCAATGGTGATGTTTATGAGACATCAGGATACTGGCTTGGCATCCATGACCATCGCCCAAGCACCCCAAGCTTCGTCTGACTCGTTGCGAGCCTTCATCCAACAGTGGAATTCGGGCGTATCGATGACTTGTGCCGATCTTCCCGCCGCTTCAAACTCTACTCGTGCGACTCGGAACCGCTCTTGCGCAAAGTCTTCAGCAACCTGCTTCTGCTGAGCAGTAGCCTCAGCTGCAGCCGAAGCTGCAAACCATGCTTGGCTCATGCAAGTCGATCAGTAGTTGTTGCGACGGGAATCACCGTAGCGACCGCCATTTCCGGCCCCATACCCACCGTTGCTTGGGGCGCGGGCTTCCATCGGACGGGCGATGTTGACCGTCAGGTCACGGCCGCCCATGTTCTGTCCGTTCATGCCACGGATAGCAGCTTCGGCTTCCTGGCTGTTGGACATCTCGACAAAGCCGAAACCCTTGGAGCGACCGGTATCACGTTCCATCATGACCTTGGCCGATTGGACTTGGCCGAAGGAAGAAAACTGTTGTTGCAGATCGTCGTCGCGAACAGAGTAAGACAGATTGCCGACGTAAAGTTTGTTGCTCATTTTGAGCCTTTCAGAAAAAGCGCCCTGCAAAATTGTGGGCGCAGGTTAAAACCTGGGGCGAGTGAAATCAGCGCTTGCGTTTGAACGCAGGTGCTCCCGCAGCGCGAGGCTGGCGGTTTTCAATGTGGCGGAATGTGATCCGGCCTTTGGAGAAGTCGTAAGGCGACATCTCCAGCGTGACGTTGTCGCCCGCCAGAATGCGGATTCGGTGCTTGCGCATCTTCCCGCCGGTGTAAGCGATCAATTTATGGCCGTTGTCCAGGGTCACGCGGTATCGCGTATCAGGCAGCATTTCATCTACCTTGCCCTGCATTTCGATGAGTTCTTCTTTGGCCATCAGACCTCCTTGATTGAACGGTTTAGGTCAGTGACGCGGGGTTGAGCAGCCAGTAGCGACCTTGGGCGGCGGCGTACATCAGGGCGCTGTCCTGCGTCTTGAACTCGGGCTTGAAGGTGTAGACACGGTCATGTGTCTGGCTGCCTTGGCCGCTCTGGATGGACAGCAGGGCGGTGTGTTGATCGCTGCCGTTGGAGCGGCTGAGCGGGGTGATCCGGAAATCGCCGACGGCGAACGGATGGGTACTGGCAAATGACATTAAAAATCAGTGAAATTCGGGCTCGTGTGGCCCGGGTTCATGCCGTCACGGAGTGCAACGAAGCATGGGCAATGGCAACCGCGTAAAGGTCGCGAGAATGGAGCTTGCCTAGGGAAAAGTCAGACCACCGAAGAGGCCACAGTGAAGTGGTGTGCAGTGGAGGTGTGCGGTTTTGGGGTACCGCTGCCCAGATCGAACCTGCTTGCAGCTTGGGTGAGCAAAAATTGCTGCAACAGTTTTAATGTATGCCCCTTCTAGGTTCTGCGCAAGGTATTTCTGAATATTTTCGAAAAGGCATGTAACAACGTCTTTGCATCTGCAAGACCGCTTTTGGCCGTAAGCAGCCAGCTCGGCAGACCTGCCAGAGATCGTGAGAACTGCCCCTTGCAAGCTTTGAGGCCTGCAACTTTATTCGCGCAGAACAACTGTACGCACCCCACCCACTCACTCACCCGCGCTGACGCCACCAAGCGGCCAAGGTGCCCTGCACCAGCACCAAGGCCGCGTAGGTCAGCATCTTGCCATCGTGGTTGAACACGACCAACCCGGCCAGCAGCACCGCCACCCCGGCCAGCGCCAGCCAGCCCCAGGCCCGTCCGAAGCGCCACAGTAAGGGCTGCCCCTTGCGCCCGCCCTGGCGCAACAACACGGCCAGCGCCAACAGCAACGCCATGGCCGCCGCCGGCCAAACAAAGTTCGCCAGGTGAAGAAAAAATGCCCAGATGGCCATGAAAGCACCGGTACCCGTGAATGAAGTGCGGGATTTTATAATCCACCCCCTATGGCAGTCTGGGCTCTCGGGATCAACCACCAAACCGCTCCGCTCGATTTGCGCGGACGGTTCGCGTTCGCCCTCGACCAACTGCCCCCCACTCTTCAAGGTTTCCGCACTTCGCTGGCCCGCGAGCCCGAAGCCACACTGCTGTCCACCTGCAACCGCACTGAAATCTACTGCGCCGCCGACGAAGCCGCGCTGGACGCCACGCTGCAGTGGCTGGCCGACACCGGCGGCGTGAGCGCCCAGGTGCTGCGCCAGCACGCTTACCTGCTACAAGGGGACGAAGCCGCGCGCCATGCCTTCCGCGTGGCCAGCGGGCTGGACAGCATGGTGCTGGGCGAAGCACAAATTCTGGGCCAGATGAAGGATGCCGTGCGCGTGGCCGACGAAGCCGGCGCCCTGGGCACCACGCTGCACCAGTTGTTCCAGCGTTCCTTTTCCGTGGCCAAGCAGGTGCGCACCTCCACCGACATCGGCGCGCACTCCATCAGCATGACCGCCGCCGCCGTGCGCCTGGCCGGCCAGTTGTTCGAGGACCTGCGCGCCATCCGCGTGCTGTTCGTTGGCGCGGGCGAGATGATCGAGCTGGCCGCCACCCACTTCGCGGCCAAACAGCCCAAAAGTATGGCAATTGCCAACCGTTCGCTGGAACGCGGCGAGAAGCTGGCCAGCCGCTTCGGCGCCGAGGTGATGCGCCTGTCCGACCTGCCGGAGCGCCTGCACGAGTTCGACGCCGTCATCAGCTGCACCGCCAGCACCCTGCCGCTGATCGGCCTGGGCGCGGTGGAACGCGCCTTGAAGAAACGCCGCCACCGCCCCATGTTCATGGTCGACCTGGCGGTGCCGCGCGACATCGAGGCCGAGGTCAAGGAACTGGACGACGTGTACCTGTACACCGTGGACGACCTGGCCGCCGTGGTGCAGACCGGCAAAGACCACCGCCAAGCCGCCGTGGCGCAGGCCGAAGCCATCATCGACGCCGGTGTGCAGAGTTTCATGCACTGGATGCACCAGCGCGACCCGCATTACGGCGTGGTCGGTTTGATCCAGCAGCTCAATGCGCAGACCGACGCATGGCGCGCCGCCGAAATGGCCCGCGCCAAAAAACGACTGGCCCGTGGCGAAGACCTGGACGCCGTGCTGGACGGCCTGACGCGCGGCCTGACCCAGAAGATGCTGCACGGCACCCTGGCTGAATTGCACGCCGGGGACGAGGAAACCCTGCCTGCCACCGCCCACGCCGTGGCGCGGCTGTTCCTGCGCGGGCAGTCGCGGGGCTGAGCGCGGATGAAACCCTTCATTCGCGACACCCTGGAACGCCAGCGCCTGCGTCTGCACGAACTGGACGCCTTGCTGAGCGCGCCCGACGCCACGCAGGACATGGAGCGCTTCCGCAAACTGACGCGCGAGCACGCCGACACCGACGCCGTGGTGCAACCCTACCTGCGCTACCTGCAACGCGAGGCCGACCGGCTGGAAGCCGAGGCTATGCTGAAAGACAGCGACGCCGACATGGCGGCCATGGCCCAGGAAGAGTGGCAACAAGCCGAACAAGACTTGGCCGCCCTGGACGCGGACCTGCAGTTCCTGCTGCTGCCCAAAGACGAGGACGACGAACGCCACGCTTTCCTGGAAATCCGCGCGGGGACCGGTGGCGACGAAGCCGCGTTGTTCGCGGGCGACCTGGCCCGCATGTACACCCGCTACGCCGAAGGCCAGGGCTGGCGCATCGAAACCATCAGCGAATCACCGAGCGAACTGGGCGGCTACAAGGAAGTGGTGCTGCGCGTGCTGGGCCACCGCGCCTACGGCAAGCTGCGCTTCGAATCCGGCGGCCACCGCGTGCAGCGCGTGCCCGCCACCGAATCGCAGGGCCGCATCCACACCAGCGCCTGCACCGTGGCGGTGATGCCCGAACCCGACGAGGCCGAAGCCATCAAACTCAACCCGGCTGACCTGCGCATCGACACCTTCCGCGCCAGCGGCGCCGGTGGCCAGCACATCAACAA
>CAYQTH010000087.1:0-7981 GCA_964420415.1 uncultured Macromonas sp. | reverse complement strand
TCTCGGCGTGCGCCAGGCTGCCGGCAATGTCGGCCTGCCACAGGCGCTTGTCAAAGAACACGCTGGCGGTGTAGCGTTTGACCAACTCGCTCATGGGTTCGGAAAACAGCGCCGACCAGGCTTGGGATTTGGTGTCGAGTTGGTTGGTGGACATGGGCGTGAGCGTGGACGGTGGCGGCAATGCACTGGGCAGCACCGGCAAAATTTGAAAGAATGGCGAAAGATGAAATTTTACCGGGGTGGACCATGGCCGTGCGGGTGTTGATCGTGGACGACGAAGCGTTGGCGCGCTCGCGCCTGCGCAGCTTGCTGGCCGATTGCAGCGTGGCTGGGCAGCCGTTGGTGGTGGACGAGGCCGCCAACGCAGTGCAGGCCATGGAACGGGTGCAGCACCAGGGCTGCGATGTGTTGCTACTTGACATCCACATGCCCGGCATGGACGGCTTGGGTCTGGCGCAGCATCTGCGCACTTGGCACCAGCCGCCTGCGGTGATTTTCGTGACCGCGCACACCGAACACGCATTGCAGGCGTTCGAGCTGGAAGCGTTGGATTACCTGACCAAGCCAGTACGCCAGGAGCGGCTGCAACAGGCGCTGGACAAGGTGGCGCGCTGGCAGCACTTGGCGCCTGCCGAGTCGAATGGGGCGGGAGAGGATTTTCTGCTGATCCACGACCGTGGCCGCACCGAACGTGTGGCACTGCAAGACATCGTTTACTTGAAAGCCGAACTGAAATACCTGACTGTTCGCACGCCCGGCAAAAGCCACATCTACGATGGCTCCCTGGCCGAACTGGAGCAGGCACAGGGCAGCCGCTGGCTGCGCATCCACCGAAATGCCCTGGTGGCGCGCACACGCATACGCTCTCTCGAGCACGTGCAGGACGGCGCAGGCGGTGCCGGAGAAGAGTCCGATGGCTGGGTCCTGGGACTGGACGGTGTCCCGGAGCGGCTGGTTGTGTCGCGTCGGCAACTGGCCGCCGTGCGCGCGGCCTTGGCAACTGGATGAACAGGTGCTGTAGACCTGAATGGGGCGCATGCTAGCATCGCTCGTTCCATATTCTCAAGAATCGCCGTGTCTGACGCCATCGCTCCTCTGACCCTGACCATTGCCACCCGCGAAAGCCGTTTGGCGATGTGGCAAGCCGAACATGTCAAGGCTCTGCTGACACAGCAGGGCCACGCGGTCAACCTGCTGGGCATGACCACCAAGGGCGATCAGATCCTGGACCGCGCCCTGAGCAAAGTGGGCGGCAAAGGGCTGTTCGTAAAAGAGCTGGAAGTCGCCATGGAAGAGGGCCGGGCCGACCTGGCGGTGCACTCCCTGAAGGATGTGCCCATGGAACTGCCCGAAGGTTTCGATCTGGCCTGCGTGATGGAGCGCGAAGACCCGCGTGACGCCTGGGTGTCGCCACACTGCGCCGGGCTGGCCGATTTGCCTGTGAATGCCGTGGTTGGCACCTCCAGCCTGCGCCGCGTGGTGTTGCTGCGCGAGGCGCTGGACCGGCTGGGCCGCCAGGACGTGCGCATCGAACCCCTGCGCGGCAACCTGGACACCCGCCTGCGCAAGCTGGACGAGGGACAGTACCAGGCCATTGTGCTGGCGGCTGCAGGGCTCAAGCGCCTGGGGTTGGCCAGCCGCATCCGCCACATTTTTGATCCCAGCGAAATGCTGCCCGCTGCCGGGCAGGGCGCGCTGGGCATCGAGGTGCGCAGCGTCCGCCCGGAGGTGGCTGCCGCGCTGGCGCCGCTGGTGCACCGCGCCACCTGGCTGGCGGTAGCGGCAGAACGGGCCGTGTCCCGTGCCATGGGAGGCAGCTGCTCCATGCCGCTGGCGGCATTTGCCACCTGGCAAAACGGTCAGCAGTTGCGGCTGGATGCGGCCTGGGGCGACCCGCGGGGGCGCACTCCGGTGTTGCGTGTGCGGGTCGAAGCCGAGGTCACGACCCTGGAAGCAGCCAGCGCATTGGGTGAGCATGCTGCCCGCCTGTTGCAAAGGGCGGGCGCCCCCGTGGCCGGAACTGCTTCAGACCCCGTCAGCGACGCATGACCACCCTGGTACTCACCCGTCCGGCAGCAGAAGCACAACGTTGGCAAACCGCGCTTGAAGCCGCTGGCTGGCCCGTGCTGGCGCTGCCCTTGACCGACATTGCTCCGCCTTCTGTCCCAGAAGCTCTGGTCGAGTGCCGGACCCGTTGGGCGCAGTACGACGCGGTGATGTTTGTCAGTGCGCAGGCCGTCACGCATTTCATGGAACACGTCCCGCCAGGGCCATGGCCCCAGCGGTGCTGGGCCCCGGGGCCGGGTACGGCCAGGGCGTTGCAGCAGCATGGCGTGCCGCCCGATCGTATCGATTCACCCGCAGACGATGCCCCGCAGTTCGATTCCGAAGCCCTCTGGGCCGTGGTGCAACAGCAGGTGCGTCCCGGCCACCGTCTGCTGGTGGTGCGTGGCGAAAGTGCCGGAGCTCCGCCGTCCTCACGCATTCCGGGCAGTGGCCGCGACTGGTTGGCGAACCAATGCGAGGCCGCAGGTGGATGTGTGGACTGGTGTGTGGCATACCAGCGCCGGGTGCCCATGTGGGACGCGGCCACCCAGACCCTGGCCCGGCAGCACGCGACAGACCAGTGTGTCTGGTTGTTCAGCAATTCCGAGGCGGTGGCGCACTTGCAGCGCTTGTGTCCTCAGCAACCTTGGGGGGCAGCGCGCGCACTTGTCACCCATCCCCGAATCGCGCAAGCAGTGCGTGAACTCGGTTTTGGCGAAATAATGACCACACGCCCCGCGTTGACCGATGTGTTGTGCTGCCTCAAATCTTTGCATTGACCATGTCTACACCCCCCCTTTCTGTTTCTGCCGAACCCGCAACTGTGGCTCCTACCCCGGTCCGCACCGGGTCTGCGTTGACTTGGGTGGCCTGGCTGGCGCTGGGGCTGGCCGTGCTGGCGACACTCTTGTCCGTCGCGCTCTGGCAGCGGCTGGGCAAAACCCAGGAAGAACTGGTGCGCCGAAGCGCCGATGTTCAGGCGGAGGCGGCGACGGCCCGCACGTTGGTGGCGCAGACAGAATCCGTAGCGCAAGACCTGCAAGCCCGCCTGGGTGTGGCCGAAGTGCGGCTGTCCGAAGTCAGCCTGCAACGCTCACAGCTGGAAGAGTTGATGCTGAGCGTGTCGCGTTCACGCGACGACAGTCTGGTGCAGGACCTGGAGTCGTCGGTGCGCCTGGCCGTGCAGCAAAGCCAGCTCACGGGCAATGTGCAACCGCTGATCTCTACGCTGCAAGCTGCTGACCAGCGCATTGCGCGCGCTGCCCAGCCCCGGCTCAACCCGGTGCAACGGGCGATTGTCCGTGACATCGAACGCATCCGAGCCGCTTCGTGGGTCGATGTGCCGACGCTGGTGGGCCGCATCGACGCGCTGGTGCATGAGGTGGACGACTTGCCGCTGCTCAATGCGGCCAGGCAGACCCAGGTCGTAGCCCCTGCAGAACCTGCCGCCAGCCAGCCCAAACAGTCGGTCACGCGCGGTGAATCTGCAGAGGCAGTCGGCACGTCTTCCTGGCAGCAAACGGTCCAGTGGTGGCAGGCTGCAACGCAGCGTTGGTGGACAGGTGTGCAGGCCAGCGCCACCGGTCTGGTGCGGGTCAGCCGCATCGACCGGCCCGAGGCGGCCCTGTTGGCTCCCGACCAGGTTTTTTTCCTGCGTGAAAACCTCAAGCTGGTGTTGCTCAATGCCCGTATGGGATTGCTGGCACGTCACCTGGACGTGGCGCAGCGTGATGTGCAAACCGCACAGAGGTTGCTGACCCGGTATTTCGATGCCGAGGCCGCTCCTGTCCAAGGGGCTCAAACCGGCTTGCAGCAACTGCAAGGCGACTTGCGGCAAGACAGCCTGCCACGCCCGGACGACACCCTGGCGGCGTTGACCGTGGCGGCTGGTGGTCGGTGAGGGGCTGGGCATGAAAAGCGTATTCGGTTTCTTGTTTCTGGCCGCCGTGGCGGTCGCGCTCGCGCTGCTGGTGGGTGGCAATACCGCTACCGTGACCCTGTTCTGGGTACCTTACCGTGTCGACATGTCATTCAACCTGGTGCTGTTCACCCTGGTTCTGGCTTTTGTGATGTTGTACTTGGCTCTGCGTGGCTGGATCACCTTGCGCCGCTTGCCCGAGCAGGCGCACCGCTGGCGTGTGCATCAAATGGAGCGTGCCGTCTACATTGCCCTGCTGGACGCGCTCGCTTACCTCATGTCGGGCCGCTTCGTGCGGGCGCAAAGTGCGGCCGAAAAGGCCCTGGAGCAGTTGGCTGGGCTGGAGCCTGATGGGTTCGCCCACCACGAACAAATTGGATTGCAAGCCCGCTGGCTGGCCGCCGAAAGCGCCAAGGCGCTGGGCAACATGTCCCGTTGTGACGAACTGGTGCAAGCCATGCTTGATGCCCCGGTCACGCGTTCGGCCGCTCCGGCACGCGAAGCGGCTGTGCTGCGCGCAGCGACTTGGGCGGTAGAAGCCCGCGACCCGGCCACCGCTGCACGCCGGTTGGCGGAACTGCCGCAAGGCGCTTTGCGCCGCATCCAGGTGCTGCGTCTGCGCCTGCGTTTGGCCCAGTTGCAGCACGACACCCATGCGGCGCTGGATATGGTGCGTCTGCTCACCAAACACCACGCGTTTACGCCGCGCGTGGCAGCCAGTGTGTTGCGGGGACTGATTTTGGATGCTTTGCGTGAAACGCACGATGAGGGGCAGTTGCTCAAAGTGTGGCAATCCCTGGACAAGACCGAGCGCGCTACACCCGAGCTGGCCCTGGCCCTGCTGGACCGCTGGCAGATGTTGTCCGGGCAGGCGCAGGGAGGGCTAGGAGCGGAGGGCGACGATGAGAACGTGCAGACAGCGGGCCTGCGTTCTGTGCTGACGCAGTGCATTGAGACGGTTTGGAGTGCCTACGGGTCGTTGCCGTCCGATTTGCAACACCGCTTGGTTTTGCATGTGGAGCGCCAACTTCCCCAATTGGACGCGGGCTGGCTGGCCCAGATCGAACGCCAGCAACAAGCGCACCCGGCCGATGTCGGTTTGCAGTACCTGGCTGGACAGGCGTTCATGCAGCGGCAATTGTGGGGCAAAGCGGCCTTTTTGCTGGGGCAAGCCAGCCACGCGGCGTTGCCCGTGGAGCTGGCGCGCCGTACCTGGTGCAGCCTGGCCCGGCTGGCTGAAAACCGGGGTGACGAAGCAGCCGCGCAGTCGGCCTGGAAACGGGCGGCCCAGGTATGTTGACCAAACTGCAGGATATTTTGTATTCCCAGGGGTTTGGCACCCGGCGCGTTTGTTGCGGCCTGGTCCAACAGGGTTGGGTGGCTGTGGGCGACGGTGCGCAGCCCTGCACCGATCCCAACGCTGAGTTCGAACCCGTGGGGTTGGTGTTTTATGTGCAAGGGCAACGCTGGGAGTACCAGGCGCACGCTTACCTGATGCTCCACAAACCCGCAGGGCACGAATGCTCTCAAAAGCCCAGTGCCTGGCCCAGCATCTTTACCTTGTTGCCCCCGCCTCTGCGTGCGCGGCCTTCCGGGGCAGCCAGTGGGGTGCAGGCAGTAGGACGGCTTGACCAAGACACCACAGGCTTGCTGCTGATGTCCGACGACGGCAAATTTATCCACCGGCTCTCGTCGCCCAAGCACCATGTGCCCAAGGTCTACGTCGCCACCTGCAAACACCCGGTCACCGAGCAGCAGGTGCAACGTCTGCTGGCCGGGGTGGTTCTGGACGACGACCCCAAGCCTGTTCGGGCAGCGGCCTGTGTCCGGCTGGACAGCCACGTGCTGCAACTGACGCTCACCGAAGGCAAATACCACCAGGTCAAACGCATGGTGGCGGCAGTGAGCAACCGGGTCGAAACCTTGCACCGCGCCCAGATCGGACCAGTCGAGCTGCCCGAGGATTTGCCCCCGGGCGCCTGGCGCTGGTTAACGTCCACGCAAGTGGCGGCCTTGATGGGCAAAGGCTGAGGCAGCCATGCGTGTCCTGATGGGGTCTTTCGGGCGGGCATTGGCTTACAGCCTGTACCCGCGCGTCATTGCGCTGTCTTTCCTGCCCTTGGTGCTCATGATCGCCCTGGCCTTTGCGCTCGGGTATTTTTTCTGGGATGCGGCGGTCACCGGGTTCATGACGTGGCTGGAGCAGTGGCAACTGTTCGCCGTGGCGCTGGCGTGGCTGGAATCTGTAGGTTTGGGCGGCTTGCGCAGCGTCCTGGCGCCCCTTGTGGTGCTGGCGCTGTCCACGCCCGTGATTGTGGTGCTGTCCCTGTTGCTGGTGGCGTTGCTCATGACGCCCGCCATGGTGGACCTGGTGGCACAACGCCGTTTTGCCACCATGGAGCGCAAGCGTGGCGGCACTTTTGTGGCCAGCTTGGGTTGGTCGCTGTGGTCCAGTCTGCTGGCGTTGCTGGCGTTGCTGGTGTCGATGCCGTTCTGGCTGGTGCCGCCGCTGGCACTCGTGGTGCCCCCCTTGATTTGGGGTTGGCTCAGCTACCGTGTCTATGCCTTCGATGCGCTGGCCGAACACGCCAGCGCCGAGGAGCGCCAGCAGCTGCTCCAACGCCACCGGCACGGATTGCTGGTGATGGGGGTTGTGACTGGCTACCTGGGGGCTGCGCCCAGCCTGCTGTGGGCGTCGGGGGCCATGTTCATTGCCCTGGCCCCACTGCTGGTGCCGCTGGCCATCTGGATTTACGCCTGGGTGTTCGCGTTTTCTTCGCTCTGGTTCACCCATTTCCTGCTCGAAGCCTTGCAGGGGATGCGCCGCTCGTCCGCTGTGCCGGTCACCCCCAGCCCCGAGGCTGCTTGCGTGCCAGTCCCGTCGGCCCCTGCCGCGACTTCCAGCCCTGACGTGATTGACGTTCCAGCCCGGACATTACCATGACCCCCCCTGAATTTGGCCTGCTGATCGTGGGTGATGAAATCCTCTCTGGCAAACGTGCCGACAAGCATTTGCCCAAAGTGATTGAGTTGCTGGCCCTGCGCGGGTTGAGCCTGTCGTGGGCGCGCGTGGTAGGTGACAACCGCCCGCGCATCACGGCGGCCTTGTGCGACGCATTTGCCAGTGGCGATGTGGTGTTTTCCTGCGGTGGCATTGGGGCCACCCCAGACGACCACACCCGCCAGTGCGCCGCTGCTGCGCTGGGGGTGGACCTGGTTCTGCACCCGCAAGCCAAAAGCCTCATTGAAGAGCGCATGCGCGAGGTGGCGCAGGAACAGGGGCAACCGTTCGAGCCCGAGCGGCCCGACAACTTGCAACGGCTCCAGATGGGCATGTTCCCTGCGGGTGCCAGCATCATTCCTAACCCTTACAACAAGATCCCGGGGTTCAGTTGCCAAGGGGGCCATGGGGGTGCCGTGCATTTCATGCCAGGGTTTCCCGTCATGGCCTGGCCCATGATCGAGTGGGTGTTGGAGCAGCACTACAAGCCGTTTTGGCACCGGGTTCAGCACAGAGAGCGTTCTGTGATCGTCTTTGGTGCACAAGAAGCGGTTCTGACGCCTTTGATGGAACAGGTCGAAGCAGCGCACCCCGGCGTCAAAGTGTTCAGTCTGCCCAGCGTGGATCACCCGCAATACGGTCGCCATGTGGAACTGGGCGTGAAGGGTGACGCGTCGTTGGTGGCGGTGGCCTATGCCGCATTGCTGCTGGGTCTTCGCGACTCAGGCATGGCTCTTGGCTCTGAATTGGTGCGCACTTGATTGGTGCGTTTTGCACCATGTTGGGTTGTTTGTTCGTGGCTGTCACGGACCCGGATACGGCTGTGTTTCGGTGTGTGTGAAAACGGGGCACAATACAAAGCTGTGTCGCCGCCTGATGGGGTGGTGAGCTGCTGGCGGGCTGGCACGGATGCTGCTTTTGTCTCCCGGTAACCGATTTTTCCATCTCAGACCAGGAGATTTTTGATGGCCAAGACCGTCGCAGACGTGATGCAAATGGTGAAGGACAACGACGTC
>CAYQTH010000086.1:0-8072 GCA_964420415.1 uncultured Macromonas sp. | reverse complement strand
CCACGGCGCTGTTCGTGGTGGTGTCGCAGCTCAAGATCAACGTCACCAACGCCTATGCCGGGTCGCTGGCGTGGAGCAACTTCTTTTCCCGCCTGACGCACAGCCACCCCGGCCGCGTGGTGTGGGTGGCCTTCAACACGCTGATCGCCTTCATGCTGATGGAGATGAACGTGTTCCAGGCGCTGGGCGAGGTGCTGGGGCTGTACTCCAACATCGCCATCGCCTGGATTATGGCGGTGGTGGCGGACCTGGTCATCAACAAACCGCTGGGCTGGTCGCCCAAGGGCATCGAATTCAAGCGCGCCCACCTGTACGACATCAACCCGGTGGGGGTGGGGGCCATGGGGCTGGCGTCCGCCCTGTCGGTGGTGGCTTACCTGGGCTTGCTGGGGCCGCTGGCGCAGGCCTTTTCGGCGGTGGTGGCCATGGTCACGGCCTTGCTGACGGCGCCGCTGATTGCCTGGGCCACGCGTGGGCGTTACTACCTGGCGCGGCCGCAGGGGAGTGCGCAAGTTGAACAGCCAGTTCGGTTTTTTTCAGCGGGCAATGCAGGCAATAAGGCAGGTAACGCCCCGGCCCAGACCGATGTCCACGAAACAGAAGGCCGCTACTTGCGTCTGCAGCGTTGCGTGATCTGCGAAGGCGAATACGAGGCGCCCGATACCGCTCACTGCCCCGCTTACCAGGGCCCGATCTGTTCGCTGTGCTGCACGCTGGACGCGCGCTGCGGGGACATTTGCAAACCGCACGCCCGCTTGTCGGCGCAATGGGGGGCGGCGTTGCGGCGCATCACCCCGGCGCGCTGGTGGCCGTACCTGGATGCTGGCCTGGCGCATTACGTGCTGCTGATGCTGGTGATTGCCCCCGTGCTGGCGGCTGTGCTGGGCCTGCTGTACCGGCAGGAAATCCAGGGCACAGGTTACCTGGACCCTGGCGAGGCCTACAGCTGGATGCCTGGGGCGGCGCTGATGCTGCGTTCCGGTTTCATCAAGGTCTATGCGGCGCTGCTGCTGGTGTCGGGCATTGTGGCCTGGTGGCTGGTGCTGGCCCACAAGAGCCGGGTGGTGGCGCAGGAGGAGTCGAACCGCCAGACCAGTCTGTTGATGCGAGAGATCGACTCCCACCGCCAAACCGACGAGCAACTGCAGCAGGCCAAGCGCGTGGCGGAGCAGGCGCGTGAACTGGCCGACCAGGCCAGTCAGGCCAAGACGCGCTACATCAGCAACATCAGCCACGAACTGCGTACCCCGCTGAACAGCATCCTGGGTTATGCCCAACTGCTGCAAGAGGACGCCGAGATGCCCGCGCACCGCGCCCACGCCACGCGCGTCATTCTGCGCGGCGGGGAGCATTTGCTGTCGCTGATTGAAGGGACGCTGGACATTGCACGCATCGAATCCGGCAAGCTGACGCTGGATTTGCGGCCGCTGGACCTGCAGCTGGCGGTGCGCGAAATGGCCGGCATGTTCCAGTTGCAGGCCGAAGCCAAGGGGCTGGCTTTTGTGTTCGACGAACCCGATTTGTGGCCGCAGGCGGTGCGGGCCGACGACAAACGCCTGCGCCAGATCCTGTTCAACCTGCTGGGCAACGCCGTCAAGTTCACCCAGCGTGGCGAGGTGCGCTTGCGCGTGCGCTATGCGCGCGAGATGGCCACCTTTGAAGTGAGCGACACCGGCCCCGGCATAGCGCCGCAGGACCTGGCACGCGTGTTCGAACCCTTTGCGCGCGGCGCCGCCAGCCAGGGCCAGAGCGTGCAGGGCTCCGGTCTGGGACTGACCATTGCCAAGATGCTGACCGACCTGATGGGCGGTGAAATGACGGCCAGCAGCACAGCCGGGCAGGGCACCGCCTTCAAATTGCGGCTGTTCTTGCCCGAAGTGCATGGGGAAGTGGCATCACGCGCGTCCGACAGCGGGGTACAGTACCAAGGTTACGCCGGGCCAACGCGGCTCGTGCTGGTGGTGGACAACGAAGAGGCCGACCGCCAGCTGCTGGCGCGCTGGCTGGAGCCTTTGGGTTTTGACGTGACCCTGGCCACCCACGGTGAAGATGCCTTGCGGCTCTTGGCCGAAGGTTTGCGGCCGGACCTGATCTTCATGGACTTGGCCATGCCCGGCATGGACGGCTGGGAAACGCTGCGCCACATACAAATGCTGCAACTGCAGCCCCAGCCCTTGCTGGCGGTGGTGTCGGCCAACGCCTTCGACAAAGGCCTGGACAACCAGGTGGGGTTGCCGGCCAGCGACTTCTTCGTCAAACCCGTGCGCCGACAGGACGTGCTGCAATGGGTCGGGCAGAAGCTGGGGCTGGTGTGGCGTGAGACGGCTGCCTCCCAGCCAAGTGCAGCGACCGATGCCGCACAGCAGACAGCCAGGGAGGTGCAGCAGGCAGCACCCGGCACGCCCTTGCCGCGCCTGCCCGTCACGGAATTGCACGCCCTGCGTGATCTGGCGCGCATGGGTTACTACCGGGGGTTCGTCAAGCGGCTGGATATGTTGCAGGCCGACTGGCCGGAACAGGCCGAGGCTTTGCAGCGGCTGCGGGCGCTGGCGCGCGAGTTCCGCTTCGACACCCTGGACCAACTGTTGCAGGAGGCTTTGAATGCGACTGAACACGCTGGATGACCACGGTGCAGCGGTGGTGCTGATCGTGGACGACGCGCCGGACAACCTGGCCGTGCTGCACGACACCCTGGACGAAAGCGGCTACACCGTGCTGGTGGCGCTGGACGGGGAAAGCGCCTTGGCGCGCGCAGCACAAGCGCAGCCCGATGTGGTGCTGCTCGACGCCATCATGCCCGGCATGGATGGCTTCGAGGTGGCGCGCCGCCTCAAGGCCGATGCCGCCACCGCGCACATCCCCATCATCTTCATGACCGGCCTGACGGAAACCGAACACCTGGTGGCCGCCCTGGCCGCTGGGGGGGTCGACTATGTGACCAAACCCGTGAAGCCGCAGGAAGTGATGGCCCGCATGGGCGTGCACCTGCGCAACGCACGCCAGGTGCGCCAAGGGGCGCTGGAACGGCAGCAAGCCCGCAACGCGCTGGACGCCTTTGGCTACGCCACCATCACCGTGCGCGCCAGTGACGGCCGTTTGCTGTGGCAAACCCCCTTGGCGCGCGACCTGCTGCGCCGCTATTGCGGCTCCGATGGGCCTGCCACCCCGCACGCCGTGCTGCAGTGGCTGCAACGCTGCTTGCATGACGGTTGGCACACCGGCAGCGAGCCGCCGCGCCTGAGCCTGAACCTGGGGCCGCGGCGGCTGACCTTCCGCCTGCACCGCCAGGTGGGCGATGATGAGGTGCCTGCGGTGCCCGGCCAGCCGGGGTTGCAAGGCGACTGGCTGATCGTCATGGAAGAAACCTCCGACGCGGCTGCCATCGAAAGCCTGGCGCAGGCTTTTGGCCTGACCGCGCGCGAGGCCGAGGTGCTGCACTGGGTGGCCCAGGGCAAGATCAACCGCGACATTGGCGACATCCTGGGGGCCAGCCCGGCCACCGTCAAAAAGCACCTGGAACGGGTCTACGCCAAGCTGGGTGTGGAAACCCGCACCGCCGCCGCCGCCATGGCCATGAACCGGATGCGTGCCTTGCGCCGCCCGACGGCCGTGTAAGAAGAAACCTGACGCGCGAAACAGCGCATTGCTGACTCAACTTTCTTTCCGGCTTCCTTACAGTGAACTCAAGCCTGGTGTTCAGGCGATGTTAAGACAGAGCGGAGGGAAGCCCTATGTTCAGCAGTGCCATTTCACAAGTCTCCAGTGCCCCTGTTCTGGGTCTGCGCGAGAACGCGTCCCAGCAGCAAGCCAGTGAATACCTGCCCTTCACCGTGCGCGTGGTGCATACCGAAGCGCAACTGCAAAAAGCGGTGGACATCCGTCACGAGGCCTACGCTCGCCACATCGATCCCAAGCTGGCCGCGGCCTTGCGCAAGCCCGAACCAACCGACACCCTGCCCGGTGTGGCCATTCTGCTGGCCGAATCCAAGCTGGATGGCTCCCCGCTGGGTACCATGCGCATCCAGACCAACGAGTTCCGCCCGCTGGGCATGGAGCAATCCATTGAGTTGCCGCAATGGATGCAGGGACAGCGGTTGTCGGAAGCGACACGCTTAGGCGTAGCGCAGGACAAAGTTGGCCGCCTGGTCAAGACGATCCTGTTCAAGGCCTATTACCAGTACTGTTTGGCCAACGACATCCGTTACATGGTCATCACGGCACGCGCACCGATTGACCGGATGTACGACCGCATGTTGTTCCAGGATGTGTACCACGGGATGGGTTACGTGTCGCTGGAGCACGTGTTCAACCTGCCCCACCGCATCATGTTCCTGGATGTGCAAAAGGCCCGTACACTGTGGGATGAAGCCCACCACCCCCTGCTGGGCTACATGTGTGAAACGGTCCACCCAGACATTCAGATTGACGCCTGAATCTGACACCCCCGGCTTGCGAAAGCACCGGGGGTTTTCTTATGGGCGAGAGGGCTGGTCGGAGGCTGCAGTGCCCAATACCAGGTCCACATGGCCGAGTTCGTCGTTGTCTGGGGCCAGCTGAGTCAGGTACTGGTTGAGTTTTTCATCCAGGATGAACGAAGCCGATGAGGTGGCATTGAGCAAGTTCAGCGGAGATTGAGGCCGGGCCACGATGAAACCTTGCACAAAGTCAACACCGATTTCTGCCAAAGTTTCCACTGTTTCAAAGTCCTCGGCCCATTCGGCAATCGTCTTCATGCCCAGGTTCTGTGCCAGGCTCACAATCGCTTCGACAATGGCCACATTGGCTGGGTGATGGTTCATGTTGACGATGAACGAGCCATCGATTTTCAGCAAATCGGCCGGTAAGTCTTTCAGATACGAAAACGATGTGTAACCCGCGCCAAAATCATCCAGGGCCACCTTGGCACCGTAGCTTCGGACCCGGTCGATAAAGTTTTTGGTATTGCCGGTGTCGTGCAGCGCAACGCTCTCGGTGATTTCCAGGCACACCTTGGCGGCAATGTCCCGGTGCTGGTCCAGCATGGTGTAGACATCGTCTTTGAACCGTTCGTCGTTCAAGGAAGCGCCACTGAGGTTCATGCAGACAAACTGGTTCTGCTGCAATTTATCGGTATTCAAACGCAGCCACTCCAGGGTGGAAGACAAAACCCAGCGGTCGATGACGCCCATGCGGCCTGCGTTTTCACCCGCCTTGATCAAGCGGTCGGTCGGAACGCGGTCACCGTTCTCGTCACACAGGCGCAGCAACACCTCAAAGTTGAGTGAGTTGTAAGGAGCGCGCAGCGACATGATGGGCTGCATTTCCAGGAACAGGCCATCGATCCGCTCACCCGTGGACAGCCGTTCCACCAGTTGCAATTCCGCTTCGTGTTCGGTGAAAACGCGCGAAGCCTTGTTGTAGACCACCATCCCGGTGCCATGTGCTGATTTGGCTTCACGGCAGGCGCGGTCCACGGTAGACACCACATCCTTGCTGGAACTGCCACGCGAAACTTCGATCAAGCCGATTGAGCCGCGCACATGGAATGCCCGCTCACCCACCTTGTACGGCGCATTGGACAGACTGGCGACAATCTCGCGGCACACCATTTCGGCCCGCTCCAGCGGGGTGTCTTGCATGACCAGCAAAAACTCGTCGCCCCCCACGCGTCCCAGGTGCATCGCTTTGGACAGCGGACGCTGGACGCGCTCGCAGACCTGCTGCAACACGGTGTCGCCTGCGGTGTGCCCGTACAGGTCATTGATCAGTTTGAATCGGTCCAAATCCAGATAAGCCACTGCCAGCGGGTGTTCATTGGACAGATTCTGCAGGCAGCGCTGCAAAATCGCTTCAATGCCGCGCCGGTTGAGTACCTTGGTCAGGGGGTCATGGTTGGCCAGGAACTGCAAGTGTTCAATGGCCAGCGCTTTTTCAGTGATGTCTTGCAGGGTGCCTTCAATTTTCCCCTGTGCCTGGGTGGCCTTGATCAACAACCGTTTGGGGTCACCCTGGGCGGGCTTGGTCAACACCTCCATTTCAACCGGCTGCCCCTTGCTGGTGTGAGTGGTCAGGTATTGCCAGCTGCCCGTGTCGAACACGTCAGTCCAGCGCAAATGGGCTGTTTCTGAGAACTGTTCGCCCAGTATGTCTTTCATGGCTGGGTTGGTACCCAGAAAGTGCCCTTGTGTGTCCAGGGTGAACAAGCCAATAGGAATCACTGCATAGGTGTTTTGCAGTTTGGCCTGTGCTTCCAGGCGCTGCAGGTGTTCCTCACGGATCAGCTCGGCAATGGCCAGGGAGGCCAGCAGACTGGACAGGAGGGCTGCCGTGACGCTGTTGATGGCACCGATCAGGCCTTGAATTCCCAGGGCGGCAGACAGGATTTCGTACAGACTGGCAAACAAGGCCACGGTGATGGAAGCGGCATACCACAGCGCGACCCGCGACCGGGTCTGGAACAGGATGCGGGTCAACAGGAAGACCACGCTGCCGGCACCCACGCCGGTCACCACCCAGATGAACGGGAGGTAGGTGGAGTAGGGCAATACCACCGATCCAATGAGCACAGGCACACAAGTCCAGCGGGCGAGTGTCGTCAGGTACTGGAAGCCGACCTTTTTCAATTCCTGCCGGAACAGGGACATGAAAAGGTTGAAGGTCAGCACGTAGTACAGCCCCAGCGTGACCGGGCGCAGGCGCAACAGCCATTCATACGGAATGGTTTGACCCAGCCACTGGCTGTCCCAGCCTGCGGACAATGCGGCCATGCGCAGGTTGATGACCAGCCAGGACGCAAACAACAGGTAGTGCCCGTCCCGGTTGACGAAGCCCGCAATCAGAATGAAAGCAGCCAGCACCAGCAAGCCGCCATCGAGCAGGCCGCTGTTGCGCTGGTATTCCAGGTTGGCTTGCCGCAGCGCATCTTCGGTCCAAAGCTTGGCCGTCATGCGCGCTGGCCCCAGGAATTGGCTGCGGCACAGCACTTGGGTCAAACCGGCTGGCAGGGCCAGCACAAACCCGCTGCGGGCTGGACTCAGCAACCCATTGGCCGAGGTGTGGCTGATAGCGCCCAGGGGCTCCAGGGTGCTGGCGTTCCAACATTCAATGCCTATGGCATGACGGGACGGGAATTCAAGTACCTGCTGGGTGTCGTGTGCTGGTGTGATGTTGTGCAACGACCAAACAGGGTGCTCGGACAGTTTGCTGTCCCATCGCGTGACAGGTTCAGCCTGAACCACCTGTTTCAGGGCTTGATCCGGGGTCCATGAGGTGTCTGTGGGAGCCGGTGCCAACTGGAAGTGTTGGGTCACGGCGTCGGCACTGCCGTATTGGCTGGGCCAAAAAACCAGAGCCACAAGGGAGAAAAGAGCGACGAAAACAGGCATCCACCACACCGACACGTGTCGGATGGCGAAATCCAACCCATTGTCCAAGTTGGCCAAGAAAGTGCGCTGAGAGCCTGGTCTGGTCCCCATGGAAAAGTGTGTAGTCGCCTGAGGCGCTGACTCCCTGTCATTTTTTCTTTTCCTCTGGCAATTATGCGTCGAATGTGATGCAGCCGAATGAATGCGCAGTGGTGAGCTCGCCGCTTTTTGCAGGTTTGTTGTCGTCGCCGCATACGCCACACGGCGTACAGACGCCGCTCAGGGTCATCCCTAGCATGAGAACCGTCCACCACCGAAGGTGCCCGAAGCGGGTGACGCGGATGGTGGAAAACCTCCAACCCTTCACTCAACCCATCGAGAACCGGAGCCGCTTCATCATGCAACGTCGATTCACCCTCAAAGCCCTGTCTGCTGCCGCTGCCGTCGCCACCTTGGCTGGCCTGAGCGCGCTGCCCGCCCACGCTGCCGACACCATCAAGGTCGGTGTGCTGCACAGCCTGTCGGGCACCATGGCCATTTCCGAAACCGTGTTGAAGGACACGGTGCTGATGGCCATTGACGAAATCAACGCCAAGGGCGGTGTGCTGGGCAAGAAGCTCGAACCCGTGGTGGTGGACCCGGCGTCCAACTGGCCGCTGTTCGCCGAAAAGGCCCGCCAACTGCTGACCAAGGACAAGGTCGCTGTCACCTTCGGCTGCTGGACCTCGG
>CAYQTH010000085.1:0-8181 GCA_964420415.1 uncultured Macromonas sp. | reverse complement strand
CCATCATCTGCGTGGCGGTGATCACGATCTTGTCATGCTCGCGCGCCAGGCGGATCATGTGCTTTTGCAGCGCGGGCACGGCGGCGTTGCCGACCTCGACGGCCAGGTCGCCGCGCGCCACCATGATGCCGTCGCTGGCGAACAGGATGCTGGCCAGTTCGGGGATGGCCTCGGCGCGTTCGATCTTGGCGATCAGGCCGGGCTGGTGTTCGCCCTGGCAAGCCTCATGGCACAAACGACGCGCCTGTTCCATGTCGGCAGCGTTTTTGGGAAAGCTCACGGCCACGTAGTCGGCCCGCAGGCCCATGGCAGTCACGATGTCGGCCATGTCTTTCGGCGTCAGCGCGGGTGCGGTGAGGCCGCCGCCCTGTTTGTTGATGCCTTTGTTGTTCGACAACTCGCCGCCCAGTCGCACCGTGGTGTGCACGGCGCTGCCGTCCACGCGCTGCACGTCCAGCACGATCAGGCCGTCGTTGAGCAGCAGCACATCGCCTGCCGCAACTTCATTGGGCAGTTCTTTGTAATCCAGACCGACGCCTGCCGCATCACCCAGTTCGGTGCGTTCGGCATCCAGCACAAAGGGGGCGCCGTTGTCCAGCCACACCTTGCTGGTGGCGAACTTGCCGACGCGGATTTTGGGGCCTTGCAAGTCGGCCATGATGGCCACCACACGCCCGGCGCGTTGTGCCGCCTCGCGCACCAGGCGGGCGCGGTCAATGTGGTCTTGCGCCGTGCCGTGGGAGAAGTTGAGCCGCACCACGTTCACGCCTGCCAGGATCATGGCCTCCAGCAGGTCGGGGTCACTGGAGGCGGGGCCGAGGGTGGCGACGATTTTGGTGGCGCGCTGGGGCATAAGCTGACTGTCGGAAGTGGCGGCCGACAGTGGCCGCCTGTTCCGATTATGTGTCAGCCGCGACCGGCCCTCAATGGGGGCATGACCCCAGTCGTGGCCGGGGGGTCAGGCGCGTTTGGCCAATACCTCGAAGGCGGGCAGCGTCCGGCCTTCCAGCACTTCCAGGAAAGCGCCGCCGCCAGTGCTGATGTAGCCCACGTCTTCGGTGATGTGGTACTTGGCAATGGCCGCCAGCGTGTCACCGCCCCCGGCGATGGAGAATGCTTCCGAGTGGGCGATGGCCGAGGCCATCATCTTGGTGCCACCGGCGAACTGGGCGTACTCGAACACGCCCACCGGGCCGTTCCAGACGATGGTGCCCGCGTGGGCAATGATCTCGGCCAGTTTGGCCGAAGTCTTGGGGCCCACGTCCAGGATGCGGTCGTGCGGGCCCACTTCGTCTACCGGGATGCGGTTGGCGCGCGCCAGCGCCGACACCTCGTCGGCCACCACCACATCCACCGGCAGCGGCACCTCGGCGCCACGCTCCTTCATGATGTCCATCACCTGCTGCGCCTCGCGCACCATTTCCGGTTCGGCCAGCGAGTCGCCAATGCGCTTGCCCGCTGCCAGCAGGAAAGTGTTGGCAATGCCGCCGCCCACGATCAACTGGTCCACCTTGGTGGCCAGGGTTTTCAGGATGGTCAGCTTGGTGCTGACCTTGGAGCCGCCGACGATGGCCACCAGTGGGCGCTTCGGGTTGTCCAGCGCTTGCGTCAGGGCGTCCATTTCAGCGGCCAGCAGCGGGCCGGCGCAAGCCACCGGCGCGGTTTCGGCGATGCCGTAGGTGGTGCCTTCGGCGCGGTGCGCGGTGCCAAAGGCGTCGTGCACGAACACGTCACACAACTGGCCCAGCTTGGCCGCCAATTCCGGCTTGTTCTTCTTTTCGCCCACGTTCAGGCGGCAGTTTTCCAGCAGCACCAGTTCGCCCGGCTTCACATTGAAGCCACCGTCCACCCAGTTCTGCACCAGCGGCACCTCGCGGCCCAGCAGCTCGCCCAGGCGCTTGGCCACCGGGGCCAGCGTGTCTTCCGGCTTGGGTTCGCCTTCGGTCGGGCGGCCCAGGTGCGAGGTCACCATCACGGCGGCGCCAGCGTCCAGCGCCATCTGGATGGCGGGAATGGAGGCGCGGATGCGGGTGTCCTCGGTGATGTTGCCCTCGTCGTCCTGCGGCACGTTCAGGTCGGCCCGGATGAAGACGCGCTTGCCAGCGGCCTGACCGCTGGCGCAAATGTCGGAAAAACGCAGGAATTTCATGTTGAACAGCAGCGGCGTTGAGATGGTTCAGATTGTAGGAGTCGTTCAATAGTTTTTATGGATCAATTAGCCTAAGTCGATTGCTTTTCGAAATAAGAATGCCTATCATTGAGGCACATCGATCTGCAAAGGAGCCCGCCATGGCACACATCCGCAACATCACCCGCAAACACCGCCGCACGCTCATGAAGACCGGCAGCTACTACGTGATGCACATCGTGGTGGCGGCCAGCGTGGCCTACGCCGTGACCGGCGACGTGCTGGCCTCACTCGCCCTTAGCTTGCTGGAGCCCTCGGTGCAGGCGGTGGCCTACTTCTTCCATGAGCGCGCCTGGAACCGGCAGGACGAGGCGACGGCGGTGCCGACCCCTGGCATCTTGGGTGCCGGGTGAAACACTGGCCGACATGCCATCTGCACCTGCCCCTAGAATGAACCATCGGCAACACCGTGGGAGTATGTGCATGTCTGTTTCAATGCAACGCTGGGTTTCGGCCCTGGTCCTCACCTTTGCCGCCATCTTGGGCGGCTGCGGCTACAACGATTTCCAGCGCCTGGACGAGCAGACGAATTCGGCCTGGGCCGAGGTGCTCAACCAGTACCAGCGCCGCGCCGACCTGGTGCCCAACCTGGTGGTCACCGTCAAAGGCGAGGCCAATTTCGAGCAGGAAACGTTGACCCGCGTGATTGAAGCCCGTGCCAAGGCCACCTCGGTGCAGGTCACACCCGAGACGTTGAATGACCCGCAAGCCATGCAACGCTTCCAGGCCGCGCAAGGCGAACTGGGCAGCGCGCTCAGCCGCTTGCTGGTGGTGTCCGAGCAGTACCCGAACCTGAAGGCCAACCAGGGCTTCAGCGATTTGCGCGTGCAATTGGAAGGCACGGAAAACCGCATCACCGTGGCGCGCAACCGCTACATCCAGTCGGTGCAGGAGTACAACGTGCTGGCGCGCAGTTTCCCCAGCAACTTCACAGCCATGGCCTTTGGTTACCGCGCCAAACCCAATTTCACGGTCGCGGACGAAGCCGCTGTGAGCGCTCCGCCCAAGGTGGACTTCGGCACCAAGTGAGGTGAGCGGCACCATGGGGCGCAGTGCGAACCTGAACGGCGCCAGTGGGCTGGGCCGATGGCGGCGCTGGCCAGCGGGCCTGTGGGCTGGCTGGCTATGCCTGCTGCTGGGGCTGTTCACGCTGCTCACCCCGTTCACGCTGTGGGCGCAGGAAACACCGGGTGTGCAACCAGTGCCGCCACTGACGGCGCGCGTCATGGACTTCACCGCCACGCTGAGCGCCGCCGAACGCCAAGCGCTGGAAGACAAGCTGGCCGCCTACGAGCAGGCGCGCGGCAGCCAGGTGGTGGTCGTGCTGGTGCCCAGCACCGCGCCGGAAGACATCACCGACTACACCCAACGCCTGGGTGACGCCTGGAAGATCGGGCGCAAGGACGTGGGCGACGGCGTGCTGCTGGTGGTAGCCAAGAACGACCGGCGCTTGCGCATCGCCACCGCCAAGGCGGTGGAAGGCGCTTTGCCCGATTTGGCGGCGCACCAGATCATCGACCGCGTCATCACCCCGCGCTTCAAACAGGGCGACTTTGCCGGTGGACTGAGCGCCGGGGTGGACCAGATCCTGGCGCGGCTGCAGGGCGAAAACCTGCCCGAGCCCGCGCAGCCTGGCGCCGCCACGGAAGCGGGGGCAGACACGCGGGAACTGCTGATTTTCCTGGCGTTCGCCGTGCCGTTGCTGGCTTCGGTGCTGCGCCACATCCTGGGGCGCGTGCTGGGCCCGCTGGCTGCCGCTGGTGCGGCCGGGTGGCTGATGTACCAGACCGCCGGTTCCCTGCTGTGGGCACTGGCCGCTGCGCTGGTGGCAGGGGTGGTGGGTGCGGTCATGTCAGTCAACGGCGGCAGCGGGCATTTCCGTGGGCCGGGCGGCTTCGGCGGCGGGGGCTGGGGTGGCCGTGGCGGTTTTGGGGGAGGCGGTGGCTTCGGCTCGGGCGGTGGTGGCAATTTCGGCGGCGGTGGCTCGTCCGGCAGTTGGTGAAGGAGCGGGCATGAACCGGTGGTGGCGTTGGTTGCAACATGGCTGGCTGGGTGCAGGCCGCGCGCGGCGCGTGCTGTCGGCGCAGGCGGTACAGAGCCTGACCGACCACATCGTGGCCAGCGAACGGCGCCACAGTGGCGAGGTCTGCCTGTGCGTCGAATCCACCCTGCCGCTGCAGTGCGTGTGGCCGCCAGTGGCTGACCACGCCCTGCCCCAGGTGCTGCGCCAGCGTGCCCTGAGCTGGTTCGGTCAGATGCGGGTGTGGGACACGCAGCACAACAATGGCGTGTTGATTTACCTGCAACTGACCGAGCGCCGACTGGAGATCGTGGCCGACCGCGGCCTGAACGGCAAGGTCACGCCCGCGCAATGGAACGCGTTGATCGACAGCCTGGCAGAACAGTTGCGCCGGGGCCAGTTCGAGGCCGGCCTGCACGCCGCGCTGGACGGTGTGACCGCCGTGCTGGAAGTGCATTTCCCGGTTGATCCACACCAGCCCAACCCGAACGAATTACCCGACGCCGTGGTGGTGGTTTGAGTCCTCACTACACTGGACTATTGTGTTTTCTGCCGCGCACGGTGCGTGGTTTTTCATGGGAGCGCTGAATGAAACTGATGGATTACGGCCGCCAGGCCATCGACTTTCAAAATCCGCAGGCAACGGAGGCCGCATCGGGCTGGTCGCGCCGCGGCTTCGTGGTTACTTCGCTGGCCAGTGGCTTTGCCTTGGCGGCGCAGCCGGTGCTGGCGCAGGCCATCACCACCGACAGCAAAGGCCTGGTGGCGGGCGAAGTGAAAATTCCCGTGGCCGATGGCCTGATCCCGGCCTACGTGGCGCGCCCGGCCAAGCCCGGCAAACACCCGGTAATCCTGGTGGTGCAGGAAATTTTTGGCGTGCATGAACACATCAAGGACATGTGCCGCCGCTACGCCAAGCTGGGCTACTACGCCATCGCACCCGAGATGTTCGCACGCCAGGGCGACGTGTCCAAAATGACCGACATCATGACCATCCTGAACGAGGTGGTCTCGAAGGTACCGGACGCGCAGGTGTGCGCGGACCTGGATGCCGCCGTGGCCTTTGCCCAAGCCAGCGGCCACGCCAACGCCGCACGCGTCGGCCTGGTGGGCTGGTGCTGGGGCGGCCGCACGGCCTGGCTCTACGCGCTGCACAACCCCAAGCTGAAAGCGGCAGTGGCCTACTACGGCCTGCTGGAAGGCATGCAGTCGCCGATCAAGCCCCGCGACCCGGTCGAGTTTGGCGCCGAACTGAAGGTGCCGGTGCTGGGCCTGTATGCCGGGCTGGACAAATTCATCACCGCCGACGCCGTGACCCGCATGGGAGCAGAACTGGAGAAGTCCAGCAGCGGCTCCGAGATCGTGGTGTTTCCGGCGATGGACCACGGCTTCAACGCCGATTACCGCCCGACCTACGACAAGTCGGCCGCCACCTACGCGGCCAAGCTCACGCGCGACTGGTTGAAAGACCATGGCATCTGAGTGTAATTGATAAAAACAAACCACACCCAAAGTACATACCAGGGTATGTACCCTGTCAGTCTCACGTCAGGCTTCGGTACCATCCCGTGCTGCCTCTGTGCCCGCACGCATCCAGCAAGCGGTCCCAGAGAGAATGCCCTCTATCTGCACATGAAGATCCGCGCTTAAAAAAATGAATAATTTGAAAATATCGACCCGCTTGACGGTACTGATCGGACTGATGTCGGTCTTGTCGCTGCTGATCGGAGGATTGGGCCTGTACGGTTTGGCGCAAACCAAAGAAGGGTTGCGCACGGTCTATGAAGACCGGACCGTACCGATCGCCCAACTGCAGATTGTGGAACGCGACATCCTGTACAACCGCCATGCCATCAACAGCGCCGTCGCCGTGGGCGACCCAGCGCGTTTTGTCGCCATCGTCGAACAAATGCGCCACGACATCGCCGAAGTCGATGCCACCTGGCAAGCGTATGCAGCAACCCAGATGACACCTGAGGAAAAGGCCTTGGCCGATGGGTTTGTGCAAGCCCGACAAACCTTCGTCGATGCCTTTCTGCGGCCAGCACAGGAAGCCTTACAAGCCAACGACCTGGAACGGGCGCGGCAGTTGATCGCAGAGCAGGAAGAACGCACCTACGGCGGGGTGCGTGACAACCTGAGCAAGCTGATCGAACTGCAGGTCAACGTGGCCAAACAGGAGTATGACCAGGCGGCAGACCGGTTCAACAGCATCCGCACGCTCACGGTATCGGCCATTGTGCTGGGTGTTACGCTGGCGGGGCTGTTCGGCTGGAGCATCGTGCGCGGCATTGGCCGCTCATTGCAGCAGGCAGTGGCCGCGACCGACGCTGTCGCGCAAGGCGATCTCACGCAAACTATCCGCGCCGACGGCCAAGACGAAGTGGCGCAACTGTTGCGTTCGCTGGCGGCGATGCAAGGCAGTCTGGTGCGTGTGGTGAGCACGGTGCGTCAAGGGTCTGAAAGCGTGGCTGCAGCCAGCACCCAGATCGCACAAGGCAACCAGGATTTGAGCGGTCGCACCGAAAACCAGGCAAGCGCGCTGGAAGAAACTGCGGCATCGATGGAAGAACTGGGCTCAACTGTGAGGCAGAATGCCGACAACGCCAAACAGGCCAACCAACTGGCGCAAGGGGCCAGCACCGTGGCACAGCAAGGCGGCGAGGTGGTGGCCCAGGTGGTGGACACCATGCGCGGCATCAGCGAATCCAGCAAGCGCATTGCCGACATCATCAGCGTCATCGACGGCATTGCTTTCCAGACCAACATCCTTGCACTGAATGCCGCCGTGGAAGCCGCGCGCGCCGGGGAGCAAGGGCGCGGCTTTGCCGTGGTGGCGGGTGAGGTGCGCACACTGGCGCAGCGCAGTGCGCAGGCTGCCAAGGAAATCAAGGACCTGATCACTGACAGCGTGAACCGGGTCGAGCAAGGCGGCGCGTTGGTGGACCGTGCCGGACAGACCATGAATGAGGTCGTCACCAGCATCCGCCGCGTGACCGACATCGTGGGAGAAATCAGCGCGGCCAGTGTGGAGCAGAGCGACGGAGTTCAACAGATCGGCGAAGCCGTGATGCAAATGGACCAAGCCACACAACAAAACGCCGCCTTGGTCGAGGAAATGGCAGCAGCAGCCACCAGCCTCAACACCCAGGCGCAGGAACTGGTGCAAGCCGTGGCGGTGTTCAAGCTGGCCGGGGCCGACGCTGGACGTGTAGCCACCCGGTCGCCTCAGTTTTCGGACCAGGTAAGCCGCATCCATGCCACTGCAGCGCGGGGACAGGCCCAAGCAGCGTTACCGCAGGTGCGGCCGCCAGCGGCTGGTGCCGAACGACGGCTGCAGCAACCAGCGACCGCCAAGGTGGCCACAAAAGCCGTGGCCATGGCGGACGATTGGGAGTCATTTTGAGCTAGGTTAGGGGCACCCAAGCCCTTTTGTGCGGCGAGCGGTGACGCCTTGTGGGAAGCCGCAAGTTTTCTTTCAACAAGCCGACCTACAATGTCCCAACCCGCTCACAAGGCGGGTTGTTTCATGGATGGGACCCGCCAATGCCGCAATCACAGCAAGACAAGCGCGCCGAACTGCGCCGCGCCGCGCTCGAATACCACGAGAAACCGACACCGGGCAAGGTGGCCATCGCGGCCACCAAACAGCTCACCAATCAGCGCGACCTGGCACTGGCCTACTCGCCGGGTGTGGCTGCCCCGTGTGAAGAGATCGTCGCCGACCCGGTCAACGCCTTCAAGTACACCAGCCGCGGCAACCTGGTCGCCGTCATCACCAACGGCACGGCAGTGCTCGGCCTGGGCGACATCGGCCCGCTGGCGGCCAAGCCGGTGATGGAAGGCAAAGGCGTCCTGTTCAAGAAGTTCGCCGGCATCGACGTCTTCGACCTCGAAATCAACGAAAAAGACCCGGACAAGCTGGTCGAGATCATCGCCGCGCTGGAGCCCACGTTCGGTGGCGTCAACCTGG
>CAYQTH010000084.1:0-8249 GCA_964420415.1 uncultured Macromonas sp. | reverse complement strand
CACAAGGCGCAGTATACGCCTACATAACCAACGACAACCCGGCACTGGACGACCAGTGGGACAACCCGGCTGGCGTGGCCATTGACGCTTTCATCTTCGGCGGCCGCCGCTCCAACACCGTGCCGCTGGCGACCGAAGCCCGCACCTGGATGGAAGGCGTCTACATGGCCGCCACCATGGGTTCCGAAACCACCGCTGCGGCCTTTGGCGCGCAAGGCGTGGTGCGCCGCGACCCGTTCGCCATGCTGCCGTTCTGCGGCTACAACATGAGCGACTACTTCCAGCACTGGCTCGACATGGAGCACAAGCTGGAAGAAAGCGGCCACACCCTGCCCAAGATTTTCTGCGTCAACTGGTTCCGCAAGGGCGCCGACGGCAAGTTCATTTGGCCGGGCTACGGCGACAACATGCGCGTGCTGAAGTGGATGATCGACCGCATTGAAGGCCGAGTGCAGGGCGAAGACCATGCCTTCGGCATCAGCCCCACCTACGACGAAATCACCTGGGAAGGTCTGGACTTCAGCCGCGAGCAGTTTGCCTCCGTGACCGACATGAATGCCGACCATTGGAAGGCTGAACTGGCACTGCACACCGAGCACTTCGAAAAACTGGCCTACCACCTGCCGCAAGAGCTGGTGGACACCAAAGCCAAGATGGAACAGCGCATTCTGGGCCAGTAAACACGGTTCGCATGGGCAAAGGGCTCACCCTGCGGGGTGAGCTTTTTTTTTGGGCTTTTGGTTCTGGCTATCCGTGAAACTCAGAGCAGCCCACGTTCTTCCGATGTTTTGGTTTCAGTTTCAAGACCGAGTTCACGCAGGGTTTCCAGCATGACGGTTGTGGCCGATGCCACGGCCGGGAAACCCAAATACGGCAGGCATTGGAACAAAACCTCCTCCAGCTCACGCACCGTCAAGCCGTTGCGAACGGCAATGCGGACATGGTTCTTGAGTTCCAGGGTCTGGCGGGTGGCAATGAGTATGCCCATGGTGACCAGGCTGCGCTGCTTGCGTTCCAGGCCATCGCGGCCCCAGACGTCGGCAAAAGCAAAGTCACGGGCCAGGCGGCCAATGCCGGACGCGAAACCCGTTGATTCGGCGTTGGCACGGAAGGCGGCCGCCTTTTCTTCGCCCATGATTTCACCGAAAACTTTCAGACCATATTCAGCACGTTCGTTCATCTGCTTGACTCCTGTTTCAGTTGGTTGTCTGGCTCCACGCCGTCCTGGACGCGGCGCTGCACACCCGTTGCGGCGCCGTTGTGGCGTCCATGCCGTGCAACCGCCCTTGGGTGCCGAAAGGTTAATGGATGGATTGATGTAGTAAAACCATTGAAACCCTGACTTTCGAACATGCAAATCCAACTGCTCAGTGATATCCACCTGGAGGCCAACCCCGGTTTTCAGCCACAACCGGCGCCGGGCGCCGACCTGCTGGTGCTGGCGGGTGACATCGGTTCCTACCAGCAGCGGCGCGACGGCAGCCGCATGGCCGAACCGGACTGGGGTTTGCAGCGTTTTTCACCCTTGCCGCAGTACGCAGGCTGGCCGGTGCCGGTGCTGTACGTGCCTGGCAACCACGAATACGACGCGCTCGATGTTGACGAGGCCCACGCCCGCCTGCGTGCCGCCTGTGAGCGCTTGGGGCTGATCTGGCTGGAACGGGATGCGGTGGTGCTGAACGGGGTGCGTTTCGTGGGCACCACGCTGTGGAGCGATTTCGATGCCTTGGTGCCGCCGGGGGCGCAGACCACCGAAGCCATGAAGCAGCGGCACAAGGCCTTTCGAGCGGCCAACTTTTACCTGGAAAAAATGGCCGCCACGCGGCACGCGGCGCTGTTCGATGCCGAGGCCATGCGCGCGTTGGCCCTGGAATGCCAGGACTGGTTGCGCAGCCAGTTGTCCGTGCCCTTTGACGGGAAAACGGTGGTTGTGACGCACTTTGCTCCCAGCCTGCGCAGTGCCGACCCACGGTATGGGCTGACGCCCGGCACGGCGGGATTCTGCAACGCCCTGGATGGGTTGCTGGCGCAAGCGGACCTGTGGCTGCATGGCCATTTGCACTGCCCTGCCGACTACCGGGCCGGGCGGTGCCGGGTGGTGGCCAACCCGTTTGGGTACGCAGACAAAAACGAGCAGGCGGCCTTCCAGCCGCACAGCTGCATCACCCTGTAAGGGGCGCGCGGCGCGGTCAGGCCAACTGCACCGCGTCGAACGCGGGGTGCAATTCGTCCACCCACAAATCGACTTCGGCGGCGCCTACCTGCAGGTGCTGCAGGCAGGCGCCGCCGTGGCGGTCCCATTCGCGTGAGTCGCTGCTGCCGTCAAACTGCTGCACCAGGTGTTCGGCAATCAGCCCCATGGCCACCAGATGGCGCTCCGTGTCGGAAAAGCGGGTGTCGTCCAGGGCGGTGAAGTCGTGGTGCAGGCGTATGGCGGCAGCCACTTCGCCGGGCAGGCGCCAGGTGCGCGCCACGATCGCGCCCACCACGGCGTGGTCGGTGCGGTGGTTGGCATTTTCGGTCTGGGTGAAGGTGCGGTCCTTGCGGGCCAGCGCTTCGGTGATGGTGCTGCCATAGCCTTTCACGCCTCCCAGCAGCACGGGCATGCCCACGTGGCAGAACAGCCCGAAGCTGTAGGCCAGGCCGGGGTCCATGTGGTAGAGCTGGTGCCCAATGTGCTCACAGGCCAGCGCGCGGCGCGTGGAGTTTTCCCAGAAATGCCCCAGCAAGGGGGATTGCACCTGCAGGGCCTGGCGGGTCAGGAACCCCAGCAGCAAGGTCACGGCCGGGCGCACCCCCAGCACTGTGAGGGCCTGGCCCACGGTGTGCACCGGCTGGGCCAGGGCGTACAGCGGGCTGTTGGCCTGGCGGATCAGGGCGGCAGCCATGGCCACGTCCGCACTGGCGATCTGGTCGATGGCGTCAATGTCGGGCTCCCCGTGGGCGGTGGCGTCCTGGAGTTGCCGCAGGAGCTCGGGGCAGGGCGGGATGATGATGTCGCGCAAAGGGCCGCTGCGGCGCACGCGGTCCAGTTCGTCGTGGATGGGGTGGGAGGCAGTCACAGCAGAAGTGGATACGTGCAAGATGCCTGCCATTGTGCCTGCTTTGTGCGGCTCCATGAGGACGGGTTTGTCAAGCGTTCTTCAGTGCCTGCAGCAAGTGTTTCAACGTCAGGTTCAGGTGTTGGCGGTCGCTGGGGGGCAAGTGGAAAAAGGCCGCAAACTTGTCGGTGAGCTGTTCGTGGGTGATGGCGTCGCCGACGGTTTCACCCTTGGACGTCAGCCGTATGCGGTGAGAGCGCTGATCCGAGGGGCCGGCTTGGCGCTGGATCAGGCCCAGGCTTTCCAGCCGAGCCAGCCGCCGGGCGGTGCCGGGCCGCGACACCACCGAAATGCGGGCAATGTCGCTGGGCGTCAGCCCCAAAGGGTCGCGTGTGCGGCGGAGCGTGCCCAGGATCATGGATTCCCCAATGCTCAGGCCGTGGTTGCTGGTGGTCTGTGCGTAGAGCTGATTCATGCGCGCTTGCAGCAGGAACAACCGGGCCAGCATCGCCACGGTGGAAGGGTCCTGCTGGAGCGATGTCGTGGCCCATTGCGCCATGGCGGCGTCAATGTTGTCGTCTGGGCCGGCCGGAGCGTTGGGAGGTGACGCTTCGCCACCTATCTGGCGCAAGTGGGCCGTCAGTGGCTGCAAGGCTTCAGGGCGGGCGCGGTACAGGGTGTGTCGGCCCTGGGGTTCTTCTTCCACCAGTCCTGCATTTTTCAGAATTTTCAAGTGCTGTGAAACCGCAGGACGCGACACCGGCATGCCCTGCGCTAGGGCGGCCACATGCAGCGAACCTTGCAGCAGCCGTTCCAGCAAAGTGCGGCGGGTCGGATCGGCCAGGGCGGCGAGCACGGTATCGAGCGGGTCAGGAGCAGAGGAGGTTGGGGTGGGCATAGGTTTGGCGTTTATTGGTAAGTAAATTATTACCTATTTTTTGTTTCTGATGTGGTGGTTGATTGGTTGTTTCAAGGGAAAACACCTATATTTTTCTGGATTCAAAGCGGGTTGTGTGGTTGCTTGTTGCGCTTGATGTAGTTAACATTTGAAACTAGATTTGGGCGGCCTGGTGTGTTCTGCCCTGATGTGTGAGGTGTCCCTGTCGAAAGGTGTATGAAATGGAATCGTTGCGTCAAGAGTTGCTGGATGCGGTGTTGAACCCTGCAGTGGCCTACAACCAAGACCCGCAGGAACTGCTGGGCAAACAATTGAAAGTGGCCCAAAACCTGTTCCAGCAGCGGCGCGAACAGATCCCGCTGGTCGGGCGCCGGGCCGAAGAGGCGGGCATCCAGTCCATCAGCCGTCTGGAAGACCTGGTGCCGTTGCTGTTCGCGCACACGGTGTACAAGTCGTACCCCAATGCCTTTGTGGAGCAGGGGCGCTGGGACCGCATGCTGCAGTGGCTCAACACCCTGTCCGTCGAAAACACCCTGGATGTGAATGTGGACGGCGTGAAGGACGTGGACGACTGGATTGAGCGTCTGTGGGACGCCGGGCACATGGTGCTGGCCACCAGCGGGTCTTCCGGCAAATGTTCGTTCCTGAACCACACCCTGGGTGACCGCGAATACAAGAAGCGCCATTTCAAGTACAGCACCGCCTGGCCCTACGCCGTGGCCAACGCGGACCGCAAGGTGTTCTGGCTGGGGCCGATCAAGGGGCCCAACAGCGCCATTGAATCGGGGCAGTTTGGCGCGCAGAACTGGGGCAAGCCGGGGCAAACCTTCCACCTCACGGACGAACCGCTGCGCATCAGCGACGTGAGCCGCATGGCCGCCATGCGCAAGAAAATGGCCGAAGGCAGCGCCGAGCCGCAAGAGATTGCCGCCTTCGAAGCTGAAATGCAACAAAAGTCCGTGGAGGGGCAGGGTGCCTTGCTGCGTCTGGCAGACCACATCCTGGACAGCCGCCACGAACCCATCATGGTCAGTGGCATGTGGGCGCAGTACATGACCTTGATCGCTCGTGCCCGTGAGCGCGGCATTCCCGATGGGGACTTCCACCCGCAGGCCATCATCCAGGCTGGTGGCGGCGTCAAAGGCGTGGCCTTGCCAGACGACTACAAGGAGCAGGTGGACCGCTTCTTTGGCAAGGTGGTCCGCCCGGCGGCCTATGGCATGACGGAAATGGCTTCCCTCATGCCGCGTTGCGAAGCGGGCCGCTACCACCACGCGCCCAGCCTGATCTGGCTGATCCTGGACCGGAATGGTGAGCGCTTGCTTACCGAAGCAGACGCGCAGGACGGCATGGTCGAGGGCCGCTTCGGCTTCCTGGACCTGATCTACGAAGGCCGTTGGGGCGGTCTGATCACAGGCGACAAGGTGACGCTGGACTTCAAGAGCCGCTGCCCGTGCGGCCGCCACGGCCCGACCTTGCTGGACAACATCAGCCGCTTTGCGCAGCCTGGCGAAGACGACCACATCGGTTGTGCCGGCACCATCGACAGCTACATCCGTGGAGCACTCAACGCATGAACGCCCCTGCCACACACCTGCCCGTCCCGGTTTGCCACGTCATCAAGGGCGAAGCCGTTTTCGGTGCCGACCTGGAATTTGGCCCGGCCAACAGCCGTTTCTCCACGCCCGCCCTGGACCTCAACAGCCTCGTCTGGTCGCGTCAGGAGCCGGGTCCGGCGTTTGACACGCCGCTGTCCGAGATCATGGACATCCTGGTGGAAACCGGGCGCTGGATTGCCAAGGACCCCGACGGTCTGATGGCCGAAGCGCTGGAGTTCTCGGCCCGCACCAGCCCGCTGCCGCGCGAAGTGCTGGCGCGGTCCTTCCAGTATTTGCCCATGGTGTTCGACCGCCGCAGCATGGAGTTCCAGGTGGAGAACGAGCTGGGCGGCGCCGACGTGCTCGATGGCTGGCGGGTCATACATGACGCACCCAGCGGCCGCACCCACCGCGTCCGTGCGTTCCCGCCGCGCCTGGTGCACATCGTGGCGGGCAATGCGCCCGGCGTGTCGGCACAGACGGTCATGCGCGGCGCGCTGACCAAAGGCGTCAACCTGCTCAAAATCCCGTCGAACGACCTGTTCACCGCCACCGCCATTTTGCGGGCATTGTCGGCGGTGGCGCCCAACCACCCGGTGGCGCGCTCGTTCAGTGCGGTCTACTGGCGCGGGGGCGATGCCCAGGTGGAAAGCATGCTGTTCCGCCCGCAGTTCTTTGACAAACTGGTGGCCTGGGGTGGTGAAGGGGCGCTGCGCAGCGCCAAGAACTACATTGGCCCCGGTTTCGAGCTGGTGGCGTTCGACCCCAAGACGTCGATCTCCATGATCGGTCGCGAAGCGTTCGAGAGCGATGCGGTGCTGGCCGAGGTGGCCGAACGCGCTGCGGCCGATGCGACCATGATGAACCAGCAGGCTTGCGTGTCGAGCCGGTTCCAGTTCATCGAAGCCACCCCCGAGCAGGCCGACCGCTACGCCAAGCTGCTGCAGCAGCGCCTGGGTGTGGAACGGCCCATGGCCTCGGCCTGCGGCAACCCGCTGCCGGGCGAGATGCGGGACGAAATCGATGGCTTGCGGGCCCTTGAACCCTATTACCAGGTCTGGGGCAAGTACGACGGCAGCGGCGTGGTCATCCGGTCCGAAGACCCGGTGGACTTCCACCCCGATGGGCGCGTGGTCAATGTGGTGCCGGTCAAGAGCCTCGACGATGCCATGCGCTACGTGAGCGTGGCCACACAGACCGTGGGTGTGTACCCCAGCGAACGCAAGGCTGAGTTGCGTGACCGCCTGGCCTCCATGGGGACGCAACGGGTGGTGCAACTGGGCAGTGCGGGTCAGATCGAGGTCGGCATTCCCCACGATGGCTTCTACCCATTGCACCGCTTTGTGCGCTGGATCAACGACGAAGGTTGAAGGCAACCGGATGACGCAGAGGCACATGGGCGTGGACATGCCGCCCGAATTGCAGGACAAAGTGGCCTTGGTGACAGGCGGGGCCTCAGGCATTGGGGCCGCCACTGCCCGGTTGCTGGCCCGCAAGGGCGCCACTGTGGTGGTGCTGGACCGGGAGGCGGCAAATGCGGAACAGCTGGTGGGCGAAATCCAAGCCAGTGGTGGCAGAGCAATGGCCGTGGTTCTGGATTTGGCCGAAACGTCACGCATACCGTCGGTGGTAGACACGGTGTGTGCGCAACTTGGTGCGGTGGATATCCTGGTCAATTCGGCCGGGATCACCGGAGACCGGTTGCCGCTCATCGACACCGGGGAGGCGCTCTGGGACCGGGTCTATGCGGTCAATGTCAAGGCGCCCTTCGTTCTGATGCGCGAAATCGGCAAACGCATGGTGGCGCGAGGGGCCGGTGGCCGCATGGTCAACGTCACCTCGAGCTCTGCCCACCGTGCCCGCATGTCGCTCCCGGCTTATGGCAGCTCCAAAGCTGCCCTGGCCCAACTGACCCGCATCGCTGCAGCCGAATTCGGGCCTCACGGCATCAATGTCAATGCGGTGGCTCCTGGCTTGACCGATACCCCCATGGCGACCGGGCAGCTCGATCCCGCCTTGTTGCAGCAATTGCTGAAAGAAGGCCCCTTGTCCAACCTGTTGCACCGGGTGTCGACACCACAAGACGTGGCGGAGACGATTGTGTTTTTGTGCCTGGATGCCAGTCGGCAAATCACGGCGCAGACCCTGCATGTGAGCGCTGGCGCGGTGGTTTGAGCCGTCCCTCGTGACAGAACAGGGGATGTGCATGCCGCAAGGCCGAGCATTCCCTTTGGGCTGACGAAGATGCGAGCCATTGCTATGATGCTCTTTTGTGCAAGGGTAAACCCTTGCTTGGAGATTACATGGCAGCCGTCAGTCGTATCGCCCATCCCGTCCTGCGTCAGAAAATCATGTCGGCCGAAGCCGCCGCCGCCCTCATCCAGCACGGCGACAACGTCGGCATGAGTGGCTTCACCGGCGCTGGCTATCCGAAAGCCCTGCTGCCAGCGCTGGCGCGGCGCATCGAGCAGGCCAACCAGGGTGGCAACGAGTTCCGCATCGGGGTCTGGACCGGTGCCTCCACCGCGCCCGAACTGGACGGCGCGCTGGCCAAGGTCGGTGGCATTGAAATGCGCCTGCCCTACCAGTCCGACCCGACCTGCCGCAGCCGCATCAACGCCGGGCAGATGGAGTACATCGACATCCACCTGTCGCACGTGGCGCAGTTCGTCTGGTTCGGCTTCCTGGGCAAGCTCGACGTGGCGGTGGTCG
>CAYQTH010000083.1:0-8255 GCA_964420415.1 uncultured Macromonas sp. | reverse complement strand
CAGTCCCAGCCCGGGATGTACTGCGCGTCAAAACCAGCCAGTTGGCGTGCCTTGACGATCATGTCCTTCAGCACCTTGTTGACGGCGTGGCCGATGTGGATTTGGCCGTTGGCGTAGGGTGGGCCGTCGTGCAGCACGAACTTGGGCGCCCCGGCACGGGCGTCGCGCAGGCGCTGGTAGATGCCTTCGTCTTCCCATTGCTTGACCCAGCCCGATTCGCGCTGTGGCAGGTTGCCGCGCATGGGGAATGGGGTGTCGGGCAGGTTCAACGTCTTGCTGTAGTCGCTGGTGTTGGGGGTCTTGGCGTCAGACATGGGGCTTGGAAGGTGTCGGTTTCGGGCTCGGCCTGCCGGATACATGCATGCGGCAGGAGGGCAAGGGGGAAAGGCCGCGCACCCCGAGCCGGGCAGGGGCGGCGGCGTTCAGCAGGCCGGCTTCAAATTCGGTCGCGCGTGGTCTGGCGCCGCATGGCGGCGTGCTGGGCAAACCAGGCGCGTGCGTCGTCGCAGTCCCTGGCTATGCCCTGCGTCAGGGCATCCAGACTGTCGTACTTCAGTTCGTCGTGCAGTTTGTGCAGCAGTTCCACGCGGATGATTTTACCGTAGGCCTCTCCTGGGCACAGGGCGTGCACCAGGGCGGCGCGCACGCGCTCCGGCCATTCCAGGCAGTGCGTTTCCAGCAGCACACGCCCGCCGTTGACGTCGTTCGGGTCGAGCGAGGGGCGTACCCCCAGGTTGGCCACGCCAATCAGCGGTTCGGCGTGGGGCGCCGGGTCGAGCCCATGCACCTGCACGGCGAAGATGCCGCTGGCGGCTGGTTTCCAGTGTGTGAAGCGCAGGTTGAGGGTGCGGAACCCGTCGCCCGCACCGTCCTGGCTGGCGCCCAGTTCACGGCCCAGCTTGCGCCCATGCACCACGTGGCCGCTGATGCTGTAGGGTCGGCCTAGCAGGGCGTTCACGTCTTCCATGCGGCCTTCGGCCAGGGCATCGCGCACGGCGGAACTGGACACGCGCAGGCCATGCACCTCGTAGCTCATCATGCGCGCCACGTCGAAGCCTTGCACGGCGCCTGCAGCGTCCAGCATGGCGTAATCGCCCAGGCGCTGCGCGCCGAAACGGAAGTCGTCACCCACCAGCACGTATTTCACGCCCAGCGACTCGACCAGCACGCGCTGGATGAAGTCCTGCGCGCTCAGGCTGGCCAGTTTTTCGTTGAAAGGGAGCACCACGCAATGCTCCACGCCGCAGCGCTGCAGTTCGTGCAACTTGTCGCGCAGGGTGGCAATGCGGGCCGGCGCCAGCTCGGGTTTGTGGAACTTGGCAGCAAAGTAGTCGCGCGGGTGGGGTTCGAACGTCAGGGCGCAACTGGGCACGCCGCGGTGGCGAGCTTCGTTGCTGAGCAGGGCGATCATGGCCTGGTGACCACGGTGCACGCCGTCAAAGTTGCCTATGGTCAGGGCGCAACCCACTCCCAGAAAACGGCGCAAGCGCAACAGGTTGTTCAGACCGAGGGTGATTTTCATTCTGTGGGTGGGGAACAGCAGGTCGGTGTGTCAGAAAAATGACCCAAAAGCGCGCTATATTGACACATAAACCGTTCACTCCGCCCGGCCGGGTTGTGCTGTGCCCCCGGGCAGGACGAATTCCTGTGGTCTGGTGCCCGTTTTCGGGCCTTAAGCGCGTGGAGGTCAGTCTTGAAGGTGTTGAAGTTGTCGGCACAGGGCGTGCCACAGTCCTGGATCAGCCTGGAACAAGCGGTGCTGCATTACGCGGCCGACGAAGTACGCTGGGAAGCTGGCTGTCAGGTCGCGGTGTTCCATGGCGGGTACAACGCCGTCACCGGTCGACAGTCGGTGATCGAGATCAACTCTATCATCGGCACTCAGGGCGTGCCGCGTAACAACCCGTTTGACGCCCGCCCTTCGCTCAGCAATGTCAAGCTGTTCGCGCGCGATCGCAACATCTGTGCTTACTGTGGTAGCCTTTGTCATGAAGAAGAACTGACGCGCGAGCACATTGTGCCGCTGGCACAAAAAGGCCGCGACCATTGGATGAACGTGGTCACCGCCTGCCGCAGTTGCAACCACCGCAAGGCCAACCGCACGCCGGAACAGGCGCGCATGCCTTTGCTGTATGCGCCTTATGTGCCCAGCCTGTGGGAAGACTTCATCTTGCGCAACCGCCGCATCCTGGCCGACCAGATGGAGTTTTTGGTGGCTCATCTGCCCAAGAGTTCGCGCCTGCATGCTTGATCCTGGGGGCTTGGAAGGGGCCGCTACACTTCTGCCCCATGTCAGCACCTTCGCAGAAGAACATTGTCATCCTCATTTCCGGGGGCGGCTCCAATATGGCCGCCATTGTGCGTGCAGCGCAGCAACAACGCTGGCGTGAGCGCTACGGCGCGGTGGTCAGCGCCGTCATCAGCAGCAAGGCCGATGCCAAAGGACTGGCGGTGGCCCGCGAACAGGGCATCACCACAGCCGTGGTCGATCACAAGGGCTTTGCCGATCGGGATGCTTTCGATGCTGAACTGAAACGACAGATCGACCAGTACGGCCCGGCGTTGGTGGTGCTGGCGGGGTTTATGCGCATCCTCACGCCCGCTTTCGTGGCGCATTACCAGGACAGGCTGGTCAACATCCACCCGTCTTTGTTGCCGGCTTTTCCAGGTTTGCACACGCACCGGCGCGCCATTGAACTGGGTTGCAAGTTTGCCGGGGCCACCGTTCACCGTGTGGTCGCTGAGCTGGACCACGGTGAGTTTCTGGATCAGGCCGTGGTGCCTGTGCTGCCAAATGACACGCCCGAGACGCTGGCGGCCAGGGTGCTCACTCAGGAGCACCTGATGTATCCTCGTGCAGTGGAACGTTTGCTGGTTGCTTTGTCCTGAAGCGGTGCAGCTCCTCGGGCCCTGGCAGGGCCCGAGGAGCGCATTGCGTGGTTCAGCAGCCTATCAGGCAGAGGCGGCCGCCTTTTTCTGAGCCAAGCGCTTGCCGCGTGCGCGGATGTTGAGCGCCTCCACAGCCAGCGAAAACGCCATGGCGGCGTAAATGTAGCCCTTGGGCATATGCACCTCGAAAGCTTCGGCCGTCAGCGCCATGCCCACCATCACCAGGAAGGCGAGTGCCAGCACCTTGACAGAGGGGTGGCGGTCCACGAATTCACCAATCGTTTTGGCCGCGAACAGCATCACCAGTACTGCGGCCACCACGGCAGCCATCATCACGCTCAGGTGGTCCGCCATGCCCACGGCAGTGATGACCGAATCGAGCGAGAACACGATGTCGATGATGGCGATCTGGCCGATGATGGACCAGAACAGTTTGCGGCCTGCTGCTTTGAGGACAGCGGGGTCAGTGTCAGGCGCGTGGTCGTCTTCCTGAGCCTCGACCTCCACGAAAATTTCGTGCGAGGCCTTGTAGAGCAGGAACAAGCCTCCTGCCAGCAGCACCAGGTCGCGCCCACTGATGCCGTGGTCCAGCACGGTGAACAGGTTGGTGGTCAGGCCCATGACCCAGCTCAGCGAGGCCAGCAGCAGCAGGCGTGACACCATGGCAAACCCCAGACCGAGGCGACGGGCTTTGTCCCGCTGTTCGGGTGGCAAACGGCCCACGAGAATAGAAATGAAAATGATGTTGTCAATGCCCAGCACGATTTCCAGGGCAGTGAGCATCGCGAAAGCGATCCAGATATTGGGGTCGAGCAGGAGTTCCATAAGGCGATTTGGGTAAGGGAGGATGAAGAGAGGGGGGTCAGGCGCTCTTGTGGAACACCAAACCGGCGTGTTCCCGCATGGTGTGGAACTGGATTTTGGGCCAGTTGGCTTCCACCGCGCGCAGGGTGGCGCCATGGTCCACCAGAATCGTGGGGGCATCTACCGCGTCCCAGGCCATGCGGTGGATGTTGGCGTCGATGAAGCGCTTAAGCTCCACTTCCCCGCCGTTTTCGGGTGGGCAGGTCACCCAGCGCGCCACCTGGTAGCTGCTGTGGGTGATGCGCGCTTTCACGCCGTATTCGGCCTCCAGGCGGTGCTGCACCACTTCGAATTGCAACTGGCCCACGGCGCCGAGCATCAGCACGGAACCCGCCATGGGGCGGAACACCTGGATCGCGCCTTCCTCGCCCAACTGCGTCAGGCCGGCTTTCAGTTGCTTGCCGCGCAGCGGGTCGGCCACCTCCACGCTGCGGATGATTTCCGGTGCGAAGAAGGGCAGGCCGGTGAACTGCAGCTGTTCGCCTTCGGTCAGCGTGTCGCCCAGTTGCAGCACACCGTGGTTGGGGATGCCGATGATGTCGCCGGCATACGCTTCGTCCAGCAGTTCGCGCCGCTGGCTCAGGAAGCTAACCACCGTGTTGGGGCGCAGTTCCTTGCCGGAGCGCACCACCTTCAGCTTCATGCCGCGCTCGAAGTGGCCGCTGGCCACGCGCACAAAGGCAATGCGGTCGCGGTGCGCCGGGTCCATGTTGGCTTGGATCTTGAACACCACGCCGCTGAATTTGGGTTCGGTGGGTTCCACCACGCGTTGAATCGCGGGTTTGGAGCCGGGCTGCGGGGCCAGGTCCACCAGCGCGTCCAGCACCTCGCGCACACCAAAGTTGTTGATGGCGGAGCCGAACAGCATGGGGGTTTGCTTGCCCGCCAGGAACTCGGCTTCGTCAAACGCCGGGCTGGCGCCTTCCACCAGCTCCAGTTCTTCCTTGGCCTGCTTCCACTCGATTTCGTAGCGCTGGGCAATGGCCGGGTTGTCCATGCCCACGAGCACTTCCTCGTCGCCCCCGGCACGGTCCTCGCCTGGGGAGAACACGCGCATCTGGTCGCTGCGGCGATCGTACACGCCGTGGAACAGCTTGCCCATGCCCACCGGCCAGGTGAACGGCACCACCGTCATGCCCAGTTCGCGCTCGATCTCGTCCATCACGTCCAGCGGGGCCTGCACTTCGCGGTCCATCTTGTTCACGAAGGTCAGGATGGGTGTGTTGCGCGCGCGGCAGACCTGCAGCAGGCGACGCGTCTGCGGTTCCACGCCATTGGCGGCGTCGATCACCATCAGCGCCGCGTCCACGGCGGTCAGCACGCGGTAGGTGTCTTCCGAGAAGTCCTGGTGGCCCGGCGTGTCCAGCAGGTTGATCACGCAGTCGCGGTATTCCATCTGCATGACGGACGAAGCCACCGAAATGCCGCGCTGCTTTTCAATCTCCATCCAGTCGGACGTGGCGTGGCGCGCGGCCTTGCGCGCCTTCACCGAACCGGCGATGTTGATGGCGCCCGAGAACAGCAGCAGCTTCTCGGTCAGCGTGGTCTTACCGGCGTCGGGGTGGGAAATGATGGCGAAGGTGCGACGGCGGCGCACCTGGTTTTCGATCTCAGACATGGGGCAGGATTATCCCCGAGCGCACCAGATGCCGGACAATCGAGGGCATGCACCCGAAAGCCTTGATAGATGCCTGCGCCGACCTGATCGCGCAGGTGCTGACCTTTGACCACCCGGCCGACGCCACCGTGGCCGCCTATTTCCGCGAACACCGCCAGTTCGGTCCGCGTGAACGGCAGACGCTCTCTGACGCCGTTTACACCGTGCTGCGCGAATGGCCGCGCTTGCGCTGGCTGGCGCGCACCGCGCCCGCTGCCGAAGTGACGCGTCAGTCCAAACCCGCCAAGGCCAGCAAACCCGGTCGAGGCCATGCCAGCCCCAGCCAGGCGCGCGCGCTGGCCTTGCTCGCTTTCCGGAGCTATGCCGCCGTGCGTGACGCTGCCTGCAGCGACGCTGAACGCGCCTGGTTGGCCGCGCTGCCCGCTGAACTGCCCGCCGACGCGCCGCCCGAAGCCCGTCACTTGCTGCCCAATTGGCTGGCCGAACGGCTGCAGGCCGAGCTGCCCCCGGACGATTTCTCTGCCTTGGCCGCCGCGTTGCAACAAACCGCGCCGCTGGACCTGCGTGTCAACCCGCTCAAGGCCAAACCGGCGGCGGTGCTCACGCAACTGGCCGAGGCCGGACTGGTGGCCGCAGCCACGCCCTACGCACCCCATGGCATACGTTTGCAAGGCAAAACGTCTCTGCAAAAACTTCCGCTCTACACCGAAGGCGCTGTCGAGGTGCAGGACGAAGGTTCGCAACTGTTGTGTCAATTGCTGGAACCCAAACGCAACGAGCTGGTGGTGGATTTCTGCGCCGGTGCGGGCGGTAAAACGCTGGCGCTGGGCGCCGCCATGCGCAACACGGGTCGGCTCTACGCCTTTGACACCTCGGCCCACCGGCTGGAAGCCCTGCAGCCGCGCCTGCAGCGCAGCGGCCTGAGCAACGTGCACCCCATGGCCATTGCCCATGAGCAGGACGAGCGCATCAAGCGCCTGATTGGCAAAGCCGACCGCGTGCTGGTGGATGCTCCTTGCTCTGGACTGGGCACTTTGCGCCGCAGCCCGGACTTGAAATGGCGCCAGACGCCCAAGGCCGTGGCCGGGCTGGCTGAGCTGCAGGCACGCATCCTGGCCAGCGCCGCACGCTTGGTCAAGCCGGGCGGCCGCCTGGTCTACGCCACCTGCAGCCTGCTGCGCGAGGAAAACGAAGCCGTGGCCGAGGCTTTTAGGCAGGCGCACCGGATGTTCACGCCGCTGCCGGCCGAGGAACTTTTGCTGCATGCAGGGGTCGAATCAGCAGACAGTTTGTGCCGGTCTGGGTATTTGCGTCTCTGGCCCCATCTGCATGGAACGGATGGCTTTTTTGCCGCAGTTTGGACGAAAAAGCTTTGATTCTGCGACAAGACTGAAGAATCCGTCCGACGAAAATTTGCTGTTTTGAGGCTAAGAACCTAAAATCGGCCTTTGACTCTGTGCCTGGTTGTTGCTGGTGCTGCAGGGTCAGGTTTATCTCTTTATGAAGGACATGCATGTCTGTGTTTGATTCGGGCTTGTTGAGCGCGTTGGCTACTTTCGTTGCCGAAGGTTTGACCGGGGCCGCCTGGTGGCAGGTGCTCCTGTATGCGCTGGTGACGACGCACATCACCATTGCTGGTGTCACCTTGTACCTGCACCGTTGCCAGGCGCACCGCGCCCTGGAACTGCACCCGGTGGTGTCGCACTTTTTCCGTTTCTGGTTGTGGCTTGGCACTGGCATGCTGACCAAGGAATGGGCCTCCATCCACCGCAAGCACCACGCCAAATGTGAGCAGGAAGGCGACCCGCACAGCCCTCAGGTGTTTGGCATCAAGAAAGTGTTCTGGGAAGGCGCTGAGCTCTACCGCGCCGAAGCCAAGAACAAGGAAACCATGGAGCGCTACGGTCACGGCACACCGGACGACTGGGTTGAGCGCAATGTCTACACCAAACACTCCCGCCTGGGTGTGAGCCTGATGCTGATCCTGGACGTGGCGCTGTTCGGCGCCCTGGGTCTGGCGGTGTGGGCGGTGCAGATGGTGTGGATCCCGTTCTGGGCTGCGGGTGTGGTCAATGGCATTGGCCACTACTGGGGTTACCGCAATTTCGAGGCCACCGACGCCAGCACCAATGTCTTCCCTTGGGGCATCATCATTGGCGGCGAAGAATTGCACAACAACCACCACACTTACCCCACCTCGGCCAAGTTTTCGGTCAAACCCTACGAGTTCGACATTGGCTGGGCGTACATCAGTATTCTGCAGGCGCTGGGCTTGGCCAAGGCCAAGAAAACCCCACCCAAGCTGGCGTTTGGCGATGTGAAACCGGCCGACGAGCACACGCTGGAAGCGATCATCGCCAACCGTTACGAAGTGATGGCTGGTTATGCTCGCCAAATGCGCGCGACGGTGCAGCAAGAGCTGGTTGGCCTGCAGACCAAGCACGCTGATGCGGCCATGCTGAAGGCGGTGCAGCGTTGGTTACACCGCGACGATGACAAGGTGCCTGCGCAGTACAAGCCCAAGGTTGCCCAGGCATTGGCTCAGAACCCCACCCTGGCCAAAATGCACGCCATGCGCGAGGAGTTGCGCCAGTTGTGGTCCAACACTTCCCATTCGCGTGAGCAACTGGCCAAGGACTTGCAGGCCTGGTGCCACCGCGCCGAAGAGAGCGGGATTGCTGCTCTGCGGGACTTTTCCCTCAAGCTGCGCGCGGCACGCGCCTGATGCCTGGTGCCACAACCCAGCAAAGTGCTGCTGGGTTGTGGTGGCAGCACAATCGGCAGCAGGTGGCTAGCTACCTTGCCACTTTACCGGTGCCATTCGGGCATAAAAAAACCGCCAGACAGCTGGCGGTTTTTTTGTGTCGAGTCCAATTACTTGAGC
>CAYQTH010000082.1:0-8382 GCA_964420415.1 uncultured Macromonas sp. | reverse complement strand
TCGGCATCAAGGAAGCCACCGGCAACATCGAACGCGCCCAGTGGCTGATCCGCGAAACGCCGGAAAGCTTCGCCGTCTATTCCGGTGACGACCCGACCGCCGTGGCCCTGATGCTGTGCGGCGGCCAGGGCAACGTCAGCGTGACCGCCAACGTGGCCCCACGCCTGATGCACGAACTGTGCGTGGCCGCCATGGCCGGCGACGTGAAAACCGCCATGGCCATCCAAATGAAGCTGATGCCCGTGCACAAGCACCTGTTCGTGGAAGCCAACCCCATTCCCGTGAAATGGGCGCTGAACCGCATGGGCAAGTGCGGCCCCACGCTGCGCCTGCCCATGACGCAACTGACGGCCGTTAACACACCTGTGGTAGAACGCGCCCTGCAAGAAGCCGGTTTGCTCTGACCCGCAAGCACTTTTCCATTTCCATTTTTTGAACGCCTGATCGGATCCTTCGTCCCATGAAACCGAACACCTCTGTGCGCACCGCTCTCGTCTGCACCACTGTCCCCCGCTGGACTGTCATCGCCATGGCCGCAGCGCTCGCCAGCGGCTGCTCGGTGCTGCAGGAAGACAAGATCGACTACAAGAGCAACAGCAAGCCCGTCAGCACACTGGAAATCCCGCCTGACCTGACGCAGTTGAACAAGGAATCACGCTACAACGTGCCGGGCGGCGCCGTGACCGCCAGCAGCATGGCCGTGACCCAATCGGTTCAGCGCAACACCACCGCCACCGACAATGTGGGCGATGTGCGGGTAGAACGCTCCGGCAACCAGCGCTGGCTGGTGGTCAACCGCCCGCCTGAAAAGGTCTGGGGCCAGGTGCGCGACTTCTGGCAAGAAAACGGCTTCCTGTTCACGCAAGACCAGGAAAACCTGGGGTTGCTGGAAACCGACTGGGCCGAGAACCGTGCCAAGCTGCCGCAAGACATCATCCGCTCGACACTGGGCAAGGTGTTCGACAGCCTGTACGAAACCGGCGAACGCGACAAATTCCGCACCCGTCTGGAACGCCGACCCGACGGCGGCACCGACATCTACATCACCCACCGCGGCATGGTGGAGGTGTACACCAGCGACAAAAAGGAACAAACCGCCTGGCAACCGCGTCCGGCCGACCCCGAACTGGAAAACGAATTCATGCGCCGCATGATGGTCAAACTGGGCACCACCCAGGAGCAGGCTAAAGCCCAGATTGCGGGCGGCGCGACGCCCAGCAGCGCCAAACTCAGCAGCGTGAACAACCAGCCCGTGCTGCAGGTCAACGAAGGTTTCGACCGCGCCTGGCGGCGTGTCGGCTTGGCCCTGGACCGCACCGGTTTCACGGTGGAAGACCGCGACCGCAGCCAAGGGGTGTATTTTGTGCGTTACGTGTCCCAAGAAGCAGCTAAAACCCAGGAACCGGGCTTCTTCGACCGCCTGACCGGCATGTTCAGCAGCAGCACACCCAAGGAAACCGCGCCTGGCCGTTACCGCCTGGTGGTCAAGGGCAGCGATGCTGGCTCCACCGTCTCGGTCCAAAACGCGAATGGACAACCGGAATCTTCACCGCAGGCACAACGCATGCTCCAAGTCATTGCCGACGACCTGAAATAAGGCGCATGTCATCATTGCGAATACCCCTGGCTGCAGCATTAGCAAACCAGGGGTTCCACAGAACCCCAACGATTTTGGTAGCGGGTTGCTACCAGAAACGAAAAAACCGCCTAAAGGCGGTTTTTTCGTTTGAAGCAGAAGCGAATTACTGCTTCGGAGCTTCAGCCGGAGCGGCTGCAGGAGCAGCAGCGTCAGCAGCCGGAGCAGCAGGAACTTCAGCAGCAGGAGCGGGAGCAGCGGCAGGAGCCTCAACAGCCGGAGCAGCAACGGGAGCTTCAACAGCCGGAGCAGCTTCTTCTTTCTTGCCGCAAGCAGCCAGAGCAACGGAAGCCAACAGAGCGGCGATAACGAGAGACTTGTTCATTTGTGAAATTTCAAAAAAATGAAACCGGGACTATCTGGTTAGCACCCGACGCCGCCATCCCGACGGGCATCGCCTGGCGTAACTTGTGCACCGCTCTTACGATACAAATGCACCAGTTCGGAGCAAATCATAAATCTTTAACAGGCAGGCTTTTCCGCTTGAGGCAAAAAAAAACTGTAAGGGAATATTTCGTTGCCTCTGGGCAACACTCAACCCCACCCACTGCATGGTGATTGCCTGCACGGCAGACGGTTAGAGAAAGACGTGTACGCGCACAGGAAGTTCCCTGCACTCGAACCTGAGTTGTTTGCAAGATTCAGCTTTCTTCTGCAGCGGGGACTTCAGTGTGCCTGCAGCCATCCAGCTTCGAACCAATCCCCAAGCAAGGCCTGCGCGTCATGGCTCGCACGTTGCACAGCCTCGGCCGACAAACAGCGCTGGTCGGCCAGCTGGCGCATCAACCGTGCATCGCGCCCACCCGCGCGGAAAGCTTCACCGTTGATGAAGATGTGGTGCTCGTCGTAAAGCATACGGGTACGGCGGTCCAGCGTCACGGCACCTGCTTGCCAATCTGTGTCTGGTTCATTGAACCAGACACGCGGCTTGGGTTCGGTCATGACCTCGCCCAACGCACGCTCCAGCTCCATGGGCTGCTCTACCATGCGGCGCAGTGCGTCTTGAGCGAAAACCTGCAGTTCCAGCGGCATGCGCGCGGGTTCAGTCGTGGCGTCCTGGCCAGGGTCGCGGTACAGGGTCGGATCTTCGTACTCGTCGGCCAGGCGCTGCACCATCTCGCCCACCAGTCCACCGCGCTGTGGCACGCGGAAACCGACCGAATAGGTCATGCAGTCGGCGCCTTCGGCAACACCGTCGTGGGCCCATTTGGGCGGCAGGTACAGCATGTCGCCCGGCTCCAGTACCCATTCCTCTTCGGGCTGGAAGTTGGTGAGTATCTTGAGCGGCACGTCGTCCTGCAGGCTCAGGTCTTTCTGGCGGCCAATGCGCCAACGGCGTTTGCCGTGCGCTTGCAGCAGGAACACGTCATAGCTGTCGAAGTGCGGGCCCACACCACCCGTGTCGCTGGCCCAGGAAATCATCAGATCGTCCAGCCGCGCATCGGGCAAGAAGCGGAACTGCTGCATCAGGCGGTGCACCGGGTCCACATGCAGGTCCACGCCCTGCACCAGCAGCGTCCAGCCAGGTTGCTTGAAGGCGGGAAAACTCGACTTATTGAACGGCCCGTGCTTGAGCGTCCAGTCCTGCGCACTGCGGCGCACGATCAGGCGCGACTCCACTTCCTCATGTGCCGCCAGTTCGAACAGTTCGGGGCGGCTCAACAAAGGTTGGAAGCCGGGAATGGCACCGCGCACCAGCAGCGGTTTTTTCTGCCAGTAGCGGCGCATGAACTGGCGTGGCGTCAATCCGCCGAGCAGCGTCAGCGGGGTGTCGGGCGAAGGAGGCGGCACGGCCGGGCCTGCAGAGGTGTGGAGGGAAGTCATGGGACAATTGTCCAATGAAAATCACACCGCAATGCGTCGTGGCGCTGACCTGGACGCTGAAAGACACTTTGGGCGAAACGCTGGACGAGCTGGACGAACCGGTGGAATTCCTGCTGGGCGGCAACGATTTATTGGCCAAGATCGACGAAGCCCTGCAAAACCACCAGCCTGGCGACACGCTGGAATTGCACCTGGAACCGGAAGACGCCTTTGGCGACTTTGACGACCAGAAGCTGTTCTTGGAGCCGCGTACAGCTTTTCCGGCCGAATTGGAAGAAGGCATGGCTTTTGAAGGGCTGCCACCAGGCTGTTCCTCCAAAGCGCCGGTGGATCAGGTCTACTTTGTGAGCGAAATCTACCCCGAGCACGTGGTGCTGGACGCCAACCACCCGCTGGCCGGCATTGCGCTGCGCCTGCAGCTGAAGGTGCATGCCGTGCGTGAAGCCACCGAAACCGAAATCGGCCAAGGCACACTGGGCAGCGGGTTCTTCAAGTTGGGCAGCATCCACTGACACCGCCCAAGCCAGCCACGGTTCAACCGCGCCCAGTAGAGCCGTAACCCCCGGCCCCACGTTCAGTAGCCGCAGCAAAGTCGTCCACCACATTGAATTTGGCCTGCACCACGGGCACAACGACCAGTTGCGCAATGCGTTCCATGGGTTCGATGGTGAACGCCACGTCACTGCGGTTCCAGGCGCTGACCATGAGCTGGCCCTGGTAGTCGCTGTCGATCAAGCCCACCAGGTTGCCCAGCACGATGCCGTGTTTGTGGCCCAGCCCGGAACGCGGCAGGATGAGGGCCGCGTAGCCCGGATGGGCCAGGTGGATGGCCAGCCCAGTGGGCACCAGTTGCCATGCGTTGGGTGCCAATGTGAGTGGTGACTCCAGGCAGGCACGCAGGTCCAGACCCGCACTGCCCGAAGTGGCATAGGAAGGAAGCCGACCCTGCAGGCGCGGGTCGAGAATGCGGACATCGATTTCCATGTGTGATTGATGTGCGATTGAGAACAAGGACAAGCGGCAGGCCAGCGAACTCCGGTGTGCAAACAGCAACCACGGCAGACCCACACATGGCTGACGTTAACATAGGCGCTGCACTCAACTTCCTTGTGTCCTCCGCTTGTCCCCCCATGCTGCCCGCCTTGCTCAAGTTCGCCCTGGCCGTTGACTGGATAGCCGAAAAGCTGGCCCAAGTGGCGGCGTGCTGCGTGCTGCTGGCGGCTTTGATTTCCGCTGCTAATGCCCTGAGCCGTTATGGCTTGAACCTCAGCTCCAACGCCTGGCTGGAAGTGCAGTGGTACCTGTTTGCAGCCACAGTGATGCTGGGTGCCCCCTTCGTGCTGAAACACAACGAACACGTGCGGGTAGACATTTTTTACAGCAAGCTCACCGGCCAGGCGCCTGTGTGGGTGGATATTCTGGGCTTGCTGCTGTTTCTGCTGCCCGCCATGGCCCTGCTCACCTGGCTGAGCTGGCCACTGTTTTGGAGCATGTACCAAAGCGGCGAGCAATCCATGAATGCCGGTGGGCTGGTCCGCTGGCCGGTTGTTTTCCTGCTGCCCTTCGGGTTTGGGTGCATGTTCGTACAGGGTCTGGGTGAACTGTTCAAACGCCTGGCCTGCCTGCAGGGGCTGTACGCCATGGACACCCATTACGACCGGCCGCTCCAGTGACCGGCCATTCTGCAACGCCTTCACCCAAACCCGCCCCACACCATGTCGATGGAAAACTTCGCCCCCGTGATGTTCGCGGGACTGGTCATTTTCATGCTGATCGGGTTCCCGGTTGCCTTCTCTCTGGCGGCACTGGGCATGGGTTCGGCCTTCTTCGCCATCGAAATGGGCTGGTTTCCGGCAGCGTTCATGCAGAACCTGCCGCTCAATGTGTTCGGCATCCTGTCCAACGAACTGCTGCTGGCCATCCCGTTTTTCACCTTCATGGGAGCCATCCTGGAGAAATGCGGCCTGGCCGAGGACATGCTGGACGCCATGGGCCAGTTGTTTGGCTCCGTGCGTGGCGGCATGGGCTATTCGGTCATCCTGGTCGGGTTCATTCTGGGCGCCATCACGGGCACCGTGGCCAGCCAGGTGATCGCCATGGCGCTCATCGCACTGCCGGTGATGCTGCGCTATGGCTACAACATGCGCTACGCCACCGGGGTGCTGGCCGCGTCGGGCACCATCACGCAACTGGTGCCACCCTCACTGGTGCTGATTGTGATGGCCGACCAGCTCGGCAAACCAGTGGGCGACATGTACCGTGGCGCTTGGGGCCCGGCCATTTTGCAGGTGCTGATTTTTGCCGCTTACACCTTTGTGCTGGGCATGCTCAAACCCAGCCATGTGCCAGGCCTGCCGCCCGAGTCACGCACCTTGTCGGGCCGGGCACTGTGGTTCAAGTGTCTGCGCGGCATCATCCCTTCTGCGCTGCTGATTTTTGCCGTGCTGGGTTCCATGGGCGGGTTGCCTGGCATTGACACCGCCATTGCCACACCCACCGAAGCGGGCGCCATGGGCGTGGTGGGGGCCCTGTTGCTGGCGGCCTCCCACCGTCGCCTGAACCGGACTTTGCTGTGGCATGCCATGAATGGCACCATGCGCCTGACTGCCATGGTGGTGTTCATCCTGATTGGGGCGCGGGTGTTTTCGCTCGTATTTCAGGGGGTGGACGGTGCGAAATGGGTTGAACACATGCTGTCCCATCTGCCCGGTGGCCAGGTCGGATTCCTGGTAGCGGTCAACCTGCTGGTGTTTTTTCTGGCGTTTTTCCTCGACTTTTTCGAGATCGCTTTCATCATCCTGCCGCTGCTGGTGCCGGTGGCCGACCAATTGGGCATCGACCTGGTGTGGTTTGGGGTGCTGCTGTGCGTGAATATGCAAACCAGCTTCATGCACCCGCCATTCGGCTTTGCACTGTTCTACCTGCGCGGCATCTCTGACACGCTCTACAAGGACAAACGCATCGCCCAGCGGGTGTCGTCGAAAGACATTTACCTAGGCTCCATTCCCTGGGTGGTGATGCAGTTGCTGCTGGTGGCGGTGGTGATTGCGTTCCCGCAAACCGTAACTTTCTTCCAGAAACCGTCCGAGGTCATCAACACCGATCACATCCAGATCGAGGTGCCGGACAACACCGATATCGGTTCGCCTGACGACCAGGGAACGCTGCCCGTGTTCAGCAGCGGCGAACCGACACCTTGACGGCCGACCGTTCAGAGCTTGACGGTACGCACGAAGTTGTCGAAGCGTGCCTCGGCCACACCAGACCAGGCCACCTGGTCGCGCTGGAAGGAGCGGTAATCGGTGTAGATTTTTTTCCACTCCGGGCTCTTGGCGCTGTTCTGGGCAAACACTTCTTGCGCGGCCTGGAAGGCGGCGTCCAGCACGTCTTTGCCGAACGGCAACAGCTTGACCTTGGCTCCGATCAGCTGCTTGAGCGCCACCGGGTTACGGGCATCGTATTTGGCCAACATGTCTTGCGCAGCCAAGGCAGAAGCCGCTTGCACAATGGCCTTGTTCTCGGTTGACAAGGCGTTGAACGCCTTTTGGTTGATGTAGAAGTCCACCTCGGGGCCACCCTCCCACCAGCCGGGGTAGTAGTAAAACGGCGCCACTTTGTGGAAGCCCAGTTTCTGGTCGTCGTAAGGGCCGACCCATTCGGCGGCGTCGATGGTGCCTTTTTCCAGCGCCTGGTAGACCTCTCCGCCCGGCAGGCTTTGGGGCACCACGCCCAGCTTCATCATCACGTCGCCCACCAAGCCGCCCCCCAGCCGGATCTTGAGACCCTTCAGGTCCGCCACGCTCTTGATTTCCTTGCGGTACCAGCCGCCCATCTGGGTGCCGGTGTTGCCACCGTTGAAGCTGACGATGCCGTATTGGGCGTACAGCTCATTCATGAGCTTGCGACCGTTTCCGTGCATCATCCAGGCGTTCATCTGGCGGGCGTTCATGCCAAACGGTACGGCCGAGCCAATGGCGAACGCCGGGTTCTTGCCGTAGAAGTAATACGGTACGGTATGCGATGCCTCAATGGCCCCCTGCTGCAACGCGTCCACAACCCCGAAGGGCGGCGTGAGTTCACCGGCGGCATGCACTGAAATGTCAAACCGCCCGCCCGACATGGCCCGCACGGTATTGGCAAACACCTCGGCGCCGCCAAAAATCGTGTCCAGCGACTTAGGGAAGCTGGACGCCAGCCGCCAGCGCACCGCCGCCTGCGCCTGCACGGCCGGGGCCGCTCCTGCAGCCAGCACCCCCGCCAAACCAGCGTGTTTGATCAGCGAACGACGGTCCATGGCGGGTGCTCCCTCAAATCAGAAATAAGTTCACGAAACCACTGGGGCTGGCCCCAGCAAACCGGCAAAACGGGCGCGGATGCTGCGCTCCATGCCTGCAGCGTCCAGCCCCACCATGGCCAGCAGCTTGCCCGCGTCCCCATGCTCAATAAAACGGTCTGGCAAGCCCAAATTCAGCACCGGCAGCACCGTGCCGTCAGCCTGCAAAGCTTCCAGCACAGCGGCGCCAGCGCCACCGGCCAGTGCGCCCTCTTCCACCGTGACCAGCACCTCGTGGCTCTGTGCCAGTTCGCGCAGCAGGTCCAGGTCCAGCGGCTTGGCCCAGCGCATGTTGGCCACCGTGGCATCCAACGCCTCGGCCGCCTGCAACGCCGGGTACAGCAAGGTGCCAAAGGCCAGAATGGCGATCTTTTTGCCTCGGCGGCGCACTTCCCCCTTGCCAAAGGGCAGGCCCGACATGTCAGTGGGCAGTGCAGTGCCTGCACCGGCGCCGCGCGGGTAGCGCACCGCCACCGGGTGGTTCTGCCCGTAGGCGGTCGACAGCAGGCGGTAGCACTCGGCCTCGTCGGCCGGGCAAGCCAGGCTCATGTTGGGAATGCAGCGGACGAAAGAAATGTCGTAGGCCCCG
>CAYQTH010000081.1:945-8400 GCA_964420415.1 uncultured Macromonas sp. | reverse complement strand
GGGGTGTACCGCAGTTGCTTGGCGCGGCCGTCGGTGGCGTCGGCTGTGCGTTCCAGGTAACCCATGTGCTCCAGTTCATTGGCCAGCTGGCCAATGGCGTTCTTGGTCACCCCGCTTTCCTTGGCCAGATCCACCAGGCGGCTGCCCGAGGGTTTGAGCGGCACCAGCACGTTCTGGTGTGCGTTGCGCAACCCGATGTGGCCGCGTGCATGGGTGCGCGACAGCATGTCTTCCACCGCCCAGTTTCCTGCCTCGATGAGGTGACGCACCAGAGATTCCGCATGGAAACGGTGCAAGGCTTCTGCGTCCTGGGGGGCTTTCGTGGTTGGGCGGCTCATGAAACAGGTGTTTGGCTGGAGTAACCAAGCATAGCAGCGGTCATACCTTGGGTGCACAGCAAATAGTACAGTAAACTTCACTAAATAGTGAAGTAAATGTTACTATTTAGAGCATGGCAACGCCGAGCCACTGCGGTGTTGCCGGTTTTTTTCTGTGTTTTTGAAACATTCAGCCATGAATCCGTCTGTGTCCCAAACTGCATCTATTCCGGTGCATGTGCCGTCCCACCTGGTGGTGGATTTCAACCACTTGAGTCAGCCTGGCATGGAGTCCGATGTGCGCTCTGCCTTCATGGCGCTGCGTGGCGGCCCCGAACTGGTCTACACCCCGCACAACGAAGGCCACTGGATCGCCACGCGCTACGACATCATCAAAGAGGTGTTCAACAGCCCCGACCTGTTTGGCAGCCACCCAGGCCAGATTCCCAAATCGGCGTCCAGCCCGGTGCCCGCGCCGTTCAACGAGATCGACGCGCCCGAGCACCTCAAGTTCCGCCGCTTGCTGGCACCGTTGGCAGGGGCCAAGACGGTGGCGGGCATTGAAACCCAGGCGCGGGAGCTGATGATTCAGATTGCCGAAGACATCCAGGGCAAAGGGGCGTGCGACTTTGCCAGCGAGGTGGCGTCGGTGTTCCCCATTTCCATCATCATGCGCTGGCTGAACCTGCCCATGGACGACTGCGAGATGCTGATCCAGCAGGTGGACACCCTGATCGGCCCCAACGACAGCGCGGCCAAGCAGCATGCCAAGCACCAGATCTTCACCTACGCAGCCAAGACCGTGGCCATGCGCCGGGCGCAGAAGGGCGACGACCTGATCAGCCAGCTGGTGCATGGCGAGATCGATGGCCGGCCGGTTGCCGATCTGGAGGCCACGACCATGGTGGCCACGCTCATTGCGGGCGGGCTGGACACGGTGCGCATGAACATGTCGTTTTTCACCCTGTTCCTGGCCACCCACCCCGAGCACCGGAAACAACTGGTGGCCAACCCGGAACTGATCCCCAACGCGGTGGAAGAACTGCTGCGCTACCACAGCATCCCGTCCATGGGCCGCTGTGTGCGCAAGGACACGGTGTTCCATGGCGTGGCAATGAAGCAGGGCGACATGATCCTGAGCCCCTTCGTGCTGGCCAGCAACGACCCGCAGGTCTACCCCGACCCCGACACGGTGGATTTCAACCGCAAGATCACCGGGCTGCTGACCTTTGGTGCCGGGCCGCACTTCTGCCCCGGCGCCCATCTGGCACGCATCGAGCTGCGCATTTTCCTCACCGAATGGCTCAAGCGCATTCCCTATTTCGAGCTGGCGCCCGGCCAGGCGCCGCGCACCATGGGCGGTGTGACGATGGGGGTGCGCAGCCTGCCCATCGTGTGGCCGGTCTGAGGAGTACAGCGTGCCGAAAATCTGTTTTATTGAGCACGACGGCACCCGCCACGAGGTGGAGGCCTCGGCCGGGCAATCGGTGAAAGATGCGGCACTGTTCCACGGCGTGCCGGGCATTGTGGGCTACTGCGGTGGCTACATGATGTGCGGCACCTGCAATGGCTATGTGGGTGCCGGGTGGGAACAGCGCCTGCCCGCTCCCAGCGAGGAAGAGCTCAGCATGCTGGAAAACGTGCGTTGCCGCCAAGACAACAGCCGCCTGACCTGCCAGCTCGTCATGACGGACGAACTGGACGGCCTGACCATTGCCTTGCCGGAAGCGCAGGATTAGCCGGTTGTGGGTCAAACCCACTGTGGCATCGCATCCTGCGCATAGCGGCCGCCAAATCCACCACTGGGAAGTATGTTCCTGATGGTGGCCAGGTCTTGTTCCGTCAGAACGATCTCCTCTGCTGAAACGTTCTCTGTCAGCCTGTCCAGGTGCCGGGTGCCTGGAATCGGTACGATGTCTTTTCCTTGCGCCAGTAGCCAGGCCAGGGCGAGTTGGCTCACCGTGAGTCCCTTGCTGGCGGCAAATGCCGTCAGCTGTTTGATGGCGGACAAGTTCTTTTCATAGTTGCCTGGCTGCCAGCGTGGGTCAATCCGGCGGTAGTCTTCGGCGTCGTATGCAGCTGCGGGTTGGACCGCAGCGGTCAAGAACCCTCGCCCCAGCGGAGAGTAAGCGACAAAACCTATGCCCAGTTCGCGCAAGGTCGGAAACAGGCTCTCCACATCCCGCTCAAAAACAGAGTATTCCGTCTGCAGTGCGGTGACAGGTTGCACGGCATGTGCTCGCCGAATGGTTTGCGGCCCGGCTTCGCACAGGCCGAAATACTTGACCTTGCCTTTCTGGATCAGGTCGCGCACGGCGCCAGCGACTTCTTCAATGGGCACGGCAGGATCAACCCGGTGCTGGTAGAGCAGGTCTATGCATTCAACGCCCAGGTATTTCAGGCTGTTGTCCACCACCTCCCGGATGTGATCGGGCCTGCTGTCCAGCCCATAGCTGTGGGTGAATCCAAACTTGGTGGCGATGATGACGTCGTCGCGGAAGGGATGGACCGCCTGCCCGACGATTTTCTCGTTGTCGCCCCATCCATACAGCTCTGCGGTATCGAACAGGGTGACGCCTTGTTCGTATGCATGGCGGATCACATCGATTCCGTTTTGCCGGTCACTTGGACCATAAGCCATTGAAATGCCCATGGCGCCATATCCGATGGCGGACACCGTGGGTCCGTTGCGGCCGAGTTGCCTTTTCTGCATGTCTGCTCCTGCGGTTGATTGGGTCAAAGCAGGATATGGCTGGTGTCGGCGTGCAGGTTGCCTAAAGCTGTGCAAGGTTTGCCTAAAACTGCCAAAACGTGGCAAGTAGGTGTCAAGTTGTGCATCATGCGGACATGAACGATCTTGCTCACCTGTGCCGACTTGCTGAACGCTATGCCAATGCAAGTAGCGGAGAAGCCATTCCTGGTTTTCGCATTGGATGCCTGCCCGCATCCGCCATGCCGGTGCCCATGCTCTACGCACCTGTGGTTTGCCTAGTCCTGTCGGGTTCAAAGCAGCTTTCTGCAGGCTGTGAGGTGGTGGAATACGGTGCGGGCCAGTATCTGATTGCAACGGCTCACGTGCCGACGATGGCGCGTATCTGCGTCGATGAAGGACGCCAGAGCTACTTGTCGCTCACATTGAGTTTGAATGCCGCCGCTGTGTCGGAAGTGGCGGGAGCAATGTCATGTCTGCCCAGCCTAAGAAGCCATGCCCATTTTGGTGTGGCTACTTCCGATGAACTGTTGTTGGATGCGTGGCGGCGCATGTGTGAGCTGTTGGGCCGACCCGATGAAATTCCCTTCCTTGCACCCTTGATAGAAAAGGAAATTTTGTTCAGATTGCTGGCGGGACCGCAGGCTCACCTGCTGTCGTCGGTTTTTGCTGACGAACCGGCCGTTCGGCAGATTCGGTCCACAGCCGCATGGATCCGAGAGAACTACAGCGAACCCATCAAAGTTGAAAGCCTGGCCAAAGAGGCGGGGATGAGCGTTACGGTGTTTCATCGACGATTCAAAGAGGTGATGTCCATGTCGCCTTTGCAGTACCAGAAAACCGTGCGGCTCTACGAAGCCAGAGAGCGATTGGTCCGAACCGCGACCAACGCAGCGCGTGTGGCGTACTCGGTCGGGTACGAAAGCGCGTCGCAATTCAGCCGAGAATACAAAAGGCTGTTTGGTCTGCCGCCCAGTGCGGACCTGGGACAACAAACCGCCAAATTCGCCCATGCACTGGATTCAGGGGTGTGAATCTTTCAAGCCGCTGAGCAAGGCTGCCGCCAGCACCGGGCCGTCGCGCTCTATGGCGGCCTGTGAAGCGTAGCCATAGCCCATGACCAGCCCGCTCAGGTCCTGCCGCCGCAGCGCGTAAGCCGACAAGGGGCGCACCGTGAGCCCTTGCTGGGCCAGCTGCTTCGCCAGTGCCCGGTCGTTCACGTGGGCGGGCAGGCGCACGCACAGGTGCAGCCCCTGGGCCACGCCGTGGATGCGGGCGTCCCCTTGGGACAGCACCGGCTGCAAGGCGTGCAGCAAGGCTTCACGCCGTTCCGCGTAGGTCTGGCGGGCGCGGCGCAACGCGCTGCTGAAGTGGCCCATTTCTATGAATTCGGCCAGGGCCGCCTGCAAGGGCATTTGCCCCGGCCGGTTCAGGTCGTAGTGCGCCAGCTTGAACGCCGCCACCAGCGGTTTGGGTACCACCAGGTAGCCCAGTTTCAGGCCGGGGTACAGCACTTTGGAAAACGTGCCCATGTAGAGCACGCGCCCTTCCTGGTCCAGCCCCTCCAGCGAAGATATGGGCGGGCCGCTGAAGCGGAATTCGCTGTCGTAGTCGTCTTCCAGCACCCAGGCGCCGCAACGTGCCGCGCTGGCCAGCAACTGCTGGCGCCGCGCCAGCGACATGACCACCCCGCTCGGGTACTGGTGCGAAGGCGTCACGTAGATCAGCCTTGGGCGCTGCTTTTCGTCCTCCTCGGTGGGCGCAATGCCTTCGTCGTCCACCTTCACCGGGTGCAGTTGTTGCCCGCTGGCGGTGAAGGCCTTGACCGCGCCCCAGTAGGCCGGGTCTTCGATCCACACCGTGTCGCCGTGGTCGGCCAGCAGCTGTGCGCACAGGCTGAGCGACTGCTGGGTGCCGCTGGTGATGATCACCTGGTCGGCGTCCAGCTGCACACTGCGGAACACGCGCAGGTAGTCGGCCACGGCGCGGCGCAGCGGGCCGTAGCCACCCGAGTCGTTGTAATCCAGCATGTCGGGCCGGGCGTGGCGCCAGTGCTTGTTCTGCAGCCGCTGCCACAGCGCCACGGGGAAGGCGCTGAAGTCGGCCGAGCCTGCCACAAAGGGCTGGATTTCGAGGTCGCGTGCGCCGTGCTGGTGCGCCAGCGCTTCGCCGCGCGCCGACAGCCGGGCCGCCCGCACGGGCGTGGTGCGGGTACGGTGGACTGGCAATGGCACATGGTCGTGTACATAGGTGCCGCTGCCCACCTGGCTGGCCAGGTAGCCTTCCACCGTGAGTTGCCCCAGCGCTGCCACTACCGTGTTGCGCGACAGGGCCAGGTCCTGCGCCAGGTCGCGGCTGGAGGGCAGGCGGTCGCCAGCGGCCAGTTTGCCCTCCAGCATGGCCCGCCGCAGCGCTTCGTACAGTTGGCGGTGCAGGGGCAGGGCGCCCGCAGCGTCGAGCCGGGCCATTTCAGACAGCAGGTATTCCGACAACATGGCGTGGAGTTTGCAAGTGGCACCTTGGGTGCATCCCGAATGGCCCTCATTTTCAACCAATTTCAGCCCCACAATGGACCCAACCACATGGAGCAATGCATGACACCCCATCCGTGCATGGTCTGGTTGCCGGCGGACCACCGTCTGCTGGGCAGCCACGGACACAAAATGCCCTACCTGCTGCTGGGCGACAAGTACGCACGCGCCGTCAAGGTGGGCGCGCAGGCGCAGCCCGTCATGTTCCCGCTGGCCGACGCCGCGCAGGTGGACCACCTGCTGGCCATGGTCGACGGCGTGATGCTCACCGGCTCGCCGTCCAACGTTCACCCTTCGCACTTCAACGAGGCCGTGCACGACCCCAGCCTGCCGCTCGACCCGGAACGTGATTCGCTCACCCTCACGCTGGTGCGGGCCTGCGTGGCGCAGGGCGTGCCGCTGTTCGGCATTTGCCGGGGCTTCCAGGAAATCAACGTCGCACTGGGCGGCAGCCTGCACCAGGCGGTGCACGCTGTGCCCGGTTTGATGGACCACCGCGAACCCCAAGGCACGCCCGACGAGCAGTACGGTGCGCTGGCGCACGACATCGACATCGTGCCCGGCAGCGCGCTGGCCCAGTGGGCGGGCGGCACGCGGGCACAAGTGAATTCCCTGCACGGCCAGGGCGTGTGCCGCCTGGCACCGGGTTTGCGTGCCCTGGCGCACGCGCCCGATGGCCTGGTGGAAGCCTTCGAGGTGGAAGGCGCCCGCACCTTTGCCACGGCCGTGCAATGGCACCCCGAATGGCGCTGTGACGAAAACCCGTTCTACAGCGCCATCTTCAACGCTTTCGGTGCGGCCGTGCGCCAGCGCCATGCCGAACGCATGCGCGACGACCGCAGCTACGCCACCGCTCCAGACAAGCCCTGACCGTTCTGCCCAACGCCGCATACCGGGTTAAACCGGTTCGACAAACAGGTGGGAAAGCCGCCAGAATCTTTCTCACAGGGACCAACGAACAAGGGACATCATGAGTGACAGCAAAACCCTCCAGACCTTCAACGACCTGGAGCATTGGCTCAACCAGAAGCGCGTCACCGAGGTCGAGTGCCTGGTGCCCGACCTCACGGGCGTGGCACGCGGGAAAATTTTGCCGCGCGAAAAATTCACCGAAGACCGCGGCATGCGGCTGCCGCAAGCCATTGTGGCCATGGGCGTGACCGGCGAATTCCCGCCCAGCGGCCCGTACTACGACGTGATTTCCCCCACCGACAGCGACATGCAGCTGCGGCCCGACCCGTCCACCATCCGCATCGTGCCCTGGGCGGTGGACCCCACCGCGCAGGTCATCCACGACTGTTACGACCACCAGGGCAACTTGGTGCCCTACGCGCCCCGCAGCGTGCTGCGCCACATTTGCGACCTGTACGCCGCTGAAGGCTGGGACCCGGTGGTGGCGCCGGAACTGGAGTTCTACCTCACCGCCCGCAACACCGACGCCAACACCCCGCTCAAAGCCCCCATCGGCCGCAGCGGCCGGGCCGAAACCTCGCGCCAGGCCTACAGCATCGATGCGGTGAACGAATTCGATCCGCTGTTCGAGGACATCTACGACTACTGCGAAAAAATGGAGCTCAACGTGGACACCCTGATCCACGAAGTGGGCGCCGGGCAGATGGAGATCAACTTCTTCCACGCCCACCCGCTGGGCCTGGCCGACGAGGTGTTCCTGTTCAAGCGCACCGTGCGCGAGGCCGCGTTGCGGCACGACATGTACGCCACCTTCATGGCCAAACCCATTGCGGGCGAGCCCGGCAGCGCCATGCACGTGCACCAGAGCATCGTGGACAAAGCCACCGGCCAGAACATTTTCAGCAACGCGGACGGCACCCCGTCCGATGCGTTCTTCCATTACATCGGCGGCTTGCAGCGCTACATCCCGGCGGCCATGGCGCTG